>NZ_WHNU01000034.1:0-110910 GCF_009362305.1 Burkholderia sp. BE17
GCCCGCCTTCGACACGGCGTAACGAATAAACCAGGACAAACAGGCAGCAAAACCAACCCTAACCCCAACCTCAAAACCGGACATTTCTATTTAGCTGGCGCCACGACATCTTGAAATGGCTACGACAAGTTTTGTAGGTCCCAAGTTCAGATGTCGCGTTTCCGCTAAATAAAAATGTCGTGTTTTGGCCTGTAGGTTGATCGTCTGCACCCTTGGGAGCGCCGGCGATGAACGCGACTGGGACGATCACCATGACGATGCGCGAGCTGGACAGGTTTAAGGTCATCCAGGACGTCGCGGACGGCAAGCTCACGCCGTGGCCGGCCAGTCATTTACACGCGAACGCGAATTGATCTGGTTGCACGCCGGCGAACGACGTGTCGCCCGCCGGGCGGCCGGCTTACATCGGAGGTGCGACGCCATCCTTCTCGACCACGATCTGGCGTCCGTCGTATGCCCCGTCCTTGCCCGGCGTGGCCACGACGAAGATCTTCCTGCCCGTCGACAAATCGGCGCGCGTCGCCGGGATGAGCGTCACGACCGGTGCGTCGGACGGTACGTTGATCGTGTTACTGCCGCCCTTGTACGACAGCTTGAGGTCACGCCCGCTCGTGCCCTGAACGACGGTATCGACGTTGGCGTTCGTCATCGTGCTGTTCGCGGCGAGATCCCATGCATAGTGGCCTTCACCCATGCCGCGAGCGGCTTCGGGGAACACGAGCACTTCCTTCGCGATCAACTTGCCGTTCTCGCCCGGCATGGCCGCCGCGCCGACATAGGAACCGGGTTTGATATCGGAAAGCTGAATCGCTTTCACCGCGTTCACGTTGGCCGACGATGCGATATTGATGAGCACGGTATCGCCGCTGCGGCGGTGTACCTTCAGGCTGTTGCCGGAAAACGAGACGATGTCGCCGCGAATGCGCTCGGGCTTGCCCGCGGCGGATTGCGCGAGCGCGCTGCCGGCCAGCGTAGCCGCGACGACGGAAGCGACGAGTTTGAGTCGAATGGACATGAATGCTCCTTTGAAGAGGTTGCGATCGAGAATGTCACCGGCGCGGTATCCAGGGCCAAGGGCTCAGGAACCGCCAAACCAGTTGTATCCCTGGTTTTCCCAATAACCACCCGGGAATGCGTTGGTCACCGTAATGGCGACGATATGTTTGGGATTCTTGTATCCGAGCTTGGTCGGCATGCGCAGCTTCATCGGGAAGCCGTACTTCGCCGGCAAGACGCTGCCGTCATAGGTGAGCGTCAGCAGCGTTTGCGGATGGAGCGCAGTCGGCATGTCGATGCTCGTCCAGTAGTTGTCTGCGCAATGCAGCGCGACGTACTTCGCGGTGGTGTCGGCGCCGGCGCGCAACAGGAAGTCCGAAAATCGCACGCCGCCCCACTTCCCGATCGCGCTCCACCCTTCGATGCAGATATGTCGCGTGACCTGGCTTTCCTGCGGCAGCGCACGGAGCTCGTCGAGCGTCCACGCACGCTTGCCTTTGACCAGCCCGCCGAGCTGGAGGCGATATCTCGCCGCATCCACGTCCGGCACCTGGTCGATGTCGTAGTACGCATTGAACGGAAAGGGCCGCGCGATCATCGACTCCGGATAGGTCGGCGCAAGCTTGCGCGGATCGAAAAGCAACGCCTGCACGTCGTCGTTGAACGACGACACGCGGCGCAGCATCGTGTTGACCGACTGGTCGTCGGTCAGCTCGCAGCCGGAAAGCAGCATCAGTCCGCCAAGCGTGAGGATCCGCTTGCCGAACAGGCGGCGGTGCGTAGACTGGAGTGCGTTGCGCGCATCCTTGACGATCGCATGCGAATCGAGCTGCGAGACGCGATCGGCGTGGGGGGAACGTCTTGGCTTATGCATGATCAACGCCCTCGAATCATCGTAAGCAGTGAGCGCGGAACGAGCGCGACCATCACGATGTGAACGGCAAGAAAACCGACGAGCACGCTCATGGCGATGAAATGAACGATGCGCGCGTTGTCGAATCCGCCCATCAATGTCCGCAGGACCGGGAACTGCACCGGTTTCCAGATGGTGAGCCCCGACAGCACGAGCAGCACGATATCGACGAGCGCGCCGAGATACGCGAACTTCTGCACGGCGTTGTACTGCGCCGGATCGTCGTGGCCCAGCTTTCGGCGCAGCGCGGCGGCAAGGTCGGAAAGGACCGCCCGCATGCCAAGCGGCAGCAGCTTCCTGCGCAACCGCCCTGTTGCAATGCCGAGCACGAGATAGGCGAACAGGTTGCCGACTAGGATCCACATCGCCGCGAAGTGCCAGAGGAGCGCACCGCCCAGCCAGCCGCCAAGCGTGATGGAAGGTGGAAACGTAACCGTCCTGAAAATCGGCGATGCGTTGTAGACCTGCCAGCCGCTCAGGCACAGGGCGATGACTGCGGCGGCATTGAGCCAGTGGAAAAGACGAACCCACAGCGGATGAATCGTCGAGCGTTTCAAAGCGAACTTCCTCGTAACCTTGCGGATGGTGCACGCGCCATGCCGTGGTGACATGGGCGTGACGAGAAGGATCGCAATTGCCGCGACGCACCGGTATCGGTCGAACGACCGACCCCGGTCGGACTCCTGTCGAGCGGATGTATAGGCGGCCGGCCGGAACAATGGCGGTAGGCCGCCGAGCGACGCGTCAGCGCGGGCCGGCCAGCCGCAGGTACGCTTCGACGTCGAGCACGCCCAGCCCTTCGCGCGCATTGAAGGTGGCGGATTTATCCCGCCACATGCCGTCACCGCGCCCGAAAGCGACCCGATAGCGCGCCATCACGTCGTCGGGGCGGCGGCCAGGTCGGCGTTCAGTTTGTCGAGACTCCATGCCGTCTTCACGAAGACGCAGCCGGTGAGCCGCTCGACGAGCTCGGCTAGGCGCGCATAGGAAAGGGTATCGCCGGCACATGGACGAGTTTGTTGACGCTTCGGGGTTCCATGAGCAGGATCCGGCTAGTCAGCTTGCCCACGTCTTTGGGGGTAGTGGCCGTCACCTTCGTGTCCCAGCTGCCGAGCGCATGCACCGCGCCGCGGCCGAGCTGCCCTGCCCCCAGGACGATCATGTCGTCCATGTCGTCGGCCACGCCGACCGCCATACTGCCGGCGCGGACGCAGACCATGGCGACCGCTGACAGCATGTCCGCGCCCGGCTACGCATCGCGGTGCGTCAAGTCTGCAGGACAGATTCCGCACGCACCGCCATCCCGCCCTCGGCCCGGCTCCATTGCACGACCCATTCGGGCAGATCGGGCGATGGCTGGGTCACGCCGATCCACGCCAGTAGTTCGTTGGTCGGCACTGTGCCGCCGCCGCGCTTCAGGAACCGGGTTCGCACGACGCCGAGCGCGACCTTGGTCCCGCCACGGCTGAACCCCTGCTCCAGAAACACATGTTTTTCGTCCCAACCGATCACATGCGTCGTGACGTCGTAGCGCTCCCACAGCTGCAGCGATCGATGAAATCGTATCGTCTCGAGCGTGACAACGGGATACCACCTTTGCGCATTGACGCGTTGCCAGACGCGCGAGCGCAGCAACAGATCGACCCGCCCCAGATCGAGAATGGCGAAGTAGCGGCCATTGGTCATGTGGCGCAGCACATCGAGGTCGTTGGGCCACACGCGGAACGGCGTGACGCAGGTGTCGAGGACATGCAGTCGCTGACGTCGCCGGCTCAGCAGGAACGTTAGGCACAAACGCAACAGTAGATTCATGAATGGCGGGTTTTGACGGTGCCGTCGCAGCGCGCGCGTCACGGCATCCATACCGAACGGGAAGCAATCGAAGCGCCCCAGGTTACGCGACGACCCATGCCGTGCGTATCGGTCGAGTGACCGAGGTTCGAGTGACTGGCCGGCGCTGGCGGCCCGCTCGCGCGACGGCGACATCGCCGAATCACGATACGTTGCGAACGGGCAAGGCTTTATCGCTACAGCAGCCCCATCGCCGACGCCTTGAGTGTGGCTGCCGCGCGAGTCGAGCAATCGAGCTTGCGAAACATGCTCTCGACGTGGGTGCGCACGGTGCTCGGGCTCATCGCGAGCTCGCGCGCGGCCTCCTTGTTGCTCGCGCCGCGCGAGATCACGCGCAGCACGTCCATCTCCCGCGCCGACAGCCGTGCCCCCTGCGTAGCGCGTTTCGCGAACCGTCCGCCCGCAGGCGCCGGCTCCACGATCGCGTCGACCGCTTCGTCGCTTAACCTGCCGCGCTCGACCTCTTCGCGCAATATCTGCCTGGCGGCTTCGGCCGGCAGCGCGTCGCGCCAGGGCCGTGGCGAACGCAGCGCCACCCACGTTACCGAGGCTGCCAGCACACGCGCCTCGAGCGTCAACGCGCGTCCGGCTGCCCCGCGGAAGTATCCCGATCCGTCCTGCCGCTCGTAAGCGTGGGAAGCGAGCTCGGCGGCCTCGGCGAGGGCCCCGGTTTGCCTGCCGGCGCGCGCCGTCCAGTACGGCACCAGCCGAATCTTTTCCCATGCACTGGCCGCCAGCGTCTCGCGCTGATTCCACACCTCGTTGGGGACGGCGGCACGGCCTATACCGTGAATCAACGCAGCCTGGTAGACGCGCGCCTGCGCGGTTCGATCGAGTGCAAGCCGCTTGCAGCATGCTGCCGCAGTCGTCGCGACCGCACGCGAAAAGCCCGTCATCCAAGGCAACTTGAGATCGATCACATCGGCGATCAGTTCGGCCGAGGTCGTCCGTTGCATGTCGGGCGTGATCAGTGCGGCGTCGAAATCGTCGAGCGTCGCGCGCCCGACCTCCTCCAGCCAGCCGTTTGCGTTTCTGACGGCCGTTCCGACGAGATGGGCCGGATATCGACTGTCGGAACGCTGCTCGATGAGCTCGAGCGCCCGCTCGATGCCATAGGTACGATCGAAAACCTCCAGATCGCCCGCCAGCGCGACGACAAACACGGGCATCGGCACCGCGTCGCGAGCCATGTTCGCGGGAAACCCCGCGCCATCCCATGTTTCGAAGATGTGACGGAGCGACGTTGCCGTCATGCTGGACAGGCCCGACATGCTCGCAATCTCTCCCGATACCTCGCAGTGAGTCTGCGCGAGCGGCAGCATGACGGACGCTGCGCCACCCAGCGCCTCCAGCGGCGCGGCCCAGTCGGATCGTCCCTCGAGCATCGCCAGCCTGATCGCGATGTCGTCGCCGAACACTTCGGCGAAGCCCGCCGCGTTCGCGGTGCAGCCCGACCAGCGCAGCAGCGCCACCTCGCGCACCGTATCGCAAGCCTGCGAATCAAGCCCGGCCGCGCGCGCGAGTCGTGCCGCCAGCCATCCGGTGCGCAATGAATGGTCGGTCGGCTGTCCCATGCTGAGGTCGCCGACGAACGCGAGCGCTCTTACCGAATCGAACACCCGCAGCGTGTTCTGGTTTGCATCGACGTCGAACGTGGGCATGGACACGGAAAATCGTGGAGGTCACCGCAGATCATACGCGAGGCCTACGATGCGATGTACGCGGCGCTTCGTCACCCGCGACGGTGCGCAGCGTCCACGCGCGCAGGCGCCCTGCCGGTGTCGACCGGCACGCAATGCCATCGAGTTCCGCGAGGTCCGACGGATGACGCGGCATCGTCCGGCCCGCCATGCATACGGGCAACGCAGCGGCCGCCATATGCGAGCGCACGAGTTCATGTGCGACCGCTCCTTCTCCTGTGCCAGGGCGGGCTCGACGGATCGGGCGTATCCGGGCCATCCGCGAAGGACGGCCGTCGCCGCGCCCTGCCGTTACATGCACATTGACATCGGAACCGATCGGTCCATATAATGAATTCCACTTTCAAGCACCGCATCGTTTGCGACACTGACCGATGGCAAATCCGGCTGGCGTGGGCCGCCCCCGCGAATTCGAACTTGGCGATGCCGCGCGCGACGCGATGGACGTTTTCTGGGACCACGGCTATGAAGGCGCGTCCCTGCCCGACCTGATGGCCGGCACCGGCTTGTCGCGCGGTAGTCTCTACAAGGCATTCGGCGACAAGAAGGCGCTGCTGCTGGCGGCGCTCGACCTGTACATGGCCGACGGGCTCAAGGCGACCGCGGACATCCTGTCGCAACCCGGCCCCGTGAAGGATGCGATTCGCGACTCGCTGCTGCGCTATGCGCACCTGTCCGTCGGCGAGGCGGGTCGGCGGGGGTGCCTCGCGATCGCGATGACCACCGAACTGGCCGCGCGCGACGCGGATATCGCGGAGCGCACGGGGCGCATGTTCCGGCGCCTGCAGCAGCTCTATGCGGGCGCGATCGTCCGCGGCCAGGCGAGCGGCGAGATCGCCGAGCAGGACGAACAGGTGCTGGCGCGTTTGCTCGTCTGCCAGGTCGAAGGCATGCGCGTGCTGGGGAAAACCGGCGTACCCGAGCGCGACATGCTCGCGCTGGTCGACCGCACGATGCACCTCTTCGACTGAATTTTTTTACCCAATTTGGAACCGATTGGTTCCGTATGGAGAGCCGTCGATGTCACAAAATGATCCCGTCTTGCCCGACCCGCGTCGCTGGGCGATGTTTTCGGTCCTGCTCGTCGGCGCGTTCCTGCCGCCGCTGGACTTCTTCATCATCAATGTCGCGCTGCCGTCGATCCGCGCGGAGCTGGGCGCCTCGTCGTCGGCCGAGCAACTCGTCATTTCGTCGTATGCCGGACTGTACGCGGTGACGCTGATCACCGGCGGGCGGTTGGGCGACCTGTTCGGCCGCGGCCGCATGTTCTTTCTCGGGTTGATCGGATTTGCGACGGCCTCGATGCTGTGCGGCCTCGCTAGCTCGCCGTGGACACTCATCGTCGGTCGCGCGTTGCAGGGCGTGACGGCCGCGATCATGGCGCCGCAGGCGCTCGCCTCGATCCAGGCAATCTTCCCGGAAGCGGAGAAGCCGCTCGCGCTCAGCTTGTATGGCGCGGTGTTCGGCCTCGCCGCCGTGGTCGGGCAGGCACTGGGCGGGATCCTGATCTCACTGAACCTGTTGAACCTGGGTTGGCGCACGATCTTCCTCGTCAATCTGCCGCTGGCGATTCTGGTCGTGCTGTTCGGGATTCCGCTGTTGAAGGAAACGCGCGCGCAGCATGCGCGCAAGCTCGACCTCGGCGGCACCGCGCTGTCGATGCTGACGCTGGGCGCGCTGATCGTGCCGCTGATCGAGGGACGCGAAGCAGGCTGGCCCGTCTGGGCATGGGTGTCGCTGCTCGCGGTGCCGACCCTCGCCGCGTTCTTCTGGCGCTACGAGCGCCGGCTGGGCAGCCGCGGCGGCGCACCGCTGCTCGATCCGGCCGCGCTGCGCGCGCCAGGGCTGGGACGGGCGTTGCTGATCGCGCTGCTGCTGTACGCGATCGGTGCGTTTTTCCTGCTGTTTTCGGTGTATCTGCAAAATGCGTTGCACGTCGACGCGCTGAGCGCGGGCCTCGTGTTCTTGCCGTTCGGCGTGGGGTTCCTGCTCGGCCCGTTGTCGACGCCTTTCTGCACACGTCTCATCGGCGCTTACGTCAATCCGTTCGGCATGGGGCTGGAGGTCGTCGGGCTCGTCGGCCTCGCGTGGTTGATCGATGCCACGCCGATCGGGATGCCGCTCGCGTCCGTCCCGCTCGCCGCCGCGCTGTTCGTCATCGGTTTCGGACAGGGGCTCGCGCTGCCCACGCTGATGCGCATGGTGACCGGGCGCGTCGCACCGGCGCTTTCCGGCATGATCGCCGGCATCGCCAGTTCGACGCTGCAGGTCAGCACGTCGCTCAGCGTCGCGATCATCGGCGGAATTTTCTATACGGTCCTCGGCACGCGCCAGGATCCGGCCGCCATCGCGCACGCGTTCATCGTCGCGCTTCTCTCGATTTCGTTGTTCCTCGCCGCCGGCGCCGCGCTGGGCATCTCGCTCGCACGCGCACCCGCCGCGCCGACCTCGGTGCGGGCGGCCGCCCGGCCGGGCTTCGGCCCTGAACGCAATCGGCCGTAGTCGCCCGTCTCGACACTCACCGTTGCGTCAGTCCGACCTGGAGGGTCCTCATGTATTTCGTCGTTTCCTATCGCCGAGCCGCGGGCACGCGGTTCGATTCCCGTTACTACGTCGAGCAACACATTCCGCTGGTGGAAAAATCCTGGAAACGGTACGGGCTCGAATATGTCGATGCTTTCTTCCCCGCGCGAGAAGACAGCGAGCTGATCGTCGTGGCGATGTGCCGCTTCGCGGACCGGGCCGCGCTGGACGCCGCGTTCGCATCAGCGGAGGCGGCGGACGTCATGGCCGACATCGACGCGTTCACCGATATCGCGCCCGATCGGCGCATCACGGATGTCGTCTCGTACGCGCAGTAACGACGGTCGCGCGCCGCCATGCCTCAGTTCTGGCCGGCTCCATCGGTTATTTGTCCGATGGCCCCCGCGAACGACCGGATGCCAGGATAGGCAACCGTCACGCGAGTGACCGAACCGGGAGAACGACCGCGATGTCGGAACGTCAACTCTTCATCGTTGCGTTGGCGAGCGGCCTTCCCCGGGCGTTCGGCGTATTCGCCGTACTGTCGGGGTTGCTTCGGATCGGCATCGCTGTGGGGCGCCGGCGGGACGCCGGCACGTCATGGCGAACGATCTCGGCCGGCACGCGAACGGCACTGGCCGGCGCGCTGCTTTCCTGCGAAGCGATGGGTGCCGTCTACTTCGCGATCGCGGCGCTGGGTGACCGATGGGCGGACGCCGACGCGCCTGCGCCAGATCTCTAGCCATATACAGATGTCGCGTTTTTGAGTTGACAAGCTGCCTGCTTCTGCGGATAACGCATAGCGGATCAGGTGTGCCTGACAAGGAGAGGCGTGAAATGTTCTTCGCCTATCTTGAGGCAACGAGCGATCAGCCCGATCGTGATCTCGACTTTGCGCATCGATGGCCCGAAGACTGCCTTGACGCTCCCGTCAGGTTGTCCTTCAAGCACGCTATCGGCGCCGGCCATTGTTGCGTGTGAGGCCATCATTGAGAGTCCTCGATAAGCCGAGGCATAGAGGAAGCCCAGCCCTGCGATCTTTGCGGCGTCAAACGCGCTTAGCCCAGCCTTCGGGTTGTCGACGTCATCCTCAACTCCGCCCAGCAATGCGATCTGCTCTTCGGTCAGGTGCCCTCCATCGCGACCTTCTCGAATCATTTCACGCGCCTGCTTGCGACGCTCGAAATCATGGCCGTTTGTGAGGCTTTTGAAGACGCTGGGGTCTGCAAGCGACGCAGCCCCGAAGAAGAGGAACTCGAAGCCGCTCCGCAACAGAGTGAGACCCTCGGCGGCCATGCCGCGCTCCGCGAGTAGGAGTCCGCCTTGACATACGCCGAGGCACCTCAACCAAAAAGAAAGCGCCGAGATCTCATGTTCGCCATAGTGCGAGACGTCGGCCGCAAACAAGGACGCGGTGATGCGATCAGAAACCGCCTCAGCATCTGCGAAGAGTGTGGCCAGTTCGGAGCGCAACTGCAAGCGGGCTGAGTCGATTTCGGGAGAGAGGAAACCTTTCGCGGCTATTGCGGCACGGTTGAGAATCATGTAGGTGGCGTCCTCGTTCTACGGTTGGTCGAAAACAAATTGACGTCTTACATCTAATGATCGATTCCATAGTCCCGGACGGCTGGCCAGGTCGCGAAGATGTATTCCCGCAATGACGGGAAGTCGTGGGCGATCAGCGCAAGATGGTTTCCGATCAGCGACACTCGTGAAAACTTGTGGCGCAATCCGTCATCCGTAGCGGTCGCCTCTTGCCTAGAACCTCCGTGGGTCCCGATCAGCTTTGCCGCGGCGCTCCCGGTCCCGATCCGCAACCGTTCACCTAGCTGCGGCGATTGCCGAGGAGCCGCATCAGCATCAGGAAGAGGTTGAGAAAGTCGAGATAGAGCGCAAGCGCCCCCAGGATCGCCTTTTTGCCGACGATCTCGCCCTCCTCGCCGGCTATGTAAAGGCGCTTGATGCGTTGCGTGTCGTATGCGGTGAGCCCCGTGAACACGAGCACGCCGATCACTGAAACGACGAACTGCAGCGCCGAGGAAGCCAGGAAGAGATTCACGACCCCCGCGATGATGATGCCGATCAGCCCCATGAACAGAAAGGAGCCGAAGCGCGAGAGATCGGCCCGTGTCGAGTAGCCATAGAGGCTCGTTGCGCCGAAGGTGGCCGCGCTGATGAAGAATACGCGCGCAATGCTCTCGCCCGTATACACGAGGAAGATGCCGGAAAGGGAGAGCCCGACCAGCGCTGCGTAGGCCCAGAAACTGATCTGCGCCGCGCCGAAACTGATGTGCTCGATGCGGAAGCTCAGGAACATGACCAGCGCCAGCGGTGCGAGCAGCACGACCCAGAAAAGGGGCGTTCCGGCGATCGAGCGGTAAAACCCCGTCGACGCGCCGATGTAGGCAATGGCGCCCGTCAGCGCCAGGCCTCCGGCCATATAGTTGTAGACGCGCCGCACATACTGCCGAAGGCCGACGTCGTCACTGCCCTCGCCGCCCTCCCATACGCGCTGCGATTCTTCCGCTCGTGCTGCCTTGCGAAGGTCGTTTCCCATGATCAAGTCTCCTCGGATCGCAATCGTGGCGGCCGCGCTTCGTCATGGCCGCCCCCGTGATCAATCTCGCCCGTCGGGCAGTCGAATCAGGCGGGGCCCGCGGGCGGCCCCGATTCCCGATGCGTGGCCGGGGCAGCCCGGGTACGAGCGCGCAGCGCATCGATCTCGTCGAGCAGATCGAGCGCGAGCGCGATGCCGGGCGGGTTGATCATCAGGTCTCGGGACAGGCGCTGCGCGATCGCGACGCGGCGCAGCACCGCGCCGCTGAAACGCCACTCTCGCGGACCGGCGCCGATCGGATCGAGCGCGCCCTCCGCGACCCACAGCGTCACTTCCTCCTCGGACGCGCCGCTCATCCGGCACAGCTCGACGAACGTCAGTTCGACACACTCGTCGATGACCTGTCCTTGCAGACAAGCGGTTTCGGATTCTTTCATGATGCATCACCCGTAAAAATGCGCGCGCGGGTCGAAATCGAACGACTGGCGCATGGTGTCGTAGGCGGCCTTGCTCCGCTCGCTGTCGGCGGGCGGCAGCACGATATTCAGCTTCACGTACAGGTTGCCGGGCGGATCGCCGGGAATCCCCTTGCCTTTCAATCGCAGCCGTCTTCCGGATGGCGAATTCCCGGGCACGGTCACCGCGACCTCGCCGTCGGGCGTCGGCGTCGTGACCGTTGCGCCGAGTGCGGCTTCCCACGGCGCGACCGGGAGATCGACCGTCACATCCCGGTCGTCCACCTGAAACCGCGGATGGTCGCGAAACACGATCTCGAGATACAGGTCGCCGGGCGCGCCGCCGCCATGCGCTGCACCGCCCTGTCCCGCCAACCGGATGAACTGTCCGGCCCGGATGCCTTTCGGGATGGCGACATTCAGCGTCCGCGGTTGCAGCCGCACGTGACCCTGTGGGTCGACGCCCGGCACGCTCAGCGAAATGACGCGCTGCGCGCCGCGATACGCGTCTTCCAGATCGATGACGAGCTTCGCATGGTGATCGCGCCCGGCGTTGAGCGGCCGATCCTGCCTGGCGCGCCCGGCGGCGAAGATCGACGCCAGATAGTCGTCGAAGTCGGGCGGCGCACCGGCACCGCTGAATTCGAACCCTTCGTCCCAGTTCGGCTCCGGGCGAAATGCGTCGCCGCCATGCCAGCCGGCGCCGAGTCTGTCGTAGGCCGCCCGCTTCTCGGGGTCCTTCAACACCTCGTAGGCCTGCCCGACTTCCTTGAAATTCGCTTCGGCATCCTGATGCTTGCTGATGTCGGGGTGATATTTGCGCGCGAGCTTGCGATACGCCCGCTTGATGTCGTCCTGAGTCGCGTCGCGCGCCAGGCCCAGCACTTCGTAATAGTCTTTGTATTCCATGAGGAAGATCTGGCGGTAAGAGCGATGGACCGGTCGGCGCATGCGTCGCTGCAGCCTGGCCGAGGCGGCGCTCCGTGCCGCGAATTCCGGCATGGCGCGGCACGACGGTGCGAACGCGCCGTCCGCGCGCGTTCACGCACCCTCCTTCGCAGCGTATTCAGCGATCCTGCAACGGGGATTGATCCATCTCAACGCGCCCGCCGATGTCGCGACGGACCCGCGGCGCGCGTGGACGAAGCTTCCCGGGTGCCGGGTGCCGGGTGCCCGGGGGCACCCGGTCCCGGACCGGGCGGATTCGCCGCAGCGGCGCATGACCCGGGCGCCTGCGCGTGCAACCGGCCGGATCGCGCCTGCCGGGGCGATACCTGATCCACTCGCATGAACCCGATCCGGCCCCCCGCGCCGTCGGCCGTCCCGAGCGGCCCAGGCCATGCTTGACCCATGTCAACGGCCCGCCGGCCAGCGTGGCCGACGATGTGACGAAACCGAACGGAGGGAGCCACTTTGGAGCACCATGCGGACATCCTGCACGGCGGACACTGGCACCCGCGCGCGCCCGACTGGCGCGACCCGCTTGCCGTGCTGCTGGTGCTCGGCCTGGTGGTGCTCGTCGGCGCTGGCGCGCGGCAGATGGTCGGCCCTCTCGCGATCGCGCAGCACGCGAGCGTCACGCTCGCGCCCGATGCACTGCCGGGATACACGCTGCGCACGGTGATGCGCATGCTGGCCGCGCTGTTCGCGTCGCTGTGTTTCACCTTCACCTATGCGACGCTCGCGGCGAAGAGCCGCCGCGCGGAAATGGTGCTGATTCCGCTGCTCGACGTCCTGCAATCGGTGCCGATTCTCGGTTACCTGTCGTTTACGGTGGTGTTTTTCGTGTCGCTGTTTCCCGGCAATCTGCTCGGCGCCGAACTGGCGGCGATTTTCGCGATCTTCACGAGCCAGGCATGGAACATGGCTTTCAGTTTCTACCAGTCGCTGCGGATGGTGCCGCACGATCTGGACGAAGCGAGCCGCGGCCTGCGGCTGTCGGCATGGCAACGATTCTGGCGGCTCGAAGTGCCGTTCGCGATGCCCGGCCTGATCTGGAACACGATGATGTCGATGTCGGGCGGCTGGTTCTTCGTGGTTGCCTCCGAAGCGATTTCGGTCGGCAACCTGCAGATCGCGCTGCCGGGCGTCGGCTCGTATGTCGCGCGGGCGATCGAGCAGCGCGATCTCCGCGCGGTCGGCTATGCGATTCTCGCGATGACCGTCGCCATCCTGCTCTACGACCAGTTGCTGTTTCGGCCGATGGTCGCCTGGGCCGACAAGTTCCGCTTCGAGCAGACGGCCGGCCGAAGCGCGCCGCACAGCTGGGTGCTCGATCTGCTGCGGCGCTCCAGCCTGATTCGGCGGGCCAGCGCGCCGCTCGGCTCGATCCTGCAGCGGGCCGCGCACGCGCGCCTCGCGTTGCCGCGGCATGCGCTCGCGCCGCGTCTGCCGTTGTCCCGGCGCGCGGGCGACGCGATCTGGCTGGCCTCGTGCGCCGCCGGCCTCGCTTGGCTGGTCTCGGTCCTGCTGCGCGTCGCCGTGCCGCGCCTGGTGTGGAGCGATGTCGCCGTCGTCGCGCACGACGGCCTGCTGACCTTGGCGCGGGTCGTCGTGCTGATCGCGATCGCGTCGATCGTCTGGGTGCCGCTCGGGGTGCTGATCGGACTGCGGCCAAGGATGACGGAGCGCGTGCAGCCGATTGCGCAGTTTCTCGCGGCATTTCCCGCCAACCTGCTGTTTCCGATGGCGGTGTTCCTGATCGTGCGCTTCGGCCTCGCGCCGAAGATCTGGTTGAGCCCGCTCATGATCCTGGGCACGCAGTGGTACATCCTGTTCAACGTGATCGCGGGCACGACCGCGCTGCCGAACGATCTGCGGGAAGCCGCCGCGAGCCTGCGCCTGCGGCCGCATGCGTGGTGGCGCAAGGTGGTGCTCCCCGGCATCTTTCCCTATTACGTCACGGGTGCGATCACGGCATCGGGTGGCGCGTGGAACGCCAGCATCGTGTCCGAAGCGGTCAGCTGGGGGCCGACCACGCTCGATGGAGGCGGGCTCGGCGCCTATATCGCACGCATGACCGTTGCGGGCGACTACCTGCGCATCGCGCTCGGCATCACGATGATGTCGATCCTGGTGATCGCCACCAACCGCCTGCTGTGGCGTCCGCTCTATGTGTATGCGGAACGCCGCGCCCGACTGGATTGAATCCGCCCATGTCCGAGCTTACCCCTGCTTCCATCCAGCCCGACGCCGCGCCGGCAATTCGCGAAGCGCCGCCCGTGATCGAACTGCACGATATCTGCATGTCGTTCGCCAAGCCCTCGGGTGCACCGCTGCCGGTACTGGCCGGCGTCGACCTGACGCTGCGCGAGGGCGAGATTCTTGGCTTGCTGGGGCGGTCGGGGTCCGGCAAATCCACGCTGCTGCGCATCGCGGGCGGCCTCATCAAGCCCTCGTCCGGCCAGGTCCTTTATCGCGGCGCGCCGCTCGCGGGCCCCGCGGAAGGGATCGGGGTCGTGTTCCAGACGTTCGCGCTCTACCCGTGGCTGACCGTGCTGGACAACGTCGAGCTGGGACTGGACGCGAGCGGCTTGCCGCGCGACGTCGTTCGCCGGCGCGCGTTGTCGGTCATCGAGCTGATCGGTCTCGACGGCTTCGAATCCGCATTTCCACGCGAACTCTCGGGCGGCATGCGGCAGCGCGTCGGGTTTGCGCGCGCGCTGGTCGGCGAACCGGCGCTGCTGTTGATGGACGAGCCGTTCTCGGCGCTCGACGTACTGACCGCCGACACGCTGCGTCTGGATTTCCTGGATCTCTGGGCCGCGCGGCAGTTGCCGACCAAGGCGGTATTGCTCGTCACGCACAACATCGAGGAAGCGGTGCAGATGTGCGACCGCGTGCTCGTGCTGGGCGCGCATCCCGGCCAGATCGTCGCCGAACTCGAGATTCCGCTGCCGCATCCGCGCCAGCGTCTCGACAGCCAGTTCCAGGCGCTCGCCAACGAAATCTACGCGATCCTGACCGCGCGGCTCGTCGAATCGCTCGATGCGCAGCGCAAGGGGCTGCCCGATTTCACGCAGCGGCTGCCGATGGTGTCGAGCCACCGCATCGACGGCTTCATCGAGACGCTCGCCGCCGGCTCGACCAACGGCTACACCGAACTGTCGAAGATCGCCGGGCCGCTGCTCAAGGTGAACGAACTGCTGCCCGCCGCCGCCGCGCTGCATCTGCTGGCGTTCGCGGAACTGCACGACGGAGCGATACGGCTGACCGCCGCCGGCCGCGTCTATGCGCAGGGACATGCGGCCGACCGCAAGCGGCTGTTGCGCGAGCATCTCGAGCATTTCGTCCCGCTTGCCAGCCACATCCGGGCAATCCTCGACGAGCGTGACGGGCACCGGGCGCCGCGCGAGCGTTTCGAGCTCGAACTGGAAGATCACCTGAACCGGCAGGACGCCACGGATACGCTGCGAACCGTCATCGACTGGGGCCGCGCGTCGGGGCTCTACACCTACGACGATGCGACCCGCATGTTCGGAGCCGGCGATGACTAGGCGCGAAACCCGCCGGAACCGCGCCGGCGCGCCCGTCCGCGGACTCGCACGGACACGGCGGCGCGTCCGGACCGGGGCGGCATCCGCATCCGGCGGCCGGACGCCCGCCATGCGCGATTCATTGTCGGATCCCAGCGAAATCATGTCGCTTGCCGTGATCCCCCGCCGTTTGGGCCCGGTGCGAAAGCAGAACCAGTTGCGGGCCGCCCGCCGTCACGCGCGGCGGATCGACATGGCGCTGCGGCGCGCGTCCGCCTACCCGCACCCCGCCG
This sequence comes from Burkholderia sp. BE17, assembly GCF_009362305.1. NCBI lineage: Bacteria > Pseudomonadati > Pseudomonadota > Betaproteobacteria > Burkholderiales > Burkholderiaceae > Burkholderia > Burkholderia sp. BE17. The sequence continues at coordinate 15,764 of NZ_WHNU01000034.1, forward strand.
GCCGGATCGAACGAATCGAGACGCATCTGTCGGTGGTCTACCTGGCCGGACGTTTCGCCTACAAGCGGCTCAAGCCGCTCGACCTGGGCTTTGCCGACTTCAGATCCCTCGCCGCGCGGCGCCGCAGCTGTGCCGCCGAGCTGGTCCTGAACCGGCCGCTGGCGCGCGAACTCTATCTGGCCGTCATGCCGCTCGAACGCACGCGGCGCGGTTGCCGGCTTGCCCGCTGCGATACGCGTGCGGTGGCGGCCATCGATTATCTGGTGAAGATGCGCCGTTTCGACCAGGCCGCGCTGTTTTCCCGCCTGCTTGCGGCGGGGGCGCTCACGAACGCGGATATCGACCGCGCCGCGGACCGGCTCGCGAGCTTTCATGCACGCGCCAGCAAGGGCGTGCCGTCCGCCGCGTTCGGCAGCGCGGCCTTGCTGCACGCGCAACTCGACGCCGTGCTCGCGCCGCTCGCGGCCGGGCCCATGGCCCTGCCGGCCGCGCTGAGGGACAGCTACCGACACAGCTGCACGGCACTCGCCCGTCATCTCGACGCGCGCCGCGCGGACGGCTTCGTGCGCGCCTGCCATGGCGACCTGCACCTCGGCAATCTGGTCCGCCGGGGCACCGACGTGCTGATGTTCGACTGCATCGAATTCAGCGACGCACTCCGCTGGATCGACGTCGTCAACGACCTGGCATTCCTGGCGATGGATCTGTGCGCGCACGGCCGCGCCGATCTCGCCCGTCGCCTGCTCAATCGCTGGCTGGAGGCGACCGGCGATTTCGCCGGCCTCGCGGCGCTGCCGCTGTACGTCGGCTATCGCGCGCTGGTGCGCGCGCAGGTGGCCGTGCTGCGCGCCGGTTCGGGCGGCGCACGGCGCACACCGGCGCAACACGACGACCTGCGCGCGGCCGGACGTTACATCGCGCTCGCCGCGCGCGTCGCAAACCGGCCGCCGCCGTATCTGCTGCTGTGCCACGGCGCGTCCGGCTCCGGCAAATCCGTCGCAAGCCGCGCGCTGGCCGACCTGATCGGCGCGGTCCGCGTGTCGAGCGACAGCGAGCGCAAACGCACGCATCCGCTCGCTCCCGTCGAGCGCGGCGCATTGTCCGACGGCGCCTATGCGGCGCACGCGATCGACGCCCAATACGATCGGCTGCGCGCGATCTCGGACACCACGCTGCGGGCCGGCTACCCGACGATCGTCGACGCCACCTTCCTGGCCCACGCCCGCCGGGCGCGCTTCATCGCGCTTGCCGAGGCGCTTGGCGTACCCGTGTTCATCCTCGATTTCCGCGCCGGTCGGGCCTGCATGGCGGAACGCGTCAAGCGGCGCTGGCTGGCCGGAAACGACGTGTCCGATGCGGGGCCGGCGGTGCTGGACGCGCAGTGGCGCGACGCCGAGCCGTTGACGCCGGACGAAGCGGCGATCTCGCTTTCCTTCGACACGGAGGTGCCGATCGATCGGTTCCGGTCGGCGGGATACTGGCGGCCGCTGCTGGCCGCGTTGCACGCGGCGCGGGTGCGCGCCGCCGCAGACGCGACGAAGCGCCCGCGCGTCGGTTCGTTTCCAGGGACGCCGGCCTTTCCCGGTTGATTCGAGAACTGCGCAACTGTGCTACGTGCGCCGAAGGCGGCGCGCATCGTTTTCCACGTTGCGGAGCCGCTATCCGCGTTACCGACGATCCCGCCGCCGGCCGCGGTCGGGCAGCGGCGGACATGTCCGGCGTGGGCCCTGCCAGATCGGCAAGATCGGCAAGATCGGCAAGCCGTATGACGAATTCGCCTGCCGGCCGTTGAACCGGCTTGATGACGATCAAGCGCCGCGCCGCGACTCACCGTACGGTGGACGCTGATCGATTCGCCGCGAATCGTGCTGTCTTCCATGCGGCACGGCCGCCTTCAGGAGCGTTGCATGACCCAAGCCGACCTGGCCTCCCCCGCCCCGCTTTCCGACGCACTGCTGCATCGCATGAACGCGTGGTGGCGGGCCGCCAACTATCTGTCGGTCGGGCAGATCTATCTGCTCGACAATCCGCTCCTTCGCGAGCCCCTGCAGATCGCGCACGTCAAGCCTCGTCTGCTCGGTCACTGGGGCACGACGCCGGGGCTGAACTTCATCTACGCGCATCTGAACCGGGTGATCAACGCACGCGACCTGGACATGCTGTTCATCGCCGGGCCGGGCCACGGCGGCCCCGGCGTGCTTGCCAACGCATGGCTCGAAGGGGCGTACAGCGACACCTATCCGAACGTGCCGCAAAACGCCGAGGGCATGGCGGCGCTGTTCCGCCAGTTCAGCTTCCCCGGCGGCGTACCGAGCCACGTCGCGCCGCAGACGCCGGGCTCCATTCACGAAGGCGGCGAACTGGGCTACTCGCTGTCGCATGCGTTCGGCGCGGCGTTCGATCATCCCGGGCTGATCGTCGCCTGCGTCGTGGGCGACGGCGAGGCGGAAACCGGGCCGCTCGCCACCGCCTGGCATTCGAACAAGTTCCTCAACCCGGCATCGGACGGCGCGGTGCTGCCCATCCTGCATTTGAACGGCTACAAGATCGCCAGTCCGTCGATCCTGAGCCGCATCGGACAGGACGAACTGGAGAGCCTGCTGACCGGTTATGGCTATCGGCCGCTGTTCGTCTCGGGCGACGAGCCGATGGCCATGCACCAGCGCATGGCGGCCGCGCTCGACGACGCGCTGGACGACATTCGCGGCATCCAGAACCGGGCGCGCGGCGGACGCGAGCTCGACCGCCCTCGCTGGCCGATGATCGTGCTGCGCACGCCCAAGGGCTGGACCGGCCCGAAGCGCGTCGACGGCCTGAAAACGGAGGGGCACTTCCGTTCGCATCAGGTGCCGATCGCCGACCTGAAACAACCGGGACACCTGCAATTGCTGGAAGCCTGGCTGAGCAGCTATCGCCCCGACGAACTGTTCGACGCGGACGGGCGTCCGTGCGAGGCGATCCGGTCGCTGTCGCCGGCCGGATCGCGCAGGATCAGCGCGAATCCGGTGGCGAACGGCGGCGGCGAAGCGCGCGAGTTGCGGATGCCGGATTTCACCCGCCACGCGGTGGCGGTGCCCGCGCCCGGGCAGGTCGACGCGCAGGCCACGCGCGTGATGGGCGGCTTCCTGCGCGACGTGATGTCCGCGAATCTGGCCGACCGGACGTTTCGCGTGTTCGGCCCGGACGAAACGGAATCCAACCGCTTGTCGGCGCTGTTCGACGTCACCGCGCGCACCTGGATGGCCGAGACCGATCCGGACGACGTCCAGCTCGCGCCCGACGGCCGGGTCATGGAGATGCTCAGCGAGCACACCTGCCAGGGCTGGCTCGAAGGTTATCTGCTCACAGGCCGACACGGGCTGATGTCGTGCTACGAGGCGTTCATTCATATCGTCGATTCGATGTTCAACCAGCATGCGAAATGGTTGAAGGCCTGCCGGGAGATCCGCTGGCGGCGGCCGCTGCCGTCGCTCAACTACCTGCTGACATCGCACGTCTGGCGGCAGGACCACAACGGCTTCAGCCACCAGGACCCGGGCTTCATCGATTTCGCGGTCAACAAGAAGGCCGACACGGTGCGCGTCTATCTGCCGCCCGACGCGAACACGCTGCTGGTCGTCACGGATCACGCGCTGCGCACCTGGAACCGGATCAACGTGATCGTCGCCGGCAAGCAGCCGGCGCCGCAATGGCTCGACCTGGATGCCGCGATCCGGCATTGCAGCACCGGCGCGGGCATCTGGGAGTGGGCGAGCAGCGACGGCGAGCCGGATGTCGTGATGGCCTGCGCGGGCGACGTGCCGACGCTCGAGACGCTCGCGGCCGTCGACCTGCTGCGCACCCATCTGCCGGCGTTGCGCGTCCGGGTCGTCAACGTCGTCGACCTGATGACGCTGGAGCCCGCCGACGTTCATCCGCACGGGCTGAGCGACGCGGATTTCGACGCGATGTTCACGACCGACCGGCCGGTGATATTCGCGCATCACAGCTACCCCACCCTGATTCACCGGCTGACCTATCGCCGCACGAATCACGCGAATTTCCACGTGCACGGTTTCATCGAGGAAGGAACGACCACGACGCCGTTCGACATGACGGTCCTCAACCGGGTCGACCGGTTCCATCTGTGCGAGGCCGTGCTCGATCATGCGGGCGAACACGTGCAGTCGGGCGCGCTTTTCAGGAAGTACCTGCGCGACAGGCTGGTCGAGCATCGCCGCCATGTGGGCCGGTACGGCGACGACCTGCCGGAAATCCGCGACTGGCGCTGGCCCGCGACGCCGGGAAGCCGGAACCCGATGCCGTGAGCCGCGCGTATCCGCCGGGAGGCGGCCACGGCCCGGGGCCGACCGCGAACCGCGGCCGCGCGCCCCGTCGTTACCCCGCCGACGCGTGCACGGACGAATCGCCCGCCGGCCGGCATCGGCGCGTATCGATGCGATGACGGCCGGACAGCCGCCTGCACATGTCGTGGCCCGGCCGCGCTATCCGGGCGGGATGCGCGCCCCTTTCGGGTCGGACTTCGGGTAGGACTAATCGATGCGATGACGGCCGGACAGCGGCCGGTGCATGTCGTGCCCGGCCGTGCTATCCGAGCGGGATGCGCGCCCCTTTCGAATCGGACTTCGGGTCGGACTTATCGATGCGATGACGGCCGGACAGCGGCCGGTGCATGTCGTGCCCGGCCGTGCTATCCGGGCGGGATGCGTGCCCCTTTCGGGTCGGACTTCGGGTCGGCGAACGACCGGAAGCCGCTCTCGATCTCGCGGATCTGCGCCGCGCACGCGTCGTATCGCCAGCCGGGGCCGCCGTCGCTGCTGTACATGCCCTTGCACATCGCCTTGATGCGGATCACCCAGCCTCCTCCGCTCGATGCCGCGCGCGACGCCCAGAGGTACACATCGCCTGCCGCGTGAGATTGAGCCGTTTCGATCGCATCCGCGTCGAACCGGGTGACGGGGGTGGACGAACGGTTCTCGATATAGCGTCGGGTGAGTTGCCAGGCACGATCGCATGCCGCTTGCGTCGCGCATGGTAACGACGCCGCCTGCCGCAACGTTAGCAGCTGCGTTTCGCTTTGCCTGAACGTGGCCATTCGCTCGTCGCTGGCGCATGCGCCCAACGTCAACAGCACGCCCATCGCCAACCATCCCTGTTTCATCGCCCACGCCCCGTCCGGTCGCGGGTTGCGCGCCCGGACACGCCGCGCGGCCCCGTTCGACCTCGATTGAATGATCCGGCCCGGGGCAGTCGCGCCACGAGCGGTTGCGCGCGCCACCAGCACGCGCCCTGGTTTCGACTGTATTGCCCCGCCGACCGGTGCGCTTGACACATGTCAAGCGCACCGCGGGGCGCTGCCGGAGGGCGTCGCAGGCAGCGCGCGGCGCGGCGTGTCCGGCATAGCGGCGATGGCCGCGATCGACGCGGCGCTTGCCCGAGCGGTCGACGGCGCGCGCAGGCTGTACACTGTGACGCAGCACGACGTCGCCGGGCGCGTGCGCAGCGAACACGCACGGAAGCAATCACGCGAGGCGCTGCGTGATCCGTCCGCGAACCCGCGGAGCGTTCGCGATCAGGAAAACCCCCGGATTGCCCGAGAGCTGCACGACGATCTCGGCCAGCAACTCACGGCGCTCACGATGGACGTGTCGACGGTTGCGCAAGCACCCGGCCGTTTCACGAACGCGGGCGCGTTGCCGCTTCAGGCGGCGTAACAAGGAGCCACGCTGCCATGATCAAGGTACTCATCGCGGACGATCATGCGCTCGTGCGCGACGGCCTGCGGCACATCCTGCGGAGCGCCAGCGGCTTCGAGGTCGCGGGCGAGGCGTGGGACAGCGTCACGACCGTCGCGCTCGTCCGCTCGACCGAAGCGCATGTACTGGTGCTGGATCTGTCGATGCCAGGCCGCAACGGTATCGAGCTGATCAAGCAGATCAAGGACGAGAAGCCCGCGCTGCGCGTGCTGGTGCTGACGATGCACGCTGAACAGCAATATGCGGCGCGCGCGTTCCGCGCCGGCGCCTCGGGGTACCTGACCAAGGAAAGCGCCAGCGCCGAGCTGGTCGGCGCCGTTGCCAAGGTGGCGTCGGGCGGCGTCTACGTGAGCCTCGCGATGGCCGAGCAGTTCGCGCAGAGCCTCAACGAGCCCGCCGATTCGCTGCCGCATCAGCGCCTGTCCGACCGCGAGTTCGACGTGTTCCGGCGGATCGCCGCCGGCGAGACGATTACCGAGATCGCTCAGGCCCTAAGCGTGAGCACGAAGACCGTGAGCACCTACAAGGCACGGATCCTCGACAAGATGCAGATGCCGCACGATGCGGCGCTCGTGCGCTATGCGATTCAGCACAAGCTGTTCGACGACCAGGACGACATCTGACAGCCGGCGGCTGGCGCTTGCGCCTGCCGGCGCACCCGAGCGCCGCCCGCGAGGGTTTTCGCCGGCCGCAGCCGTAGTCGGCATTCTTTCCCGGCGGCCGTTCTCAAAACTTGCCTGGCTTTCCATCCCAGCCGATCAGTCGGCATCCTCCCCCCGGCGGCCGTTCTTCAAACCCTGCCTGACTTTCCATCCCAGCCGATTCCAGTCCGGCGCGCGCGCCAGATCGCGAAGAACCGGTCGGCGAGCGCGTTCCCGCATTTGACCTGCATCAAGCGCCGGCTCGGGGCCACGCATAGACTGAGCCGGACTACTTGCCGGACACGCGCGCGACGACTACCGCTCCAATGACACGCCGAGACCGGGCGGCCGTGCGCACCGGGGCGACGCCGCGATGCCGCCGCCCGCCGAGCACGGCGGCCCGCTGTCCTCCGAGGACGCGCAGACGCTGATTCGCCGGGTCATGAGCCAGTAAAAGCCGCGACCGCCGGTGACGGCGACCGCCCTCCTTCATCGATTCGGAGCCCATTGTGCGGATCACCCTGCATCTCGATACTTTCGCCTGCGACAACCCTACGGCCTATGCCATTCTCTGGATCGACACGGCCACGCGACGCTGGTCGCGCGAAGGTCATGCCGGAATGGACCTGCCCGCTTGGGGGGCACTCGTCCGCGAAGGCGGCGCCACCCTGATGACGGGGCCCGACAACGCCGGCACCCTCTGCTGGCTCGACGATCTCGATCTCGATGCAACGTCCGGGCCGTTCGAAGGCCAGGCCGGCTGCGCACGCTGGCTGCGCGACGCCATGCAGGCGCCGGTGACAGGCACCTGGCGGGTGCAGTGGGTCGACGATACGGCGGAGACGCCGGAACACGAGGTATTCACGGGCGACGAGGAAAGTTAGTCGGACCAAGGCTGCCGACTGCGCCGGCTCCGTCGACGCGGCGGATCAACACACGCCTGGCGAATCGCCGCAAACCGCCGCGGGCCGGTGCATCGGGCCATCGCGAAGCGCGTCCGATGCGCGGGACGTGTCAGCGACGATTCTCGTGGGTTCCAGTGCCCGCGGTCGTGGCGAGTTGCCGCTCGGCAAGGTCGAATGCCCGCTCCAGCGCGTCCATCGGATCCGCGCCCGTCATATGCGGAACGGGACGGAATTCCCCGTTGCGCATGATCAGATCGAGTCGTACGTCGTACCTCGGCTGGCGAGTCGACGCGTCCATGGCCTCGATCGCGAGATGGCAGCCGGCCAGGTGCGTGCTGAACTGCTCGAGGCTCATCAGGTGGATGCTCGCTTCCGCCTCCAACTGAGTCGACCCGGCGAAGCCGAAGTAAGCGATTTGCATCCAGATTCCCATGTTCCGCTCCTGTTGATTGCGCCGATTGATGGCGAGAGCCGGTTCATCAGTGTGGTGCGCGCGCAATACTCGATTTCGTACTCGTAGGTCCATCTTCCATGGCGGCGGCGCTGCCTCGTTGATGTGCGTCAACCGACGAACATCACCGCACGCTGCCCGACAACCGGCGCCGGTCGCGCAACGAACCGACGGCTCGCGTCGACCGTGGTCAAGCAACGGATCGCACGCTTTCACCGTGAAACCGGACAGGCCGGAGTGCCGCAGGAACCGCGACGTCGCAATTGCTCGGTCCGGCGGCGCCAGGCGAGGCCGGGGCGCTCAAGCGCACGCCGGCCCGCTCGGTGCGCGGGGCGGACCACTGCATCTTCGGCGACATGCAGGGTTGGACCCGCACGAACGTCAGGTCGGCTTCGACCGGGGAGCCGCGCACCGGCAGGCGCGCCTGCGCCGGATGCGGGGCCCGCAGCCGGCTGATCAGGATCCTGTCGACATGGCAGCGCACCTGCGGCTGGCCCGACGGCGTGCCGAACAGTGCGCTGATCGCGACCTTTGTGACGACGATCGCGCCGCGATTGTGATTCGGCTCGAAGTCGGTTCCGGGCGTCAGGTCTTCTCGATACGCGCCAGACGGAATTGGAGCGCCGGTTCGTCACTCCGTCATCGGCAATGCTCGGCTGAGCACGTTGGCAACCGGCGTCGCGCGTGGCCTCATCGCTCCACGAGCATGCTGGCCTGGCTGGCCAGGACCGAGGTGCCCGCCGTGTCGTCGACAAGCCGCGCGATATCCGAGAGCGCGCCGATCACCGCGCGTCGCCCGGTTGTCCGTGCAAAGTCGCAGACTGCCTCGACCTTGGGCCCCATGGATCCCGCCGCGAACTGCAGCGCCGCGAGCGCTTCCGGCGACGTGCGCCGGACCATGCGTGCGTCGGGCGTGCCCCAGTCGAGGAAAACGCCCGCCACGTCGGTTGCGATCACGAACAGGTCTGCGTCGAGTTCGCGCGCGAGGAGCGCCGCACTGCGGTCCTTGTCGATCACCGCCTCGATTCCCCGGTGCCGACCGTCGTTCGCTTTCACGACGGGAATGCCGCCTCCACCCGCACAGATCACGATAGTCCGGATCGCGAGCAGCGCGCGCACCGGTTCGATCTCCAGAAAACGCAGCGGCCGAGGGCTCGGCACGGCACGACGATAACCGCTGCCGTCGGCGACGATCGTCCACCCGTTCGAACGCGCCGCTTCGGTCGCAGCCGTCTGCGTCAGCACCGGGCCGACCGGCTTGTCGGGCCGGTCGAAGGCGGCATCGGACGCGCTGACCTCGACCATCGTCAGCAGCGTCGCGCAGGGGCGCGATGCAGACAGCCGGTTGCGCAATTCGAGTTCGATCAGGTAACCGATCATGCCTTCGGTCTCGGCGTCGAGCACGTCGAGCGGGAAACGTTCGGCAACCGGCGCCTGCCCGGACAATGCCGCGAGCATGCCGACCTGCGGGCCGTTGCCATGCACGATCACGAGTTCGTTGCCATGCGCGATGCCGGCGAGCTGGGCGGCAGCCAGTCTCACGTTTTCCTGCTGCGCGGCGGCGGTCATCGCCTCGCCGCGTCGCAGCAGCGCGTTGCCACCCAGGGCGACCACGATACGCATCGGTTCCCCTCCCCTAGCTCGCCAGCGTCGCGACCAGCACGGCCTTGATCGTATGCAGCCGGTTCTCGGCCTGCTCGAAGACGATGGACGCGTCCGACTCGAATACCTCGTCGGTCACCTCCACGCCGTCGGTCAAGCCGAAGCGATCCGCGAGCTGCTTGCCCACTACCGTATGAGCGTCGTGAAACGCCGGCAGGCAATGCATGAACTTCACGCGCGGGTTGCCGGCTGCCGCCAGGAGCGCGGCGTTCACCTGGTACGGCAGCAGCGTGCGGATGCGTTCGACCCAGGCATCCTCGGGCTCGCCCATCGACACCCACACGTCCGTGTAAATGAAGTCCGCGCCCTTCACGGCTTCCGCGGGCTGCTCGGTCAGCGTGAGCCGGGCGCCGGTTTTCGCGGCGATCTCGCGGCATTGCGCGATCAGCTCGTCATGCGGCCACAGATGCCGCGGCGCGCACAGGCGCACGTCCATGCCGAGCTTCGCGCCGACGATCATCAGCGAATTGCCGGTATTGTTGTGCGCGTCGCCGATGTAGCAATACGCGATCTCGTGCAGCGGCTTGTCGCTGTGTTCGTGCATGGTCAGCACGTCGGCCAGCATCTGGGTCGGATGGAATTCGTCGGTCAGCCCGTTGTAGACCGGCACGCCCGCATACTGCGCGAGTTCCTCGACGATGGCCTGGCCGAAGCCGCGATACTCGATCGCATCGTACATGCGGCCCAGCACGCGCGCCGTATCCTTCATCGATTCCTTGTGGCCGATCTGCGAGCCGGTCGGGTCGATATAGGTGACGTGCGCGCCCTGGTCGTGCGCGGCAACCTCGAACGCGCAGCGCGTGCGCGTGGAGGTCTTCTCGAAGATCAGCGCGATGTTCTTGCCGGTCAGGCGCGGCTGCTCGGTTCCCGCATATTTCGCCCGCTTCAGGTCGCGGGACAGGTCGAGGAGATAGCGGATCTGGCGCGGCGTGTGGTCGATCAGCGTCAGGTAGCTGCGGTTGTGTACGTTGAACATGATGAGATTCCGTCTGTCGATATCGGCGCAAAATGCGCGGTCGAATGCGCGGTCAGAGCGCGATCGGATCGCGCGCCACCGGGCAGCTGAGGCAATGGCTGCCGCCGCGCCCGCGGCCGAGTTCGCCGCCCGGCAGCTCGATGACTTCGACGCCCGCCTGGCGCATCTTGCGATTCGTGTAGGTGTTGCGGTCGTACGCGAGCACGACGCGGCGATCCAGCGCGAGCACGTTATTGCCGTCGTCCCATTGCTCGCGTTCGCTCTCGTAGCGGTCGCCCCCCGTCGTCAGCACGCGCAGCGAGCCGACGCCGAGCGCGTTGGCCACGACTTCCAGGAACCGGCCGTCGTGGCGCTCGTAGCGCACCTGCCCGAGCGCGTCGCCGGGGTACAGGCTCGTGCAGCGGATCTCGTCGGCCACGTCCGGATAAATGCTGACGAAGTCCGCGTCGAGGAACGAGAACACCGTGTCCAGATGCATCGACGCGCGCGACTTCGGCAACTGGCAGGCGATCACGCGCTTCGCGCCGTGTCCGGCAAACAGTGCGCGCGCCACCTGCGTCACGGCTTGCGGGCTCGAACGCTCGCCCATGCCGATCAGCACCACGCCGTTACCGATCGCCATCACGTCGCCGCCTTCGAGCGTCTGGGCGCCGTGGTCGACGTCGGGATTGCCCCACCAGGTGCGAACCTGGCCGGCAAAACGCGGATGGAATGCATAGACCGCGGCGAGCAGCAGCGTTTCCTTGCGTCGCGCCGGCCAGAACATCGGATGCAACGTCACGCCGCCATAGATCCACGCGCTCGGATCGCGCTGAAAGATCAGGTTCACGAGCGGCGGAATCACGAAGTCGGACCGCTCCAGATAACCGCCGAACAGGCCGCGCGCGTCGAACGGCAGCTCCGATTTCGCGACGCCGCCGATCAGTGCTTCGGCAAGCCGCTGCGCCGGCATCGATTCGAGCCATAACCGCAGCTCCCGCAGCATGCCGGTGCCGACCTCCTCCTCGGTGATGCGGCGATCGAGGATCCAGTCTCGCGCGTTGGTATCGAGGCAGACTTCGGCCAGCAGGTGCTGGAATTCCAGCACTTCCACGTCCCGTTCGCGCAGCACGCGCACGAAGGTCTGGTGATCCTCGATCGCCTTGTCGACCCACAGCACGTCGTCGAACAGCAAGGAGCCGCAGTTGGCCGGCGTGAGCCGCCGATGAGCGAGGCCCGGCGCGCACACCATCACGGTGCGCAGCTTGCCGGCTTCGGAATGAACGCCCAATGTCATGGTTTGATGGTCCTTGATCCTGAAGTAGTGGTTCGATCGCGACGGCGGTCGGGAGCCGCATGCTGCCGTCGCGGCCATGCCCGCCGTCGAGGTTCCGGATCGCGCTGTCGAGACCCGGAAGCCGGCGGGCGCGCGCATCAGCCGACCGACACGATGCCCTTCGCGAACAGCACGACCGCGCTCACCGCGACCGCAAGCAGCACGACGGCCGCCACGCGTTCGCGAGCGGTAAAGACGTTCGACTGCGGGTCCTTCTCGCGCTGCGCATACCAGAACACCGGGATGCCGACCACGAAGAAGATCGTGGACATCAGCAGATAGGTCGGGCCTGCCGCATAGAGCAGCCAGGCTGCATACACGGTTCCCAGCACGCCGGTCCAGATCGACGCGCGCTTGCCCTCGCCCGCCCGCTCGTGAAAGCTCTTTTGCGTGGCGCACTTCCACAGAAAGCCGGTGCTCGCGAGATACGGCGGCAGGATCATGACCCCGGCCACGCTGATGAGCCATATCCACGCGTCATGCGCGAACAGCACGACGAACATCATGACCTGCATCACCGCGCTCGACAGCCATAACGACGGCGCGGCCGCGTGATGCCGGTTCTCGCGGGACAGGAAGCGCGGGAAAATGTTGTCCTTGGCAGCCGCAAAGGGCAGTTCGGCGACGAGCACCGTCCACGCGAGCCAGCAGCTCAATACCGAAAACAGCAACGCGACGACGATGAAGATCGCGCCCCAGTGCCCGACGAGCTGCTCCAGCACATACGCGGAGGACGGATTCTGCAGGCCGGCCAGCTGGTGCTGGGACATGACGCTGAACGGCAGCGCCGAAAGCAGGAAGTAGAGCGTCGTGCAGACCGCGAGCCCGATGAACGTCGCGGTACCCACTTCGTGCTGGTTGCGCGCCCGATCGGACACGACCACGGCGCCCTCGATGCCGATGAACACCCACAGCGTGACCAGCATCGTGCTCTTGATCTGCGCGAGCGTGCTGCCCAGGTGTTGCTGCTGCCCCCAGACGTCGAACGTGAAGTGCCCTTTCTGGAAGAACAGCGCGATCACGACGATCGCGATCGACAGCGTGACGATGTTGACGACGCTCGCCATCGTGTTGAGGATCGCCACCCGCTTCACGCCGGAGAGCACCATGAAGTGCAACACCCAGATCAACAGCGAACCGCCCACGATCGACTGCCAGTTCTTGCCGTCGAGAACCGGAAAGAAATATCCCAGCGTCTGCATGATCAGCACCGCGAACGCGACGTTGCCGAATGCGGAACTGAGCCAATACCCCCACGCCATCTCGAAGCCGGCGAACTTGCCGAAACCTTCTCGTGCATAGGAATAGATGCCGGCGGTCAGGTCGGGACGCTGGTCCGCCAGCGTGCGGAACGCGTTGGCCATGAAGAACATGCCGACGAGCGTGATGGCCCATGCGATCGCAATGGCGCCGAGGCCGGCGCCCGCGGCCATGTTCTGCGGCAGGTTGAAAGCACCGCCGCCGATCATCGAGCCGACGACGATGCCGCTCAACAGCAGCAGGCCGAGCTTGCGCGTTTCCGGGCCGCCTGTCGCCGGCTTCGACTGCTGCTTGCCGTCGACCGGCGGTTTTTCGACTACGGGTTGGCTCATACCGGTTCTCCGAATGCGTTGACTTGGCCTGGCCACGGAATGCGACTGGATCGCTGCGACGTCGCACCGTAACGGGCGCTCTTCCCGGCTGCGGGCAGCGCAACCGGCCGATGCGTTTTCGTCAAAACGAACGGGAAACGCGTCGGTAACAAACCGTGGTCCAATCAGGAAAAATTGGAGTCCTACTTATATCGATCGATGCGGCCAGGATCGAAGCAAAACGGATATCGACGGCATCACTCGACAGGCAAGCGGGGTATGCCGGCGCAGACGCAACGCCGACCTCGCGAGTGCGGCGAGCGGATCGTGGCGCCCACCGATTCCAATGACGATAGTAGGTACCGAATCGCCGGTGTCGGTTGACTCATGTCAAGGGGAAACCAGGGTGCGGCAACGCGGACGAGCGGGGAGCCCGCAAGCGGTCGGCGGCGGATCGGCGGATGAGTCGACTTCGGGCGCCCGATTCCATCGGGCCGTTCAATCGGGCTCGTCGGCCTCCACCGCTGTCAGCGGCATCCTGATCCTGACTGCGAAGCCTTGCCCGGGCGCAGTCTCGATGTGCACTTCTCCGCCCAGCCGCTCGGCACGCTCGCGCATGCCGAGCAAGCCATACGACTTCAATCCGGGGCGCACGTCGCTCGCGGCACCGCGGCCGTTGTCCGCGATCGTCACGAAACAGTACTGTTCGTCTCGCCAGATGCCGATCGTGACCTCGGTCGCGCCCGAATGGCGCGCACTGTTCGTCAGCGCCTCCTGCACCATCCGGAACACGGCAGTCGCACTCTCGCGGTTGAATGCGATCCGGTTCGCATCGATGCGCCTGATTACGCGAACGCCATACCGAGACGAGAAATCCTCGATCAGCCAGTCGACGGCGGGCACCAGCCCGAGATCGTCGAGCATCCTCGGTCGCAAATCCGCCGCGATGCGCCGCACCGAAACGACGATCTGGTCGATCATCGAATACAGGTTGCGGACCATTGCCTCGGGCGATCCGGCTTCCGCACCGTTGAGTTTGTTTTCGAGAACCGCGGTCGCCATCTTGAGTGCGGTCAACTGCTGCCCCAGGTCGTCGTGCAGCTCGCGTGCGATGCGCGCCTTTTCCTCTTCCCGCGCCAGCAGAATGCTGGCCGACAGGCGCTTCAGTTCCTCGCGCGATTCACGCAACTGCTCGTCGGCGTGCCTGCGATCCGAGATGTCCATGATCCAGCCCACCATCCGGTAGGGCTCGTCCGTGCTGTTCCACAACGCCTGCCCTCTGGACTGGATCCACCGGAACTCGCCGGACTTGGTACGGACGCGGTATTCCACGTCATAGGTACATTCGTGCAACAAATGCCGATCGAGGATCGACATCACGCGGTCGATATCGTCGGGATGGATTGCATCGAGATGCGCGCGCGCATCGTTCGGCAATTCGCGATCGTCGTAACCCATGATCTCGTGGAAGTGCGCCGAAAGATACATGGCGCCGGTGAGCAGGTTCCAGTCCCACAGCCCGGCTGCGGCACCGCTCACCGCGAGTTGAAACCGCTCTTCGCTCGCGGCCAGCGCAACCGACACGCGATGCCGCTCGATCGCGTAACGGATCGCGCGGCCCAGCAGAGCGGGTTGAATGTCTTTCTTGAGCAGATAGTCCTGTGCGCCCTCCTGGATCGCCAGCAATCCCGACGACAGATCGTCAAGGCCGGTGAGCACGATAATGGGCACTTCCGGTTTTGCCGCATGAAGCCTGCTGAACGTGTCGAGGCCTTGAGAATCCGGCAGGCCGAGATCGAGCAGCGCAACGTCGAAGTGCTCTGCGTGGAAATGATCGACCGCCTGCGACAAACGCTCGACATGACGCAGCGCCGACACGAAGTCCCGCACTTCGGAGAGGGTTTCCCGAATCAGGAATGCATCGGTCGGACTGTCCTCGACGAGCAGGACCCGAACCTCGTTGAGCGGCGTATTCATTGCCTGGCGGGCGGCAGCGTGACCACGCCGAACCAGAAGTCGCTGATTCGGCGCACCACATCGGCGAACTTCGCGAAGTCGACCGGTTTGGTGATGTAGCAATTGGCGTGCAGACCGTAGGACTTCACCACGTCCTCTTCCGATTTCGAGGTCGTCAGGATCACGACGGGAATCTTCCGCAGTTCGGGGTCGTCCTTCAGTTCCTGAAGGACTTCGCGGCCGCTCTTCTTCGGGAGGTTCAGGTCCAGGATGATGAGGCCCGGCCGGCGTGCGCCCCGGTACTGCCCTTCCCCGCGGAGGTACGACATCGCGGCCACGCCGTCTTCGACGACCTTCAGCGGGTTGAGGACCTTGTAGTACTCGAGCCCCTCGCGGGTCATCATCACGTCGGTGGGGCTGTCCTCGACGAGCAGGATATCGACGAGACCGTCAAGCGATTCGATTGGCATTGGCTCTCTCCTCAAATGACTTCAGCGTTCGGACCGGTCCGCGCCCCGTCAGGCAGCGTGAAAAGAAAGGTCGCGCCCTTTCCGGGCTCGGACTCGACCCAGATCCGGCCACCGTGACGCTCCACGATGCGTTTGCACAACGCAAGTCCGATGCCGGTGCCGGGATAATCGCGACGCGTATGCAGGCGCTGGAAAATCAGGAAGATACGCTCGAAATACTGGGCATCGATCCCGATTCCGTTGTCCTCGACACGGAACAGCCATCCATCGGCGCCCGGTTCCGCACCGACCCGGATCTGCAGCGGCCCGTCGTTGCGGCGGAACTTGACCGCATTTCCCACCAGATTCTGAAACAGCAGCGTGAGCTGCGACGGAATGGCCTGCACGGTCGGGAGGAAACCGCGGTGAACTTCGGCTCCGGCCTCCTCCAATGCCACGGCGAGATTGTTCAACGCATTGTCGAGCGCGGCGGCGCACTGCATCGACTGGAACGGATTGTCGGATCGGCCCACGCGCGAATACGCGAGAAGATCCTCGATCAGCGCCTGCATGCGGGTGGCGCCTTCGACGGCATGGCCGATGTATTCGTCGGCACGCGCATCCAGTTGCCCCTGGTAGCGACGCTGCAGCAACTGCAGCGGCCCGGCCACGGCGCGCAGCGGTTCCTGCAGGTCGTGCGACGCCACGTACGCGAACTGCTCCAGATCGCGATTGGAACGGGCCAGTTCGTCGGTGCGTTCGCGCAACGCTTGTTCGGCACGGATGCGTTCCGTAATGTCGACGATCGCCGCCAGCACGAACATGCCCTCGTCCGTTTCGATCGGATTGAGCCCGATCTCGACCGGCAGTTCGGTACCGTCGCGGCGCAACCCGGTCAGATGCCTGCCCGCCCCCATGGGGCGACTCTTCGGCGCGGCGAGGAAGGCCGTGCGGTGGCCGGGATGCTGGTCGCGGAACCGGGCCGGCACCAGCCGCTCGATGCTCTGACCGACCAGCTCGTCGCGCGAGTAGCCGAATACGCGCTCCGTCTGCGAATTGACGAGCACGATCTGGCCGCCGCGGTTCACCATGACCATCGCATTCGGAGCGGCCTCGACGACCAGCCGCAGGCGTTCTTCCGCCCGCTTGCGTTCGCTGATGTCCGTGGAAATGCCGCCGATCGACACGATCCTGCCGCCGGAATCCTTGATCGGAAAACCGACCGACAGAAACGTATGCAGCTGTCCGTCGACGATCACGGTTTCCTCGGTTTAGACGACCTCGCCGGCCAGCACCCGGTCATCGGCTTCTCGATACCTGGCCGCACGCTCCGCCGGGAAAAGCTGATCGTCGGTCTTGCCGGATGCATCCTGCCGGCGGATATGAAATAGGTCTTCAAAGCGCCGGTTCACCAGTGCGTAGCGACGATCCGCTTGCTTGACGCTGATTACCGTCGTCGCATTGTCGACGATGGATTGCAGCTGCTGTTGACTATCGCGTATCGCCAGCTCCGCGCGCTCGTGTTCGGCTACCTTGCGACGCAGCGCTTCGTTGACGCTTTCGAATTCCGCGGTGCGCGTCGCAACCCGTTGTTCGAGCTCGTGGGTGAGCGCCCGCAGCTGGCTCTCGGCTGCCTGGCGGGCCGCGATCTCTCGCACCAGGTCGCGGTTCGCCCGATCCAGCTGCATCGGGCTCGGCAGCGCGAGCGCCTTCGGTATCAGGGGCCATATCACGATGGCGGTGGCGAGCGATGCCGCCGCGGTGATGGTCTTGACGCTCGCGTCCAGCCAGTACACCGGCTGCCAGATATCGAGAATCGAAATCAGATGCGTGGTGCCGCACGCCAGAATGAATACGGCGAACATCAGGAACAGCCAGCTGAACGGCAGGTCCGTGCGACGACGCGCGAATATCCACAGCGCGACGGGTATCGAATAGTAGGAAAGCGCGATGATTGCGTCCGCAACCACGTATGTCCAGATCAGCCCGGGCGACCACTGGAGGCAATAACCGTGCGGGGCGAAGCCTGAAGCCACAAAGAATCGAGCAATCGTTTCCACGCGCAATGCTCCTTCCTGGTTGGACCGTCCGGGGCCGGGCCAGGGTTGGCCGGCAGTTCCGATACGTCCACAGTCTTCTGAGAAATGATGACGGCATTCTGCCGGCCAGGATACGAATTCTCGGCTGCCATACGGTGCCTGACACTATATACAAACCGCCGACGCATCGCGCAAGAAGCAAGCCGTGAGAACGCTTTCGAAACCGCGTGCAGCACCGAAATCGCGCATCGGGCGGCTCATGTCGCCGGATCGGCCGCTCAAGCATGGCTTTCCGGTTCCCGACATGAACGGCCGGGTTGACGGGAATCAACCGAAAACCGGCATTCGGTACCCACAATCGAGTCCAGCTGTCCGAGACAAACGCGACCGTACATCGGGAATCGACATGAAGACGCTTTCGGTAGCGCTTATTGCCCTTGCGCTGGCGCCGACCAGCGGCAGCCTGTCGCTATTGCGAGACGGCGACAACAAGGTCGCGCTGGCGCTGAATGGCGTCGTCGGCACGTACGACGAGCGCGCCGCGATCGTCGCCGATCTCCTGCAGGTGGAATCGCGCGGAACGAAGGCTCCGGATCCGCGGCTGGCAGCCGTGCGCAACGCTTACGCGACGGTGGCAGCCACGCCCGCCGCGGCTGCGTCGCTTCGGCAGGGCGACACCCTGCGCTACTACGACGACGCGCAATTCAAACTCGAAATCGCGGTCTCGCGTTTGCTGGCCGTGTCGGATTCAGACCGCAAAATGCTGGCCGACAAGCGTTACCGCGCATTGAAAGTCCGTCTCCGGTCCATCGAGCTGCGGATCGGCATCGCCCGTGAGCAATACGACAACGCCGTCGCCGTCTACAACGCCAGGCTGCATACCTTTCCGACGCGCGTCACGGCGCGTGTGCTGGGCTTTCGTGAAGATCGGACGTTTGCCGATATCGCTTCCCACACGCCGCTGCCGCGAGGCTTGCTTATACCCGGCGCACGCAGCGACCCGTGGGTTTGATACATGCCCGGCGCAGATGTCAAGCGAGGCGCCGCTCGAAACGCATCCCCGCCGAAGTGACTCAGATCAAGGGTTAGAACCGCAATCGTCGGATATAAATGACCCCGAAGCGGCGACGCCATGAGGCGGCGCCATCCTGTATTCCCGAATTCGCCGAGGCATTCCATGCGCGCCATCGCGCTTCCCGCTGACTTCCACATCGCCGTTGCGCGGTGCGTGCGTTTCGTTGCGCTGACAACGGGCACGGGACTGCTTTCGGGATGCCTGTCGCTTGCGCCGCCCGACGAGCGCCCCGCCGCACCGATTCCTGCCGCATTTCCGGATCCCTCCGCCAACGCCACGGCCACGGCCACCGCCGCGGCGCAGGTGCCGGCGTGGCAGCGGTACTTCGTCGATGCGCGTCTTCGCGCGCTGATCGCGCAGGCGCTGACCGACAATCGCGATCTGCGCGCGGCCGTCGCGCGCGCCGAGCAGGCACGCGCCGTCTACGGCATCCGCCGCGCGGACCAGTGGCCGTCGATCGATGCGGGCGCGGCCTACGCACGGTTTCGCACACCGGGCGGCTTCCTGTCTCCGACGCCGATGATCGGCCAGGTCTACGAGGTTCGGTTGGCCGAGACGCAATGGGAGATCGATTTCTGGGGCCGTGTGCGCAACCTGAAAGACGCGGCGCTCCAGCGCTACCTGGCGAGCGATGCGGCCCGGCGAGCCGCGACGCTGAGCGTGATCACCGCGGTCGCGGACGCGTACCTGACCCTGTGCGAGCTCGACGAACGCATTGCGCTGACCCGCGCGACGATCGACACGCGGCGCGAATCGCTGCGGATTTTCCGGCTTCGCCAGGCGGCCGGCGCGATCTCGCGACTCGACCTGACGCAATCGGAGATCCTGCTGCAGCAGGCGGAATCCCTCGGGGTCCAGTTGCAGCGGGCACGCGCGTCGGCGGCCGATGCGCTGGCGCTGCTCGTCGGCGGGCCACCGGATCTGCCCGACGCGCCGCTCGCGCTCGACGACGGCGCCGTGACGCCGTCGCTCGCCCCCGGCCTGCCCTCGTCGCTGCTCGCCAACCGTCCGGACGTGATCGCGGCCGAGCACGAGCTGCAGGCGACGCGCGCGAACATCGGCGCGGCGCGCGCCGCGTTCTTTCCCCGCATCGCATTGACGAGCTCCATCGGCTCGGGCAGCAGCGCGCTGCATGATCTGCTGTCGTCCGGCGCCGGCGTATGGTCGATCGTCCCCACCGTGACGCTGCCGCTTTTCGACGGTGGCCGAAATCGCTCGAATCTCGCCCTTGCGCATGCGCAGCGCGACGAGGCGCTCGCGAAGTACGAAAAGACGCTGCAAGGCGCCTTCCGCGACGTGTCCGACGCGCTCGCGTCCCGCTACTGGCTGGCCGACCAGGTACGCATCGAGCGCGCCACGCTGGCCTCCCAGGCCGAACGGGCGCGCCTCGCGAAGCTGCGCTACGACAGCGGCGCCACACGGTTTCTCGAAGTGCTCGACGCGCAACGGGACCTGATGACCGCGGAGCAGCAATGGGTGATGGCGCGCCGCGCGCTGCTGTCGAGCCGCGTCGCGCTGTACGGCGCGCTCGGTGGCGCGACGCATGAGGACGACGAGGCCGCCGCGTCGCCGATCAACACTTCGACCGATCCGGATTCCACACGATGAAAACCATCAAGCGCCCTCTTCTGATCGGTGCCGGCGCCGCCGTGCTCGCGATCGGCCTGATGTACTACGGGTGGACACGCTGGCGCGACGGACACGCGGATGCCGGCCTGGTGAGCGGCAACGGCCGGATCGAGGCGACCGAGATCGACGTCGCGACCAAGCTGCCGGGGCGCGTCGCCGCGATGCTCGTCGACGAAGGCGACTTCGTGAAGGCCGGGCAGCCGCTCGCGCACATGGACGTCGTCGTGCTGCAGGCGCAGCTCGACGAGGCGCGCGCCAGGGAGCAGCAGGCGGTGAACACCGCGGCGAGCGTCGACGCGCAGGTCGCGCAGCGGCGCAGCGACAAGGCTGCGGCGGCGGCCGTGGTCGTGCAGCGGGAAAGCGAACTCGACGCGGCGACGCGGCGGCTCGCGCGTTCGGAAACCCTGTCGCGCGACGGGGCGTCGTCGCTGCAGGAGCTCGACGACGATCGCGCACGAGCCGGCAGCCTGCGGGCAACCGTGAGCGCCGCGCGCGCGCAGGTGGAAGCCGCGCAGGCCGCGATCGACGCCACGAAGGCGCAGCTGGTCGCAGCGCGTTCCGCCGTGACGGCCGCGCAGGCGACCGTCGCACGCGTGCAGGCCGACATCTCGGACAGCGATCTGACGTCGCCGCGCGACGGGCGCGTCCAGTATCGCGTGGCCGAATCGGGCGAGGTGCTGCCGGCAGGCGGCAAGGTGCTCAACGTCGTCGACCTGTCGGACGTCTACATGACGTTCTTCCTGCCCGAAACGGTCGTCGGCCGAGTGCCGCTCGGCGCCGACGTGCGGATCGTGCTCGACGCCGCGCCGGAATACGTGATTCCGGCACGCGTGTCGTACGTATCGAGCACCGCGCAGTTCACGCCGAAGACGGTCGAGACGGCCACCGAGCGGCAGAAGCTGATGTTTCGCGTGAAGGCGCGCATCGACCGCGACCTGCTGCAGCGCCATCTGAAGCTCGTCAAGACCGGGCTGCCGGGTGTCGCGTGGCTGAAGGCCGATCCGAACATGGCGTGGCCCGAGCGCCTCGCGATCAGGGTGCCGCAATGAAATCGATGTCGCCGGCCGGCGTCGACGCGGGATCGACCGAAGGCCCGCCTGTTGCGGGCGCACCCGGCACGGTCGTACGGCTGTCGGGCGTGTCGTTGCGATACGGCGGCAAGTACGCGCTCGACGACGTGACGCTCGAGATCCCGGCCGGCCGCATGGTCGGGCTGATCGGGCCGGACGGCGTCGGCAAGTCGAGCCTGCTCGCGCTCGCTTCCGGCGCGCGCGAGGTCCAGCAGGGTCAGGTCTGGACCCTCGACGGGGATCTGTCGTCGCGACGCCACCGCGAACGCGTCTGCCGGCGGATCGCGTACATGCCGCAAGGCCTCGGCCGGAACCTGTATGCGACGCTGTCGGTCGAGGAAAACCTGCAGTTCTTCGCGAGACTGTTCGGCCACGATGCGGCGGAGCGCCGCCGCCGGATCGACGCGCTCACGCACAGCACCGGCCTCCACCCGTTTCTCGACCGTCCCGCCGGCAAACTGTCCGGCGGCATGAAGCAGAAGCTCGGCCTGTGCTGCGCGTTGATCCACGATCCGGACCTGCTGATCCTCGACGAGCCGACGACCGGCGTGGATCCGCTCTCGCGCGCGCAGTTCTGGGACCTGATCGGGCGCATTCGCGCCGCTCGCCCGGCGATGAGCGTACTGGTCGCCACCGCGTACATGGACGAGGCCCGCCGTTTCGACTGGCTGATCGCGATGGACGCCGGCCGCGTGCTGGCGACGGGCAGCCCCGGCGAACTGCTCGCGCATACCGGTTGCGACACGCTGGAGGCCGCGTTCGTCGCGTTGCTCCCGGACGCGCGCCGGCGCGGGCACCAGCCGATCCGGATCGCGCCCTTTCAGCCCGATGCTTCCGCCGGTTATGCAATCGAGGCCGAGGCGCTGACGATGCGGTTCGGCGATTTCGTCGCGGTCGATCACGTGAGCTTGCGAATCCGCCGTGGCGAAATCTTCGGTTTCCTCGGCTCGAACGGCTGCGGCAAATCGACGACCATGAAGATGCTCACGGGGCTGCTCCCGGCATCCGAAGGCACCGCGACGCTGTTCGGCCGACCGGTCGCCGCGGACGACATCGACACCCGTCGGCGAGTCGGCTACATGTCGCAAGGGTTTTCGCTGTACGGCGAGCTGACCGTCCGGCAGAACCTCGTGCTGCATGCGCGCCTGTTCGGCGTACCGGAACCGGGGGTGTCCGGACGGGTCGCCGAAATGGTCGAACGCTTCGGGCTCGCCGACGCGCTCGACGCGCTGCCCGAGCGCCTGCCGCTCGGCATGCGGCAGCGGCTGTCCCTCGCGGTGGCGATGGTGCACAAGCCCGAACTGCTGATCCTCGACGAGCCGACGTCGGGCGTGGATCCCGTCGCCCGGGACGATTTCTGGCGACTGATGATCGAGCTCGCGCGGCACGATCGCGTGACGATCTTCATTTCGACGCACTTCATGAACGAGGCCGAGCGCTGCGATCGCATCTCGCTGATGCACGCGGGCCGCGTGCTCGCGAGCGCCGCGCCCGACGAGCTGGTTCGCATGCGCGGCGCCGGTACGCTCGAGGAGGCGTTCATCGGATACCTGACCGATGCGCAGCAAGCGGACGGCGCGTTGACCGAGGCACCGTCCGACGCCGGCTGGCTTGCCGTGCCGCCCGAGGCGGCCGGTACAAGCCGCGGGGCCACGTGGTTCAGCCCGGCGCGCGCCGGCAGTTATCTGTGGCGCGAGGTGCTGGAGCTGCGCCGCGACCCGCTGCGCGCGACGCTCGCGCTGTTCGGTTCGCTCGTGCTGATGTGCGTGATCAGCATCGGCATCAGCCTCGACGTCGACAACCTGACGTTCGCGGTACTCGACCGCGACCAGTCGATCCTGAGCCAGGACTATGCGCAGAACCTTGCCGGCTCGCGCTATTTCGTGCCGCGCGCAGCGCTGGCGGACGATCGCGACATCGATCGCCGCATGCGCAACGGCCACCTGTCGCTCGCGATCGAGATCCCGCCCGGGTTCGCACGCGATGTCGCGCGCGGCCGGCGCGTCGAGATCGGCGCATGGATCGACGGCGCGATGCCGATGCGCGCGGAGACGATCCGCGGTTATGTCGCCGGCATGCACGAGAACTGGCTGCGCGACCAGGCGAAGCGCCGGCTCGGCGCGTCGCTCGTCCCCGCGGTCGACGTCGCCGTTCGTTATCGCTACAACCCGGACGTCAAGAGCCTGCCGGCGATGATCCCGGCGATCATGCCGATGCTGCTGCTGATGCTGCCCGCGATGCTCACGGCGCTCGCGGTCGTGCGGGAACGGGAGCTCGGGTCGATCGTCAACCTGTACGTGACGCCGGTCACGCGGGCCGAATTCCTGCTCGGCAAGCAGGCGCCCTACGTGATGCTGGCGATGCTGAATTTCCTGCTGATGGTCGTGCTGGCCGACGTCGTGTTCGGCGTGCGGATCAAGGGAAGTTTCGCGACGCTGGCGGCCGCGGTGCTGATATTCAACGTCGTGGCCACGGGCATCGGGCTGTTCGCGTCGACCTTCACCCGCAGCCAGATCGCCGCGATCTTCATGACGATCATCGGCACGCTGATCCCCGTCGTGCAATTCTCGGGCCTGCTCACGCCGCTGTCGTCGCTCGAAGGCAGCGGCAAGTGGATCGGTACGGTCTACCCGGCCACCTACATGCTCGCGATCAGCCGCGGCGTCTACAACAAGGCGCTCGGGCTGGCCGACCTGTCGTCGCAGTTCTGGCCGTTGCTCGCGGCGGCACCGGTCATCCTGATCATGACCGGTCTGCTGCTGCGCAAACAGGAGCGCTGACCATGTCGCGCCTGCTCGCCATCTACCGGCTCGGCATCAAGGAACTCTGGAGCCTCGCCCGCGACCCGATCCTGCTCGCGCTGATCGTCTACACGTTCAGCGCGTCGATCTACGTCGCCGCCACCGCTCGCCCGGAAACGCTGCACAAGGTGCCGATCGCGATCGTCGACGAGGACGCGTCGCCGCTGTCGGCGCGCATCGCCGCGGCGTTCTTCCCGCCGCAGTTCGCAACGCCGCCGATGATCGACGCCGTCGCGGCCGATCGCGGTCTCGACAACGGCGACTACACGTTCTCGCTCGACATTCCACCGGACTTCCAGCGCGACGTGCTGGCCGGCCGCCATGCGACGATTCAGCTCAACGTCGATGCGACGCGCATGACCCAGGCATTCACCGGCAGCGGCTATGTGCAGCAGATCGTGTCCGGCGAGATCGACGCGTTCGTGCGGCGCTATCGCGGCACGCCGCTGCCGCCCGTCGATCTCGCGATGCGGATGCGCTTCAACCCGAATCTCGACGAGGTATGGTTCGGCGCGCTGATGGAACTGATCAACAACGTGACGATGCTGTCGATGATCCTGACCGGGGCGGCACTGATCCGCGAGCGCGAGCACGGCACGATCGAGCATCTGCTGGTCATGCCGGTGACCGCGGCGGAAATCATGCTCGCGAAGGTCTGGTCGATGGGGCTCGTCGTCACGGTTGCGGCCGTCGCATCGCTGATGTTCGTGGTGGGCGGCGCGTTGCACGTACCGATTCCGGGCTCCGTGCCGCTGTTCGTCGCCGGGATGGCGTTGCACCTGTTCGCGACGACGTCGATGGGGATCTTTCTCGCGACGCTCGTGCGCAGCATGCCGCAGTTCGGGATGCTGCTCGTGCTCGTGTTGCTGCCGCTGCAGTTGCTGTCGGGCGGGTTGACGCCGCGCGAAAGCATGCCGCTGGCCGTGCAGGACATCATGCTGGCCGCGCCGACCACCCATTTCGTCGAGCTCGCGCAGCGCATCCTCTATCGCGGCGCCGGCCTCGATGCGGTCTGGATACAGTTCGCGGTGCTGTTCGCGATCGGATGCGCGCTGTTCCTGCTGTCGCTGATGCGGTTCCGCAAGACGATCGGCCAGATGACGTGAGCGGCCCGGCGAGCGGAGCGGCGCGCTATCGCGGCGGCGCCACCGGCCGGGCGGGCGTTTCCGGCGCGGCGCGGACGACGGATCGTCGAGCGAGCGGAAGCCCTCCTCCATCTCGGCGATCTGCGTCGCGCAACCGTCCGATTGCCGGCCCGGGCCGCCATCGCCGTCGTACCTGCCCTTGCCGCCTTTGCCGTGCCCGGACGCGCCGCCCGGTCGGCATCCGGCCGTGTCGCCTGTCAGCCATCGTCCGCTGCCGCGTCGGAAATTTCCGACATCACGGCCGCACGTCGGACAACAAGTTCAGACCGCGCTGATTGCCGCATCCCGCCCCGCTGCCAATACTGAAAGCGTGACAAGGCGTCACGTATTCAGCGGCCGGGCGGCGCATTCCGTCATGCCGGGGCCGGCTCCGGGCCGGCCTGCGCCGCGGGATTCAGGAGAAGCCAATGAACAACCCGACTTCAGCGCAGTCCGGCGGCACCGCGGCTCGCAACGAATGGCCCGTCGGCGCGCACCTCATGACCCGGCGCCCAGGTTATGCGCATCACGGGATCTACATCGGCGACGGCCAGGTGATCCACTATGCGGGGCTGTCACGCCGGCTCAGCGGCGGCCCGGTCGAAATCATCTCCGTCGACCGTTTCGCGGCCGGTTTCGAACTGGCGATCATCCGGCATGCGGCCGCCGCGTACAGCGGATCGGAAGTCGCCCGCCGCGCGGCGTCGCGCCTCGGCGAATGCCGTTACCGGCTGCTCACGAACAACTGCGAACACTTCTGCCGGTGGTGCCTGTTCGGCGCGGCGCGCAGCGAACAGGTGGAAGCCTGTCTGCGCAACCCGGCGCACGGGATAGCGGTCGCCGTGCTGCTGGTCGCCACCGTCATGGCCGGCAAGCTGCACGCGGCGATGCCCCGTGCAAGCTCCCGGCATCGGAACGCGTCGCGGCAATGTGCCGTTTAGCGTGGCCTGCCGATTTGTCCGTTGATGCAGATCAATCGCGCCGGCGCCCGCGACGCGATCATGAAGCCTGGCCATGCGCCAGCCCTGGCGACATGGGTGGATCGAATCCGCAAGACCGAGCGCGTGCGGCCGCGGGCCGCTTCCCGGGAGACCGTCATGATTCGCAAGCAATACCGGATCGTTCTTGCGACGCTCTGCGTGTTCATCACGCTCGCTTCGCTCGCCGGCGTGGTGCACGCGCTGCTGTTCGACGACGGGCAGATCTTTCGCTATGCGATCGTCGCGCTGGTCTCGAGCATCCTCGCGTTCGTCGCGCTGCTGAACCCCACCGTCAACGACCGGCCGTGACGCTTCGGGCCTCGCGGCATCCGGCACCATGAACGGCATCCTCCGCCTTGCCTTCAAGCTGCTCGTCAACGACAGCGCGAAATTCACCGCGCTGACCGTCGGCATCACGTTTTCGGTACTGCTGATGATCGAGATGACGTCGCTGTTCGCCGGCATCCTGAACAAGTCGTCGGCGTCCGTCATCAACATCGGTGCGAAGGTGTGGGTGATGGACCCGGCCGTGCAGACGATCGCGAACAGCATCGGCATGCCCGGCTACGTGCTCGACGCGGTGCGCAGCATCGACGGCGTCAAGTATGCGGTGCCGCTCTACTCCGGCGCGGCGCTCGTCAGGCTGCGCTCGGGCACCTACCAGGCGGTGACGGTCGTCGGCCTCGACGACGCGAGCCTGCTGGGGCGCCCGACGATGCTGAAGGGCCGTATCGAGGACATCTACGCGGAGAACGGCTTCATCGCGATCCAGGATCCGGAGTTTCCCAAGCTCGAGAATCCGTCGATCGGCACCGATTTCGAACTGAACGACCATCGCGGCGTGATCGTCGGCATCGCGAAGGTCGCGGCGAGCGGGCTGTTCGGCACGCCCACGCTGTACACGACATACGCGCGTGCGATCCAGTACATTCCATCGCCGCGCTTCACGACGTCGTACATCCTCGTCGAGCCGAAGTCGGATGCGGACATCGCACACATCAAGGCGGTCGTCCACTCGCTCGGCTACCTCGCGTATACGCGCGACGAATTCATCGCGCAGATCTCCCGCTTCTACAAATACAAGACGGGCCTCGGCACCAACATCATGCTGATGACGATCATCAGCTTCATCATCGGGCTGTCGATTTCCGGGCAGACCTTCTACGCGTTCATCCTCGAGAACCTGGACAAATTCGGCGCGCTGAAGGCGATCGGCGCGAAGAGCCACGAGCTCGTCGCGATGATCCTGTTCCAGGCGACCTTCACCGCGCTCACCGGCTACGGGATCGGTGTCGGCCTGTGCGTGCTGCTGATCAGTCTCGCGAAGCTGCGGATCCCCGACTATGCGGCGCTCGTCACGTTCGGCAACCTGGCGCTCGCGTTCGGCATGGTGGTCGTGATCGCGACGATCTCGAGCTATCTCGGCGTGCGGCGCGTGCTGCGCATCGAGCCGTTCGACATCTTCCGGGGCTGACGATGGCAGGCATCGCGATCGACGCGCGCGGCGTCAGCAAGTGGTTCGGCGAAGGCGACGCCCGCACGCAGGCACTGCGCGAGGTGTCGATGCAGGCGCGCTTCGGCGAAATGCTGCTGATCGTCGGGCCGTCCGGCAGCGGCAAGACGACACTGCTCAGCGTGATCTCCGGGATCCTGCGGCCGGAAGGCGGCTCGGTATCGATCGACGGGGTCGACCTGTGGACGCAGCCGAACGACGCGATCGCCGATTTCCGGCTGAACCGGATCGGCTTCGTGTTCCAGGACTATCACCTGTTTCCGAGGCTCACGACGGCGGAGAACGTCGCGATCCCGCTGATCCTGAAACGTCGGCCGTGGGATGACGCGATGAAGGAAGCGCTCGTCTACCTCGACGTGGTCGGGCTGAAAAATCGCGCGCAGCTGCCGCCCGTCAAGCTGTCCGGCGGCGAGCAGCAACGCGTCGCGATCGCGCGCGCGATCGTCAGCCAGCCCGACCTGCTGATTCTCGACGAGCCGACCGCATCGCTCGACGGCGACACCGGGCGCATGATCATCGACTTCGTCAAGCACAAGGTGCTGAACGACACGCGCTGCATCGTGATCGTCACGCACGACGCGCGGATCTTCGAGTACGCGGATCGCATCCTGCGGATGGAGGACGGCAGGCTGAACGGCATCGACCGCGGAGGCGCGCGATGAAGCACAAGTTCGTGTTCGCGGCCGCCCTGCTCGGTTTTCTCGCGAGCGTCACCGCCGCCTGGCTGTACAGCCGCCAGGAACCGCCGCAGCCGCCGGTATTCAAGCCGGCCGCAAACCCGTATGCGCAAGGCGTCTACGCGAACGGCATCGTCGAAAGCGAGCAGCCCGCGGGCGCGAACGTGAACGTGTATCCGGACGTATCGGGCGCCGTGACACGCGTGATGGTGCATGACGGCGACCCGGTGAAGGCCGGCGATCCGCTGCTGACGATCGACGACTCGGTGCAGCGTGCGACCGCCGCACAGCTCGCCGCGCAGGCCGACGCGGCCGCCGCGCTGCTCGACGAATTGAAGGCGCAGCCGCGCCGCGAGGTGCTCGACGTCGCCAGCGCGCAGGCGGCGGCCGCCCAGGCCAGCCTCAAGCTCGCGCAGGACCAGTACGACAAGCAGCGCCATGCATACGACATCGATCCGAAAGCCGTCAGCCGCGACGCACTCGACACCGCCGCGAACGGCGTGCGCGTCGCGGTCGCGAACCTCGATGTCGTCACGCGTCAGTTTCGGCTGACGAAAGCCGGTGCCTGGCGCTACGACGTGCTCAACCAGGAAGCGCAGGTGGTCGCGCTGCGGCGCGCCGCGGACGCGGCCGCCGCGCTGCTCGCGCGCTACACGCTGCGCGCGCCGGCCGACGGGATGGTGCTCGCGATGAACGCGGCGGTCGGCTCCTACCTGACGTCGCAAGGGCTATACAACACCTACGCGCAGGGCAATTCGCCGGTCGTCGTGCTCGGCACGCCGAGCGACCGCCTGCAGGTGCGTTGTTATATCGACGAGATCCTGATCCACCAGTTGCCCGACCTGCACGCGCTGAAGGCGCACATGTTCGTGCGCGGCACGTCGGTCGAGGCCGATCTCCAGTTCGTGCGCGTCCAGCCGTACGTGACGCCGAAGATCGAACTGTCCGACCAGCGCACCGAACGCGTCGACGTGCGCGTGCTGCCGATCATCTTCCGTATCGTGCCGAACAAGGATGTCCGGCTGTTTCCCGGGCAGATCGTCGATGTCTACGTGGCCGGCAAATAACCGAGCGTGACGCGCGACGGGCACGCTCGCCGTCGCGGCGCTGCTGGCCGGATGCACGGTCGGGCCGAACTTCGTGCCCCCGCCCGCGCCGCGCGTGGCGCGCTTCATGCCGCCCGACGACGCGGGCGCTGCGGCCGGCACCTGGGCCGGCGGCGGCCAGACGCAGGCGCTGTCGGCCGGCGAACCGCTCACGCGCGACTGGTGGACGCGCTTCGGCAGCCGCGCGATCGATTCGGCCGTCGACGACGCGCTGACCGGCAGCCCGACGCTCGCGGGCGCGCAGGCGACGCTGCGGCGCAGCGAGCACGCGCTGCGGGCCGGAGAAGGGATCTTTTTCCCGCAGGCGGACGCGCAGGCCGGCGCGTCGCGCCAGCGCTATGCGCCGCTGCGCACCGGCCAGGCGCTGCCGGCGACGATCTTCAACCTGTACACGCTGTCCGCGACGGTCAGCTACACGCTCGACCTGTGGGGCGGCGAACGGCGCCAGGTCGAGGCGCTGGCGGCCGATGTCGATGCGCAGCGCCAGGCGCTCGCCGGCGCGTACCTGATGCTGACGGCGAACGTCGTCAATACGATGATCGCGCGTGCCGCGTATCGCGACGAGGCTGCCGCGACGCGTGAAATGATCGGCCTGCTCGACGAGCAGATCCGCCTCACCCGCGCGCAGGTGACGGCGGGCACGACCGCCTATGTCGCGGTGCTGACGCTGGAAGCGCAGCGGGCGTCGCTCGCGGCGACGCTGCCCGCGCTCGAACAGAAGCGCGGCCAGGCCGACGACTTGCTCGCGCTGCTGGCGGGCCGCTACCCTGCCGACGGGGCGGCGCCCGACGTGTCGCTCGACGCGATCGCGCTGCCCGCGAACCTGCCGGACACGGCGCCGTCGTCGCTGGTGCGGCGGCGGCCGGACATCCTGCAGGCGCAAGCGCAATTGCATGTCGCCAGCGCGCAGGTCGGCGTCGCGACGGCGGCGCTGTACCCGAACATCACGCTGTCTGCGTCAAGCGGATTCGACAGCGTCGTCGCCGGCCGCTTGTTCGCTCCGGCCGGACGCGTGTGGAGCGTCGGCGCGGGGCTCACCGCGCCGCTGTTTCATGGCGGAACGCTGTTGAACCAGCGGCGCGCCGCGCAGGACGCGTATGACGAAGCGGACGCCGCGTATCGGCAGGTCGTGCTGTCGGCGTTTTCGCAGGTCGCCGACACGCTGCGTGCGCTGGCGAACGATGCGGCGGCGCTCGATGCGCAGGCGCGCGCGATGGCGGCGGCCCGCGACGCACTGACGCTCACGCAGGCCGGTTACGACGGCGGCATCACCGGCTACATCCCGCTGCTCGTCGCCGACACGCAATACCATCAGGCGCGCCTCGCGTGGCTGCAGGCCGTGGCGCAGCGGCTGCAGGATACGGTCGCGTTCTACGTCGCGCTCGGCGGCGGCTGGGGGGAAGCGGGCTGACGCGGCACGGCGGCGGTTCAGCCCGCGGGCGCCGCGACGTCGGGCCTGCGCCACGGCGGCAGTTCGGCCCAGCCGAGCGGCGCGTACACGGTGCCGCCGGCCGCCTCGATCCGCTCGACGAACGCGCCGAGCGTGATCCAGCCCGGCACGACGAGCGTCGTGCCGTCGACGAAATCCTCGCTGCGCAGCCAGGGCGCGGCCCCGCGGTTGATCTGCTCGACGCTGCAGGCATGCGCATGCAGCCCCGTCTCGGGCGCCAGCAGGCGCGGTGCGTCGAACGCGACCCGCAGCAGCTGGGTGCGCGAATCGCTGTAAGGCGGTTTCGCAAAGTCCTGATACGGTACGTCCGCCCAGCCTTCGCCGCATTGCTCGTCAAGCGGCAGGCAGGTGAACCACGCCCACGGGCGGCGGACGAAGCACAGCCGGTAGCCGGCCCGCGCGCCGTCCAGATTCGCGATCAGCGTCATGATGGGTTTCGTCCTGAAAATCTCGTCGTACCGACACGCATCTCACCTCGCGCGAGGCGCCCGCCCGGATTGCCGGGCCGCGGCGGCGCCATCGCGGATGAAACCACTATCGTACCGACGTCATGCCCGCACGTTGACCGGCATCAAGCCCGCGAAGCGAAGCGGAGCGCCCCGCATGCCAACCGGCCGCTCGCCGCCATTCGTCCGTCGAATCGCCACCGGCTCGCATGCGGATACGGCAATCCCTGACTTCCATCAACGCGATTGCGCGCACACGCGATGTAATCGGAACACCGAACTACACAACTCCCGGCGAGGCAAGCCATGAAGCTGACTTTTCTCGGTGCGACCGAAACCGTGACCGGATCGAAGTATCTGGTCGAGCATCGCGACCGGCGCATCCTGGTCGATTGCGGCCTGTTCCAGGGCACGAAGAACCTGCGGCTGCGCAACTGGAACCCGCTGCCGATCGCGCCCGACACGCTGGATGCGGTGGTCCTCACGCATGCGCACCTCGACCACACCGGCTACCTGCCGGTGCTCGCGCGCGACGGGTTTCGCGGCCCGGTGTACTGCACGCAGGCCACGGCCGAACTCTGCGACATCATGCTGCGCGACAGCGCGCGGCTGCAGGAGGAAGAAGCCGATTTCGCGAACCGGCACGGTTATTCGAAGCACCACCCGGCCCAGCCGCTCTACACGACCGACGACGCGCAACGCGCGCTGCACCTGATGAAACCCGCCGCATTCGACGAATGCGTCGCACTGGGCGACAGCCTGTCGTTCCGCCTGCTGCCGGCCGGTCACATCCTCGGCGCGGCCAGTGCCGTGATGCACTGGGATCACAAGGTGCTGGCGTTCTCCGGCGATCTCGGCCGCTATCACGACCCGATCATGCAGCCGCCGACGCCGCCGGCGCATGCGGATTACCTGGTCGTCGAGTCGACGTACGGCGACCGGCTGCATCCGGCATCGGACCCCGAGACCGAGCTGGCGGAGCTGTTCGAAAACACCTTCTCGCGCGGCGGCGTGGTGGTGATCCCCAGCTTCACCGTCGGCCGCGCGCAGGAGCTCCTGCACTACATCGCGCGCCTGAAGGCGGCCGGCCGCATGGCGCGCGTGCCGGTGTTTCTCGACAGCCCGATGGCGACGGACGTGACGGAGATCTATCGCCATCACATCCTCGAGCACCGGCTGACCCTGTCGGAAGCGAACGCGCTCGGCCACGCGGCGACGATGATCCGCACGGTCGACCAGTCGAAGGCGATCTCCGACCACCAGGGGCCGATGGTCATCATTGCGGGAAGCGGCATGGCCACGGGCGGACGCGTGCTGCATCACCTGACCCGCTATGCGCCCGATCCGCGCAACACGATCGTGCTGGTGGGCTACCAGGCCGCGGGCACGCGCGGCGCGGCGCTGGCGGCCCATGAGCCGACGCTGAAGATTCACGGGGAGTACGTGCGCGTGCGTGCCCGGGTCGAGTCGATCGCGTCGTTGTCCGCGCATGCCGACTACGAGGAAATCCTGCGGTGGCTCGGCACGATGCAGCGCGCGCCGTTCCGGACCTTCGTCACGCACGGCGAGCCGGCGGCGGCCGATGCATTGCGGCGGCGCATCGCCGAGACCCTGCACTGGCCGTGCGAGGTGCCGACCTACGGGCAGACCGTCGATCTCGACGAAGCCGAGCGCGGCGACACGCGCGAATCGGCGGCGCTGTCATCCTGACGGCAACGCGCGGCGCACGAACGCCGCGCGTTGCCGCGTCATCCGGCTCGGCGGGCGCCCGCTCCCGCCGAGCCGCGCGCCGCCATCACGCCACTTCGATGATGACCTTCAGCGCATGCGTTTCCGCGGCGCGGCCGAACGTGTCGTACGCGCGCTCGACGTCGTCGAGCGAAAAACGGTGCGTGATCAGACGCTTCGGATCGAGCCGCCCCGCGCGCACGGTCTTCAGCAGCATCGGCGTGCTGACCGTGTCGACGAGCCGGGTCGTGATCGCGATGTTGCGATCCCACAGCTTCTCGAGATGCAGGTCGGCCTTCACGCCGTGCACGCCGACGTTCGCGACGACGCCGCCCGGCGCGACGAGCGACGTGCACATCTCGAACGTCGCCGGAATCCCGACCGCCTCGATCGCGCAATCGACGCCGACGCCGTCGGTCAGCTTCATCACGTCCGCGACAGGGTCGCCACTGGCGCCGTCGAAGCAGTCGGTCGCGCCGAAGCGCCGCGCGACGTCGAGCCGGTTGCGGTCCGGGTCGATCATGATGATCTGCGCGGGCGAGTAAAACTGCGCGGTCAGCAACGCCGCCAGCCCGATCGGGCCCGCGCCGACGATCGCGACCGTACAGCCCGGCTGCACCTTGCCGTTCAGCACGCCGCATTCGAATCCGGTGGGCAGGATGTCGGACAGCATCACGAGCGCATCCTCGTCCGCGCCGGGCGGAAGCCGGTACAGGCTCGTCTGTGCGTGCGGGATGCGCACGTACTCGGCCTGCGTGCCGTCGATCCGGTTGCCGAGGATCCAGCCGCCCGTCGTGCAATGCGAGTACAGGCCGCGCCGGCAGTATTCGCACCGGCCGCACGACGTGATGCACGAGATCAGCACGTGATCGCCCGGCTGCAGCGTGTCGACCGCCGCGCCGACCTGCTCGACGATCCCCACGCCTTCGTGGCCGAGCACGCGGCCGGGCTCGCACGACGGCACGTCGCCCTTCAGGATGTGCAGGTCGGTGCCGCAGATCGTCGTGCGCGTCACGCGGACGATCGCGTCGGTCGGCGCCTGCAGTTCGGGCATCGGCCGCCGTTCGAGCGCCCTGCGCCGCGGCCCCTGGTATACGAGTGCTTTCATCGCGTTATCTCCGTCGAAAGGGATGTTCTGGCGTTGCTCAAGCCCGGCGTGCGCGCTGCGGGCCGGTGTCGCGTGCGTCGCCTGGCGGAACCGGCTCAAGCGGTTCAAGCGGTTCAAGCGGCGCATGGCCGGCGTGCGCCAGCAGCGCGGCCAATGCGCAGGAGGCGACCCGGACGGCGACGCTGTCGGCGCGGCTCGTCAGCACGACCGGCACGCGCGCGCCCACGACGACGCCCGCGCTGGCGGCGCCGCTCAGGTATTCGAGTTGTTTGGCGAGCATGTTGCCGGCCTCGATGTCGGGCACGACCAGGATGTCCGCGCGGCCCGCGACCGGCGAATCGATGCCCTTGTCGAGCGCGGCGCGCAGCGACACCGCGTTGTCGAACGCGAGCGGGCCGTCGACGATGGCGCCCACGATCTGGCCGCGTTCGGCCATCTTTGCCAGCGCGGCCGCATCGAGCGTCGAGCGCATCGCCGGATTGACGGTCTCGACCGCGCACAGCACGGCGACTCGCGGGCACGCAACGCCCAGCGCGTGCGCGACGTCGATCGCGTTCTGCGTGATCGCCGCCTTCTGCGCGAGGTCCGGCGCGATGTTGATCGCCGCGTCGGTCAGCAG
This sequence comes from Burkholderia sp. BE17, assembly GCF_009362305.1. Lineage (NCBI taxonomy): Bacteria > Pseudomonadati > Pseudomonadota > Betaproteobacteria > Burkholderiales > Burkholderiaceae > Burkholderia > Burkholderia sp. BE17. Next base: position 50,811 of record NZ_WHNU01000034.1, read on the forward strand.
GAACGGGCGCGGATAGGCCGGCGTCTCGATCAGGAAGCAATGGGAGATGCGCTTGTCGGTACGCAGGCCCGACCCCGCCGCGACGACCGCGCCCATCAGTTCGTCGGTGTGCAGGCTGCCCTTCATCAGCGCACCGACGCGGCCGGCCGCCGCGAGTTCGACGGCCCGGCTCGCCGCCGCATGGCTGTGCGGCACGTCCTCGATCGGCCAGCGGGCGAGATCGACGCCCGCTTCGGCCGCCGCGCGCTGCACCTTCGCGCGCGGCGCGACGATGAGCGGCGCGATCGACGCACCCAGCGGCGAATCGTGGAGCGCGGCGAGCGCGGTCAGGCTTGCCGCATCGCACGGATGGACGACGGCGACGGCAAGCGGCGGCATGCCCCGCGCCCGCGCGATCAGCGCGGGCAATCCCCCGCCCGGCGGCGACAGCAGGCCCGGCAGGCAAACCCCGTCGTTCGCGCGATCGAGGGCGTCGCCGGTCACGTTCTTCATGTTTCGAGCACGTAAGTGCCGGGTGCCGCCCCCAGGCCGGCGTCCGGCGTGCGTGCCGGCACGTCGACCGACGCGTGCGCGCGCAACCAGTCGCGCCAGCACGTCCACCACGACCCGTCGACGGCGCGCGTTTCGTTCACGAAGTCGTACCGGCTGCGGTAAGGCGCGCCCGGTTCGCGGCTCGCGCAGCGATAGTGGCGGCCCGGATGGCCGGGTTCCGACACGATGCCTGCGTTATGGCCGCCCGAGGTCAGCACGAAAGTCAGCGCGTTGTGCGTGAGCAGGTGGAGCTTGTAGACCGAGCGCCACGGCGACACGTGATCGCGCTCGGTCCCGACCACGAACATCGGCACGTCGATATCCGACAGCGCGACCGGCCGGCCGTCCACGCAGTAGCGGCCGGCCGCGAGGTCGTTGTGGAGGAACAGCCGCGTCAGGTATTCGGTGTGCATGCGGTACGGCATGCGCGTGACGTCCGCGTTCCACGACATCAGGTCGTTCGGCTTCGTGCGCTTGCCGAGCAGATACTCGCTCATCATGCGCGACCAGATCAGGTCGCGCGCATTCAGCAACTCGAACGCGGCGGACATCTGCGAGCCGTCCAGGTAGCCTTGCCGCCACATCAGCGCGTCGAGCGCGGACAGCTCGCTCGCGTCGATGAACAGGCCGAGTTCGCCGGGTTCGCTGAAATCGGTCTGGGCCGCCAGCAGCGTGACGGAACGCAACGTGTCGTGCTGCCGCCCGTCGCGCGCGAGCGCCGCCGCGCCGATCGCCAGCAGCGTGCCGCCGAGGCAGTACCCGACCGCGTGGACGGCTTCGCCGCATCGCTCGCGAACGGCGTCGAGCGCGGCGAGGCAGCCGTCGCGCAGGTAATCGTCGAGCCCGAGATCGCGCGACTCCGCGCCCGGATTGCGCCACGAGATCGCGAACACGGTGTAGCCCGCGTCGACCAGGAAGCGGATCAGCGAATTGTGCGGCTGCAGGTCGAGGATGTAGTACTTCATGATCCACGACGGCACGATCAGGATCGGCTCGCGTGCGACGCCGGCCGTCGTCGGTTCGTACTGCAGCAATTCGCACAGCGCGTTGCGCCATACGACCCGACCCGGCGTGATCGCGACGTCGTGCCCGGGCAGATAGGCCCGCGCCTCGCGCGGACGGGCGCCGCCGGCACGATCGATCAGCGCGCCGAGATCGTCCAGCCAGTGCCGCGCGCCGGCCGCGAGATTGGCACCGCCGCTGCGTATCGTCGCGTCGAGCACGACCGGATTGGTCGCGATGAAATTGCCCGGCGAGCATGCGTCGAGCCATTGCCGCGCGGCGAACCCGACGAGTGCCTCGTGATGCCGCCCGACGCCCCGCACGCCGTGCGTCGCATCGCGCCACCAGCGCTGGATCGACAGGAAGCCGTCGCGATACGCGCAAAACGGCCAGTTCGACCACGCCGGTGCGGCGAAACGCGGATCGGCCTGCCCGGCATGCACCGTCAGCCCGTCCTCGTCCGTGTCGTCGGACGCGCCGTTCGCCGCCGGCAACGGACCGGCCGCGAGCCACGCCTGCCACGCCAGTTCGAAGCACTTTCCGGGCGACACGGCGAGATGCGCGCCCCAGTCGATCATGGCCAGCGCCAGCGACACGGGCGACAGGCCGAGTGTCATCGCGGCCAGGCTCGCCCGCGCCGCGCGATCCCATTGTTCGGCCGGCGACACGTCGGGCCGCGCGCCCGCGCACGGACGCGGGGCCTGCGCGAGCTCACCGGCGGCGGCGGACGGACGGCGCGTGACCGGCACGCGGATGACGGAATCATTCATCGCATGTGCATGCCGCCGTTGACGTCGAATTCCGCGCCGGTCGCGAATGCGCCCGCGTCCGAGCACAGCCACGCGACCAGCGCGGCGATCTCGTCGGGATTGCCGAGGCGCCCCAGCGGAATCTGCGGCAGGATCTTCGTGTCGAGCACGTCCTTCGGCACCGACTCGACCATCGCGGTCGCGAGATAGCCGGGCGACACCGTGTTGACCGTCACGCCGTGTCGCGCGAGTTCGAGCGCGAGCGCCTTCGTGAAACCGTGAATGCCCGCCTTGGCGGCCGCATAGTTGGCCTGCCCGTACGCGCCTCTCGAGCCGTTCACCGAGCCGACGTTGACGATGCGGCCGAAGCCGGCTTCGATCATGCCGGGCACGAACGGCTTCGTCATGTTGAACATGCTGTCGAGATTGGTGCGCAGCACCGCGTCCCACATGCTCTTGGTCATCTTCACGAAGCTGGCGTCGCGCGTGATGCCGGCGTTGTTGACGAGCACGTCGACATGCCCGAACTGCGCGAGCACGCGCGCCGCGCAGTGCTGGCACGAGTCGTAGTCGGCGACGTCGACCTCGAACGCATGGAAGGTGCGCCCTGCCTCGCGTTCGTGCGCCAGCCAGGTCGCGATATGGTCGTTGTGCTCCGTGTGCGACACGGCGACGGTCATGCCCGCGGCATGCAGGCGACGGCTGATCGCGGCGCCCAGGCCGCCCGTGCCGCCCGTCACGAAGGCGACGCGGTCAGCGCACATGATCGTGCTCCCGCGTCGCATTCGCACCGGCCATGTCCGTCATGCCGCGTCCGAACGCCGCCATCCATTCGTGCCACGGCATGCTCGCCTCGTTGACCGCGGCCAGCCGGCTCACGTCGGGCAGCCAGTCGGTCTGGCCGCGCGACAGCATGTCCGCGCCGTACTCGCGCAGCCAGGTGCGCCAGACGCCCGCCTCCTCGTATTGCGTGCGCATGCCCCATTCGATGGTGTCCTGCCAGATCGCGGCGCTCGCGAGCGCGTAATCGCGCATCACGCGCTGTGCCGCCGCGCCGAACTCGGCCCATTCCCGCGTGTCCGCGAGCGCCTGCTGCAACTGCCGCGCCGCGTCGCGATCCCGCTCGATGCGCCGACCCGTCAGCGCATGCCATTCGTGCTGCCAGTCGCGATTCAGCGCGAACAGGCGCAGCGCGATGTCGCAGGCTGCCCGGCACGCGCCGTTCGGTGTCGTCAAAGCGTCGGTGGTCATCGTCTTCCCTCTGTCGATTCGGTCGAAGGGCCTGCACCCAGGCTGCCGCCGGGGTGCCCCCGGGTCTGCACCCATTTCGCGCCGCCTGTCCGGTCGGTACCGGCCGCGACCGCCTCACTGTGCGGCTGTGCGGCACGTAGGCCGTTGATCTGCGTCAAGCGCGCGGGAAGCCCGCTTCGTAGACTGAATTGCAATGGCGGATACACCGTCGATGGAGCGATCCAGATGAGCTACAAGAGCATGGTCGTGCATCTCGATACGAGCGTTCGCGCGCATTCGCGCCTCGAGTTTGCGTTGCGTCTCGCGCGGCGCTTCAAGGCGCACCTGACCGGGGTGTTCGCGATCTACACACCGGAGCCGACTTCGTTCTACGTGATGGCCGGTTCCGCCGATTACTTTCGCGAGCAGCGCGACCAGCGCGACGAACGTCTCGCCGCGCTCGAGCGCCTGTTTCATGCCGAAACGGCACGGGCCGGCGTATCGGCGGCCTGGATTCGCGCCGATGAGCGCGCCAACGTCGCGGTGCCGTGTCTCGCGCGTCTCGCGGATCTCGTGATCGCGGGCCAGAGCGATCCGAACGATCCCGAAACCTATATCGACGACCAGTTTGCGGAAACGCTCGTGATGTCGGCGGGGCGTCCGGTGCTGTTCGTGCCGTATGCGGGGGAATTCCCGTCGATCGGCGAACGCGCGCTGGTGGCGTGGGACGGCAGCCGCGAGGCCACGCGCGCCGCGCACGACGCGCTGCCCTTTCTCGAGCACGCGAAACGCACGACGGTCGTCGCGGTGGTCGCCGGCGATTCCGAAGCGGCGACCACCCGCGTTCCGGCCGCGGATGCCGCGCTGATGCTTGCGCGCCACGCGCCGGACGTCAACGTACTCGACATCGATAGCGGCGCCGGCGGGTCCGTCGGCGACACGCTGCTGTCGCGCGCGTACGAAACGGGCAGCGACCTGCTCGTGATGGGCGCGTACGGCCATCCGCGCTGGCACGAACTGCTGATGGGCGGCGCCACGCGCACGGTGCTGGCGTCGATGACGCTGCCGGTACTGATGTCGCACTGAGCCGAGCGCGCCGATGCGTACGCTCGCGCTGCTCGTCGTCAATACCGGTTCGTCGAGCGTCAAGTTCGCGGTGTTCGCGTATCCGCCGCACGACGATCCCGCGCGCAGGCCGCTGCACGAAGGCGAAGCGGTCGATACCGGCAACGGCATGTCGATCCGCTTCGACGCCGAGCCCGCGCTCGTGTTGCCGGCGGCGCCGGGCGACCCCTATCGCGCCGTCCTGTCGCGGATCGCGCTGTGGATCCGCGAGCAACTGCCGCATGTTGCGCTGGGCGCCGTCGCGCACCGGGTCGTGCACGGCGGCGCGCGTTACCAGGAACCGGTGCGGATCGACGACGCGGTGCTGGATGCATTGCGGACGCTGACACCGCTCGCGCCGCTGCACCAGCCGCACAGCCTGGACGCGATCGACGTGCTGCGCGCCGCGTTTCCGACGATTCCGCAGGTCGCCGTATTCGATACCGCGTTTCATCGCACGCTGCCACGCACCGAGCAGTTGCTGCCGCTGCCCCACGCGTGGTTCGACAAGGGCGTGCGCCGCTATGGCTTTCACGGACTGTCATACGAATACCTGGCCGTCGCGCTCGACGAATCGTTCGGCGCGCGGGCGCGGGGCCGCGTGATCGCCGCGCATCTCGGCAGCGGCGCGAGCCTGTGCGCGCTGCGCGAGCTGCGCAGCGTCGCGACGACGATGGGCTTCTCGGCGCTCGACGGCCTGATGATGAGTACCCGGTGCGGCACGCTCGATCCCGGCGTCGTGCTGCACCTGCTCGACGTCGAGCATCTGTCGCGCGACGCGCTCGGCCGGATCCTGTATCACGAGTCGGGGCTCAAGGGCGTCTCGGGTGCGTCCGGCGATCCGCGCGTGCTCCTCGCCCGCGAGGCGGACGGCGACACGCTGGCGCGCGAGGCGCTGGCGCTGTACGTCCACCGCATCGTGCGCGAAGCGGGGGCGCTGGCCGCCGTACTCGGCGGCCTCGACATGCTCGTGTTCACGGCCGGCATCGGCGAACATTCGGCCGCATTGCGCGAGCGGATCTGCGCTTCTCTCGGCTGGCTTGGCGTCGACATCGATGCGTCGGCCAACGCCGCCCATGCGCAGGTGATCTCGTCGGCGGCAAGCGCGGTGACGGTCGTCGTCGAGCCGACCAACGAAGCGTGGATCGCGGCACGCGATGCGGTGCGGCTGCTGCGAGGCGATGGCGCCGCTTGATCCAGATCAGCGCGATCGGCGCGCGTGCGCCGATGATGAAATCGTTGACACGCGTTCAGAGGGAACCGCCATGTACTCGAACATCCTGGTCGCGCTCGACGGCAGCGAAACGTCGTCCCGCGCGCTCGACGCCGCACTGACGCTTGCGTCGGAATCGGGCGCGCGGCTCACGCCCGTCTACGTCGTCGATTTCCTGGTGCCGGCCTACGACATGTACGGCTACGATCCGTCGATCCTGATCGACGCGTTCCGCGAGGAAGGGTTGCGTGTCACCGACGACGCGGCGAAGCGCATGGCTGCGCGCGGCGTCACCGGCACGCCGCGGATCGCCAATGTCGAGCCGGCCGGCGAAGACGTCGCGCAGCGGATCCTGATCGTCGCGAAGGAAGCCGGCGCCGACCTGATCGTGATGGGCACCCACGGCCGGCGCGGCTTCAGCCGCCTCGTCCTGGGCAGCGTCGCCGAGCGCGTGCTGCGCTACGCCGCGTGCCCCGTTCTGATGATTCCGGCGAGTTGCGCGCCGGTACCCGCCGCGGCGCCCGCCGCTGCATCGACCGAAAAGGAGCCGTCATGAGCTACAAGACCCTGCTCGTCCATCTCGACGATAGCGATCGTTGCGCGACGCGCGTCGAACTGGCACTCGAACTCGCGGGACGCTGGAACGCGCACCTGATCGGCCTCTACGTGGTCTGCCAGGATCTCTTCGAACCGTTGCGGCGGCCCGACGAGCCGCTCAAGCTCGCGGTGTACGAGCGCCTGTGCGAACAGCGGCGCAAGGACGCGGAGGAGAAATTCCTCGAAGCCGCCGAGCGCGCCGGGCGCAGCGTCGAATGGCAGGCGCCCGCCGGCTCCGCGACCGACGCCGCGATCCTGCATGCGCGTCATGCCGACCTGCTCGTGCTCGGCCAGGAGGATCCCGACGACCGCCTGACGTACGTCGCGCGCCATTTCATCGAGGACGTCGTGATGGGCAGCGGCCGTCCGGCGCTCGTCGTGCCGTACGCGGGCGACGTGCGCACGCTCGGCGAGAACGTGCTGATCGGCTGGGACGGCGGGCGCGAAGCCGCGCGCGCGATGGCCGACGCGCTGCCGCTGCTCGCGCGTGCGCGCTTCGTCAACGTCGAAACGGTCAGCCACGGGCAACCCGATCCGGACAAGACGCCGGCAGGCGTGGACGTCGCCGCGTACCTGGAGCGCCACGGCATCCGCGCCTCGTTCTCGACGACGACACGCCCAGGCACGGTCGGCGTCGGCGCGACGCTGCTGAACCGGGCCACCGACCTTCACGCGGACTTGATCGTGATGGGCCTGTACAGCCATACCCGGATGCACGAGCGCGTACTCGGCGGCGCGACGCGCACGATCCTCGAAACCATGACGGTGCCGGTGCTGCTGTCGCACTGAGCATGAACGCGCACGGCGCGGCCTCGGTCGGCCGCCCCGTCTTCCCGGCCGGTCACGCCGCGCCCGGATCGTCGCGGACCAGCAGCACGGGCCGGTCCGCGGTGCGTAGCAGCAACTCGGCGACGCTGCCGAGCAACGCCCTGCGAACACCGCGCCGGCCGTGGGTGCCCATCACGATCAGGTCGGCATCGCAGTCGGCGGCCGCGCGCGCCAGCACCGACGGCACGCTCTCGCCGCACGCGTCGATCATTTGAGCGGTGCCGCGCACCCCGCACAGCCGGAATGCGGTCTCGGCATCGGCGACCGCCACCGCTGCGCGGTTTGCATCTACCCCGCCCGGGGCGATCCGATCGACATAAGCGCTGCCGATATTCGTCCGCGGCGGCATATCCGTCACGACGCACACGGCGACCACGAGGCCGCCCGACGCGCGGGCGAGCGTTATCGCCTCGTCGAGCGCGAGCCGCGCGCCGCGACTGTCGTCGAGCGCGGCGAAGATCCGTTCATACATGGCGCCTCCCGGTTTCTCCATCCCGTTCCGGCCGGATCGGGATCTTCAGTCTGGGCCCGCCGCGGCCCGGCCGGTTGACACCGATCAAGCGGGCCTCGCGCCAGGCACGGCGGCACGGTGCATGTGCGCCGATTGGCGAACCCCTGCAAAACGCGCACAATTCCATTCAACGTCCGCAACGGCGGATCGGCGCATGCAAGCGCATTTGCCGGAACGGCGTCCGGGCGTCGAAGGCGGTCGTCATGACCGCAGCCAGACGCCGGACGATCGGGATGTTCGAATCGGGGCAGGATCAACGATCGCCGCCGCGCAGCCGTTCCACGCGATCCGGCAAGGGGCATGTCGCATGATCAGGGTACTCATCGCCGACGACCACGCGCTGGTCCGGGACGGCCTGCGGCACATCCTGCAGAACGCCAACGATTTCGAGGTCGCGGGCGAGGCGTGCGACAGCGCTTCGACCGTTGCGCTGATCCGCGGCACCCCTGCACAGGTGCTGGTGCTCGATCTGTCGATGCCCGGCCGCAACGGCATCGAGCTGATCCGGCAGATCAAGGACGAACAGCCGGCCCTGCATATCCTCGTGCTGACGATGCACGCCGAACAGCAATATGCGGTGCGTGCGTTCCGCGCCGGCGCGTCCGGCTACATGACCAAGGAAAGCGCGAGCGCGGAGCTGGTGGCCGCGCTGACCAAGATCGCATCCGGCGGCGTCTACGTCAGCCTCGCGATGGCGGAGCAGTTCGCGCAAAGCCTCAACGAGCCGGCGGAGCTGCAGCCGCACCAGCGCTTGTCCGATCGTGAGTTCGACGTGTTCCGGCGCATGACCTGCGGCGAATCGATCTCCGAAATCGCGCAGGCGCTGTGCGTCAGCGTCAAGACCGTGAGCACCTACAAGACGCGCATCCTCGAGAAAATGCAGATGCCGAACGATGCGGCGCTCGTGCGTTACGCCGTACGCCACAAGCTCTTCGACGACGCGGACGAACTCTGAGCGCGACAAGATGTCGCGCGCTTGTAGGAATTTCCCTACAGCGCTTCTTCATCACCTACTTAATCTTCCAATTTCGCTGATTTCGCTCTCGCGTCCGGCTGTCCATACTCCCGGTCAAGAAAAACAAACACGCGTGCCTCCCGGCGCGGCAGGCGGCGCAGTCCTGCATCGACTGCATCGTCGTCCCGCCCCCGATGCGGCACGTCCTTGACGAAGGCGGCGGAGTTTCACGCCGTCCGTAGCGGCCAGCGCGACCGTGCCCACGCGATTCGCCGCCGCCCAACAAACCGGAGCAGATCATGCAGAGCCATGCCGAAGTGTCGATGCCGCCGCAGTCGCGCCCCTTTATTCCGTTGCACGCCGTCGAGCGGTCGGACCAGCCGAAGCGCGCGTCGTCCCGCTGTTCGTCGTGCGCGCTGCGCGCCGTTTGCCTGCCCCAGGAGCTGACCCCCGACGATTTCGCGCGGGTCGACGCGATGATCTGCACGACGCGTCACATCAAGCGTGGCGACACCCTGTATCGGGCCGGCGATACCTTCAACAGCATCTACGCGGTGAGAACCGGATCGTTCAAGACCGTCGTCATGCATCGCGACGGCGACGAGCAGGTAACCGGCTTCCAGATCGTCGGCGAATCGCTCGGGCTGGAGGGCGTGCACACCGGCCATCACAACGGCGATGCGGTCGCGCTCGAAGACAGCACCGTCTGCATCATTCCGTTCAGCCAGCTCGAACAGATGTGCCGCGAGGTACGGACGATGCAACACCACGTCTACCAGATGATGAGCGGCGAGATTGTCCGCGAGTCCGCGCTGATGCTGCTGCTCGGTACGATGAGCGCGGAACAGCGCGTGGCCGCGTTCCTGCTGAATCTGTCCACGCGTTTCAAGGCGCGCGGCTACTCGGCCGCGGAATTCGTGCTGCGGATGACCCGCGACGAAATTGGCGAGTATCTCGGCATGAAACTCGAGACGGTCAGCCGCATGCTGTCGAAGTTCCAGCAGAAAGGGCTGCTCGCGGCGCAGGGCAAGCAGATCCGCATCGTCGATTCGGAAGGGCTCGCGCGCATCTGACGCCGCGGATTTCCCGGCTCGCACATCGCGCGGTTCAGCCGCGCGTGTCGAGCACGGCGGCGCCCGACAGATGCCCCGTGCGCAGGTCCGACAGCGCGCGATTCGCGTCGGTCAGCGCATAGCGCGTTGCTTCGACCCGCAGCGGCGTCGCGTCGGCGATCCGCATGAACGCGACGGCATCCTCGCGCGTCAGGTTGGCCACCGATGCGATGCGGCGCTCGCCCCACAGCCACGCGTACGGAAAAGCCGGGATGTCGCTCATGTGAATGCCGCCGCACACGACGATCCCGCCCTTGTCGACTGCGCGCAGCGCCGCCGGCACCAGTGCGCCGACCGGCGCGAAAATCAGCGCGGCGTCGAGCGTCTCGGGCGGCGATTCGTCGCTGCCGCCCGCCCATGCCGCCCCCAGCGACAGCGCAAGCTGCTGCGCGGCGGTGTCGCCGGGTTTCGTCAGCGCGAACACCCGGCGTCCTTCATGGTGTGCGATCTGCGCGACGAGATGCGCTGCCGCGCCGAACCCGTAGATCCCGATTCGCCGTGCGTCGCCGGCCATGCGCAACGTACGGTAGCCGATCAGCCCGGCGCAAAGCAGCGGTGCGGCCTCCTGGTCGGCGTAGCGCCGCGGCAGGTGCACGCAATAACGGTGGTCCGCGACGGTGCGCTCGGCATAACCGCCGTCGATCGTATAGCCGGTGAATCCGGGGCTGTCGCACAGATTCTCCCGCCCGGCGGCGCAATACGCGCAATGCCCGCAGGTCTGGCCGAGCCATGGCACGCCAACCCGGTCGCCGACCGCGAAACCCGTCACGCCAGCGCCCAGCGAGCGCACCGTCCCGACGATTTCATGCCCCGGAATCAGCGGCAGCTTCGGATGCGCGAGATCGCCGTCGACGACGTGGAGATCGGTACGGCATACGCCGCATGCGTGCACGTCGATCAGCAGCTGGCCCGCCGCGGGCCGCGGGTCCGGCACGTGTGCCTCGCGCAACTCCGGTGTCGTCCCGTCGAACATCATCGCAAGCATCTGGATCTCCCCCGCGCGATCGGCCTCGCGCGCTTCGCCTGTTCCAAGCGTAGCCGCATGGAACCGCATCCGTACGACTCGGTAACGCGGGCTTGACGTGGGTCAACGGCCGCCGGCCGGTTACTGACAGGATGAAATGGCGTACCGCCGCTGGCCGGCTCCCTGGAGATTGCCGAATGACATCCGTTACCCCCATTGCTGCAAGCCCCCGTCTCGACGATCGACTGCGGTCGCTGCTGGGCTACGCGGTGCTGGCGCCGTCGAGCCACAATTCCCAGCCGTGGCGGTTCATCGTCGACGGCACGACGATTGCTATCTGCGCGGACCGGGTTCGCGCGCTGCCCGTGGTCGATCCGTACGATCGCGAACTGATCATCAGTTGCGGCGCGGCGCTGCTCAACCTCCGCGTCGCGCTCAATCACGCCGGAATCGCGCATACGATCAGCGCGTTCCCGTCCGACATCGATCCCGACGTCCTGGCGCTCGTGCGCGTGTGCGACGACGGCTACACCGATGCGGAACTGGGTACGCTGTTCGCCGCGATCCCCGAGCGCGTCACGACGCGCACCCCGTTCGAATCCGAACCCGTTCCGGACGCGCTCCAGCACGCGCTGATCGCGGCGGGCGCCGCGGAAGGCGCGGACGTGGCCTGTGCCGACTCGATCGCGCGGCGCGCCCGGGTGGCCGAGGTGATCGCCGACGCGGATCGCCAGCAGTTTGCGGACCCGCGGTTCCGGCGCGAACTGGCGAGCTGGATCGATCCGCGGCGGCACGTCGACGGCATGCCCGCCTTCGCGGCCGGCGTGCCGGCGCTGCTGGATTTCGCGGCGCCGATCGTGACGACCGCGGTGCGCACGTTCGATCTCGGCAACGGCCTGGCCGCGCTGCACCACCAGCTCGTCGGTGCGTCGCCGCTGATCGTCTGCATCGCGACGGCTCGCGACGATCGCGAGGCCTGGCTCGCCGCCGGGCAAGCGCTCGAGCGCATGCTGCTGGTCGCGACGCGTGCGGGCTACACGGCGTCGTACCTGAACCAGCCGATCGAGACGGCCGGGTTGCGCGCGCAGCTGTGCGACATGCTCGCGCTGCGCGGGCATCCGCAACTGCTGCTGCGCATCGGGCGCGGCCCGCATGTGCCGCATTCGCCGCGCCGACCGCTCGATGAAGTGATTTCCTGATCGCGCTGCGCCCGCTTTCGTCCTGACGAGGAAAAAAACCATGAACGTCACACGCCTACTCGCCGCCTGCATGTTCGCCGCGACGGCCGGCATCGCGGCCGCCCAGACGGCGGTGCCCGAACCGACCGCGCTCGTCGATGCCCAGCACTGCATGTTTTGCCATACATCCGACATGCCGTTCCTCGCGCCATCGTTCCACCAGATCGCGGAACGCTACCGGGGCGTGCCGCACGCCCAGGAGCAACTCGAAATCAAGCTGCGCCACGGCGGCCGCGCGCATTGGGGCGATACGCCGATGCCGTCCGCCGCCGAGCGCGGCGGCCCGCTATCGCGTGACGACGCCCGTCAACTGGTGCAATGGGTCCTGAGTCAGTAACCGGCCTTGTCAGCCACCCCTTCCACCATGAGCGTAGTCAAACCGACCGCCGTCAGGGCCCGGCAACGTCGCGCGCGACCCTCGCGCGCCCTTTCACGGCCGATCCGGCGCCGGGCCGAGACCGCGAACTGCATACAGGCCGATGAAGACACGACGCTCCTGAAGCGCCCCGGCATGCGTGGCATCCGGCTGCAACTCGACTACTGGAAAGCCGAGGAGCGCCTGCAGCAGGAACGCATCGGCCACACCATCGTGATCTACGGCAGCACGCGCATCGTCGCGCCCGCCGAAGCCAATGCGCGGCTGCGCGAAGCGAGCCGTGCGCTGGCGGAGCGGCCGCACGACGCTCGCCGGCGCCGCGCCGTCGCGACGGCGAGCCGTCTGGTCAAATACAGCGTCTACTATCGCGTCGCGCGCGAATTCGGGCGCATCGTCGGCCGTGCCGACCGGCGCACCCGCACGGCAAGGCTCGCCGTGATCACCGGCGGCGGCCCGGGCATCATGGAGGCCGCCAATCGAGGCGCATACGAAAGGGGCGCACCGAGCATCGGCTTGAACATCGAACTTCCGCGCGAACAGGCGCCCAATCCCTACCTCACGCCGGCCCTGTGCTTCCGCTTTCACTATTTCGCGATCCGCAAGCTGCATCTGCTCGAGCGCGCGAAAGCCGCCGTGTTCTTCCCGGGCGGGTACGGCACCTGCGACGAGTTGTTCGAGGTGCTGACGCTGCTGCAAACCCGGAAGATCGCGCCGCTTCCGGTCATCCTCGTCGGCGAGGCATACTGGCGCCGCGTCGTCGATTTCGCCTTTCTCGCGGACGACGGGATGATCGATCGCAGCGATCTCGACTTGTTCGTCTATTGCGAATCGGCGCAGGACATCTGGCACGCAATCGGCTGCTGGTATGCGCAGCGGCGATCGCGGCCGCCACGGCGCGTGACTTCACGGGCGAACCGCGCGATGTAGGAATCGGCCGATTTCATTTGCCCATTTCCTACACGCGGTTCGGGGCCGCCTGATTGAATCCCGCAAGAGCGGAACCGATACTGGATGCACGACGACCGCTTGTACGGCACACCGATTCCCGGTCGTTCGTTCAGGAGAGCCGTCATGCCACACGCGATGTCTTGTTTCGAACCGGGAAACCGGGCAGCCGGCCGCACCGGCACCTCCAGGCCCGCCGCGCCCACCGCGCAGGGATGCGCGGTACCCGATAGGCAGGCGCTCCTCGCACTTGCGCGCGAAGCCGGCATGATGGTCATGCTCGACGCCCAGATCGGGCGCGAACGCTACGAAAGCGTGACAGGATCGCTTGCCGCGCTGGCCCGATTCGCGCAGGCGCTGCAGCTTTCGGTGCTCGACGCGGCGTGATGTCGAGCGCCGTCGTGTCGCGGCGCCGGTACCTGATCAGGCGGCCGCGGCCCCGTCATTCGGCTCGATGGCGCTTCCCGCTCCAGCATTTCGCGCGCCTGTTACGGTCCGGCGGCATCCAGTCGAATCCACGCTTGCCGGAGCAAGCCATTCACGTCGCCGCGGCTGTTCCGTGACGAAACCGCGATGAACCGGCCTCTTTCCGGACGCGTCGCGCGCATGCTCCCGGGCATCGCGCTGCTCGCGAACTACCGGCGTGCATGGCTCTCGCACGACCTGTATGCGGGCATGGCGCTGTCGGCGGTGCTGGTGCCGGTCGGCATGAGCTACGCGGAGGCGGCCGGCCTGCCCGCCGTCACCGGGCTCTATGCGTCGATCGCCGCGTTGCTCGCCTACGCGGTGCTCGGCCCGAGCCGGATCCTCGTCCTGGGCCCGGATTCCGCGCTGGCGGCGTTGATCGCGGGGGCCATCGCACCGCTCGCCGACCATGATCCGCAGCGGGCCATCGCGCTGTCCGGCGCGCTGGCACTGTCGGCCGGAACGATCTGCATCCTGCTCGGTACGCTCCGCCTCGGTTTCGTCACCGATCTGCTGTCGCGCCCGATCCAGTACGGTTACCTGAACGGCATCGCCATCGCACTTGCAGTCGGCAGGCTGCCCGAGCTGCTCGGCATGTCCGTCTCCGGCAACGACGTGTTCTCCGGCCTGTCGCACATCGTGCGAGCCCTCTTCGAGCAGCGGTTTTCTCCCGATGCCTGTTTGCTGGGCGTGGGCGTTCTGGCGGCGATTGCGGCCATGAAGCGCATGATGCCGCGTTGGCCCGGCGTATTGATCGCCGTGCTGGCGGCGACCCTGGCCGCACGCGTGGCGCCGTTGCACGGGGTCGTGACGGTCGGCGCATTGCCCGCCGGCGCGCCCACGCCCCATCTTCCGGTCGTGTCGCTCGCCGACCTGACCGCGCTTGCGTCCGGCGCGGTCGCCGTGGCACTGGTGTCGTTCGCCGACATCAGCATGTTGTCGCGTGCCCTTTCCGCTCGTGCGGGCGACACGCCGGACCGCAACCAGGAACTGGTCGCATTGGGGGCGGCGAATCTGCTGGCCGGCGTGATGCAGGGCTGCGCGGTCAGCAGCAGCGCGTCCCGCACGCCCGTCGCGATTGCCGCGGGCGCGCAAAGCCAGGTCACGAATCTCGTCGCGGCGGGCTGCATCGCGTTGCTGCTGATTGCCGCGCCGGCGCTGCTGACGCTCGTCCCGCGCGCGGCGCTGGCTGCCGTCGTGATCTATGCCGCGTTCGGCATCGCCGACGTCCGCAGCGTGGTCCGACTGTATCGGATGCGTCGCGGCGAATGCCTGATTTCAGTGCTGTGCTTTGCAGGCGTCATCGGCATGGGTGTCGTACCCGGCGTCCTGCTCGCAAGCGCGCTGTCGCTGCTGTCGTTCGTCTGGCGCGCCTGGCATCCGTACGATGCGGTGCTTGGCCGGCTGGCGGGCGTTCGCGGTTATCACGACATCGCGCGCCATCCGGACGCCGTGCAAACGCCCGGGCTCGTGCTGTTCCGCTGGGATGCGCCGCTTTTCTACGCCAATGTCGAGATCTTCTGCGAGCATCTGCATGCCGCGCTCACGCGAGCGGCGGGCCCGGTCGATCGAATCGTCGTCGCGGCAGAACCCGTCACCGATATCGATGTCAGCGCGGCGGACCGGCTCGTGGCGCTTCGCGAGGAGCTCGGCGAGCAAGGCATCGCGCTGGATTTCGCGGAAATGAAGGGCCCGGTGAAGGATCGCCTGCGCGCTTACGGCTTGTTCGACGTATTCGGATCAGCCAGCTTCTTTCCGACCGTGGCCGACGCCGTCGCGCATCATGTCCAGCGACATGACAAACATGCGCGCGCCGGCGAACACGTCGTGCGTCCGTCGTCGTCGGGCCCCGCTGAAGATCGGGCGGACGGCTAGCCACGCGAATGCGTGCGATGGCGCGTGTCGCATCGCATGCCCCACGAACTCGGCATCGATGCGACACGCCCGCGACAGCCGGCGATTCAGACCGTGAAGGTGTTCGATTTCCGCATCTCGACCCACGTCATCCCGGCTCGCAGCCCTTCGACCGCGGCCTCGCGCTCGGTGGCGTGGGTCCTGTTATGCGCGAACGTGTGTTCGCACGCGCCATCCGGCGACGTGAGCGTCACATGGATCCTGCAACGATAGCCGCCCGTTTCGGCGGCGCTCGTCTCGATCGCCACCGACCAGTCCGCGTCATGTACCTCGCCTGACACTGTCATCTCGCTTCCCTCCTTCATCCGCGCGGACGGCATGTCCGGCCGCCGCTGCCCGGATTCACTCGACGACCAGGTCGTCGACGACGGCACGCACGCCTCGTGCGGACCACGCGGCGCCGCGCACGGCCTTGCGCTCGGAGAACGAGCCGACCTTGCCGGAAAGCCGCACGGTGCCGTCGCGCACCTCGATCGCGATGTGCTTCGCCTCGCGCTCCGCGTGACGCATGATCGCGCGCTTGATGTTGCCGCCGATGTCGGCCGATCCGACCACCCCCTCCACGCTGATGTGGTCGGTCACGCCGGTCACGCTGCGCATCTGCGAGATCGCGCGCACGGCCGCATGGCTCTGGTATGCCCAGTCGACCTTGCCGGACAGCGTGATCCAGCCGTGCTCGACCTGCACCTTGACCGCATCGTCGTTCAGCCCGACCGTCCAGTGCAGCACCGAACGCACTGCGTTGGCAATGTCCTCGTCGGTGCGGACGTCGTCGTTCGGCAGATGCACGGTCATGTCGACGACCAGCGCCTTGACGCCGGCCACGCGGTTCGCCGCGCGCTCGATCGCCAGTTTCTCCGCGTAGCTTGGCGGGTGACCCGATATCGTCACGATCCGGTCGGCTACCTCGACACCGATGCGTGTCGCGTCAATCGCCGGGTCTGACTCCAGTTCATCCTGAACGTCCTGCTTCAACTGCTTGTCGGTTTTCATCGCGTGCACTCCTGTGAGCCGCGGCGTGCCCGTCCGCCGCATGCAGCCAGATTTGCACACGCGCGGCGCCCGATCGCTGATGCAGGTCAACGGATATCTCGCGCCGCACGTTGCAGGCTGCGCATGCGGCGCTTGACGAAGGTCAAGCCGGGGCGGCCCGGCCGCCTTATCGTGAGATCGCCGATGCGCGACGTTCCAGGCACGCGCAGCGTTGCTCGAAGGAGACTCAAATGTCGGAACAGCAACTGTTGACCTATTCGCCGGCGCCCCCGGCACTGCCGGCGGCGCCACTAGGGGAGTCGCCCGCCATCGTCGATCTGCCGCGCCCGAACCTCGACGACGGCATGCCCTTGACGATGGCGCTCGCGGCAAGAATGAGTTCCCGCGAATTCGCCGCCACGCCGCTCCCGCCCACGACGCTCGGCACGATGCTGTGGGCCGCGAACGGCATCAACCGGCCGGCGAGCGGCGGTCGTACGGCGCCGTCCGCGCATGCATTCAATGAAATCGACATCTATGTCGCGCTGCCGCACGGCGTCTATCGCTACGACGCGCCCGCGCATCGACTCGTGCTCAAACACGCGGTCGATGCGCGCAATCTGACGGGTTACCAGGATTTCGTCGGACGCGCGCCGCTGGATCTCGTCTACGTCGTCCGGACCGCCGCGATACTCGCCATGCCGCCGCAACAACGCGACGTATTCTCGGCGATCGCGGCCGGGGCCATCGCGCAGAACGTTTCGCTCTACTGCGCGGCGGCCGGCCTCGGGACGGTCGTGCGCGGCTGGATCAACCATCGCGCGCTCGCCGACGCGCTGCGCCTGAACGAGGACGAACTCCCGATCCTCGCGCAGACCGTCGGATACCGGCTCGGTGGTGCGAGTGGTACGGTGCCGGGTGCGTGAGCGGACCTGCGGCCGCTACACGATGAAACGGCGCGCGGATTGCCCGCGCGCCGGTTTCCCGCTTCGGGCGATGCATGCATCGCCCGGCGCCTGCCGCCCGATCAGCCGATCGTCAGCTTCTTCTGCCCGGCCGGCGTCTTCTTCGGCAGCGACAGCGTCAGGACGCCGTCCTGATACGCTGCCGTCGCTTTCGCGTCGTCGATCTCGCCAGGCAGCGAGAACGAGCGGCTGATCGCGCCGCTGTAGCGCTCGCGCCGGATCACGCGCTCGCCTTCCTTCTGCTCGTTGTTGCGTTCGATCTTCGCGTTGATCGATACGGTTCGGCCCGTCACCTGGACGTCGATGTCGTCCTTCGCGACGCCCGGCAGTTCCGCGTTGACCTTATAGGCGTCATCGCTTTCCGTGACGTCGATCTTCACCGACGCGAGATCGGGTTCGTCCGTCAGCGTCATGCCTCGCAACGGCCTGAACAGCCCCTGAAACAGGTCGGAGACGGGGTCCATCGAAAACGGATCGTAGCGAGTCAGATTGCTCATGATGTGCACTCCTCGAACGGTTGAGTTGGGTCGGCCCGGCGCGTTCGTCCTGACGGTGCCGGACCGGAATGCGGGACGCGTCGCTGCGACATGCGCCTGTCGCGCGGGGAACGAACCATCCTGTCAGGAATTCAGCGTAGACGCGCGGGCCGGCTGCGGCTTGATACGCGTCAACGGCGCGAGCCGGTCACGTGCAGAACCGGAAAAATCCGCTGTGGAGCAGGATCGGCCGGCCGCCGAGTTCCTCGAGCATGCGGCGCGCCGCGCGTTCGATGGCGGGACGATTGCACGAGAACGCGGCCACGAGATCCGGCTCCCGAGGCGATGCGGCGAGGAAATGGTCTTCCAGCGCCGCGGCCGTGATCGCGCATTGCACGCGCCGGCCTTCGACCAGCGCGGGAAAGGCCAGCGCGGGCTCCTGCCCGGAATACGCCGGTGGTTCGACGGGAAACGAGATTTCCATGACGGTCTCCTGACGGAATGACGCACCGACCGGTGCTTGCGCGGTCGTGCTAAGCGGCCGCAGCGGCTGCACGCGCCGCGTCGTCGCCGCGCACGAGCAGAACCGGGCAACTCGACGTGCGCAGGAAGCGTTCCGCGACGCTGCCGAGCATCACGCGCCGGATGCCGCGGCGCCCATGCGTGCCGAGTACGGCCAGATCGATCGCATGTTCGGCGACATGGCGCTGCAGGCGTTCCGCAACATCCTGGCCGAGCTCCGTTTCGACGATTTCCGTATCGCCGTTCACCCCCGCGCGCGCGATCGCCCGTTCGGCATCTCGCAGCACCGTCACACCGTCGTGCCTGACCTCCTCGATCAATGCATTCGGGTCGAGTCGTCCGGCATAGCTGAGCAAGATGGATTTGTCGACGACGAAAACGGCAAACAGGCGGGCCTGGTACAAGCGGGCCATCTTCAGGCCTTCGTCGAGCGCTTGTCTGGATGAAGCGCTACCGTCTAAGGCGACCATGATATTCGTGTACATACGGACCTCGCGGGATGGGCAGGCGTGCATGCGACGTTTGGACTTGTCTCCATCATCAGCGCTCGCCGGGATCGGACGTTGACCGAAATCAACGGTGCGAAAATCGACAAAAAGGAATGAGGGTCGCGAAACGAGGCAGGGCTGCCGAATGAGATGCGGCACCCAGCGGCGAGCGGCGTTGATGACGATGGATTGGCGATAGCCGACGAGGACGGCCGCGAGTTTCACGGGGAGCCGACCCGCTTTCGCGAACGCCCTTCGGCATCGGTTTCCCGCGTTGCGGATCATGCGGATGGATGCGGCCCGGCTTGGCACGCCGGAGAGACTTCTTCGGCGGGGAGCGCGCACGTGTTATCGTAAGCGGATTGCCACATCGTCGCGATGCCGGCCGAACAGGCCGCCGCGACCGTTCACTGCGCCTTCGCGCGCCACCAGGCTGCCGGTGGCGCGTTCCATCGATTCACGTATGTGCCGCGCTGCCCGCTCCCGGCGCGCTATCTGGAGGCCATGCGCATCCGCGCCGTCCGAGCCGGCATCGCGCGGATGAACTTTCCACCCGCCATCGCGTATCGCTTCGAACGTCGGATCGAAGCGGTCGGCCATCAACGGCCCGGCGCGCGGCCGCCGTCAGAGGCGGTCGCGGATGCACCTGCCTTGCACGCTCTCGACACAACCCGATTTCCCCGTACCCCATCACTCGACTCGAGCGGCGCCGGGCAGTCAACAGACGGAAGTCCATCATCATGAACGCTCTCGGGTATTGGCTGCTGTTCGGCCTCCTACGGTTCCTGTCCATCCTTCCGTACGCGCTGGTCGCGAGAACCGGCAGCGGCATCGGCGCTGCGCTCTACCGGATACCGAGCCGACGCAAGCACGTGGTGCATGTCAACCTGCAGCTCTGCTTTCCGCTGAAGACCGACGAGGAACGCGACGTGCTCGCGCGTGCCCATTTCGAACACGTCGTCCGGAGCTACCTGGAGCGCGGGTTCCAGTGGTTCGGTAGCGCGCGGTCGCTCGGTCGGCTGGTCGAGCTCGACAGCCGCATCGATCTCCACGATCCGGATGCGCCGCCGACGATCTTCATGGGTTTTCACTTCGTCGGCATCGAGGTGGGCTGCATGCTCTATTCGTCGTCGCTGCCCGTGGCGGCACTCTACACGCGCATGTCGAACCGCCGTTTGTGCGATCTCGCCAAGCGTCAGCGCGGACGCTTCGGCGCCGAGATGATCGAACGCAGCGCAAGCGCGAAACACCTCGTCCGGCTTCTGCGCGCGGGCACCCCGGTGATGCTAGCCGCGGACATGGATCACGGCACGACGGGTTCGGTGTTTGCGCCGCTGTTCGGCGTGCAGGCCTGCACATTGACGTCGGTATCGCGGCTGGCGAAGCTGAGCGGCGCGCGGGTCGTACCGTTCGTGACTGAAGTGCTGCCGGCATTCCGCGGCTACAAGCTGACCATCTTCGAACCGCTCGACAGCTATCCGACAGGCAGCGAGTCGTCCGACGCGCGCACGATGAATTCCTTTCTCGAAGAGCAGATCCTTCGATTTCCCGAGCAGTACTACTGGGTGCACCGACGGTTCAAGCATCGTCCGGCGGGCGAGCCAGGCGTCTATTGACGATGCAGGGGCGGCGAAATACGGCGTTGGGGCACGGATGCGAACTTGATGGATATTTTCCGTGCCCGCGTGCCCGTGCGCGATTGAGCGAATGCGGCTGCGTAGTCCATTTGCATGCGCGGATGAGCACCTGGGGTTGAATGCGAACGTTCGCCTCAAGACCGTTGCCGGCCGGGGCAGCCGCACTTTTTGCGACTGCTCCCCTGCCCTCGAATCGATGGCGAGTCACATCGGAATGGTCCGGACGGTGCCGTCAGGCACGTTTCTGAAACGTCGAGATTTGATTTGCGACAATGCTGTTGTGATAAGAAAAGTTATCCGGATAGATGTATGAATTTATCCAACTGCGTGTTCCAAGGCAGACAAATCTGAATGCAGTGTTGGCCGTATTCCAACCATGTTGCCGCGAACGGCGGTGC
Source organism: Burkholderia sp. BE17 (assembly GCF_009362305.1). Lineage (NCBI taxonomy): Bacteria > Pseudomonadati > Pseudomonadota > Betaproteobacteria > Burkholderiales > Burkholderiaceae > Burkholderia > Burkholderia sp. BE17. The sequence goes on from NZ_WHNU01000034.1 coordinate 72,003, forward strand.
TGGCGATCGCCATCGCGCAGTAACCACCCCTGCTTCATCGGCTCACCCGTCGGGCCAAGGGGGAATCGCTCTCCTCGATGAAAGCGCCACGCGTCAACCCCACCCTCCCCCGCATTTGTTCCCGCGACGCAAGACTGTTGCTCCACGGCGGGTGTTCGAAATCGTGATCGGCGCGCCTACAGTTTGCCCATCGGATTCATCGATCCGGTCGGCACTGCAGCCGAACACCATTCACCTGTCGAGGCATGTCATGAGCACATCCAAAGTCATCATCGTCACCGGCGCATCGCAAGGCATCGGTGCGGAAACGGTCAACGCGTTCCGCGCACGCGGCCATCGCGTCGTCGCGACTTCCCGTTCGATCGGGCCGTCGAACGATCCCGATCTCGTCACCGTCGCGGGAGACATCGGCGATCCGGCCGTCGCGCGTCGCGTGGTCGACGCGGCAATCGAACGCTTCGGCCGCGTCGACACGCTCGTCAACAACGCCGGCGTGTTCATCGCGAAGCCGTTCACGCAGTACACCGCGGACGACTACGCGCAGGTCACGAGCGTCAACCTGAACGGTTTCTTCCACGTCACGCAGCGCGCGATCGCAGCGATGCAGCAGCACGGCAGCGGGCACGTGGTCAGCATCACGACGAGCCTCGTCGATCACGCGAACAGCAACGTGCCGTCGGTGCTCGCATCGCTGACGAAAGGCGGATTGAATGCGGCGACGAAATCGCTAGCGATCGAGTACGCAAAGGCCGGCATCCGCGTCAATGCGGTGTCGCCGGGCATCATCAAGTCGCCGATGCATGCGCCCGAAACGCATGCGACGCTCGCGTCGCTGCACCCGGTCGGCCGCATGGGCGAGATGAGCGACATCGTCGACGCGATCCTGTATCTCGATTCGGCGCCGTTCGTCACCGGCGAGATCCTGCACGTCGACGGCGGCCAGAGCGCCGGACATTGAGCATCGACATCGAAAGAACGAGCCGGCGTGCCTAGCGCGATGCGGCGGCTCGTTTGGTGCGTGTGCCGCGCGCCTGCCTGGCGGGCGCGCGCTCCAGATGCTCGACGAGAAAGTCGACGAACACGCGCACGCGCGACGACAGAAAACGCGCATGCGGATACAGCAGCATGAACGGCCGCGACCGGCCGCCAAGGCCGGGCAGCACCTCCACGAGCGTACCGGTGCGCAGATCCTGTTCGACGATGAAGCGGTAGGTCTGGAACAGGCCCGCACCGCTGCGCGCGAGCGTCACGCGGGCGAGGACGTCGCCCGACGTACTGTAGCTGCCGGTCGTCGCGATATCGATCTCGTCCGATCCGTCGTGGAACAGCCAGGGAATCGGCCGCCCGCTGCTCGGCAGCTCGAACTGGATGCATTCGTGCGCATGCAGATCGTCGACGGCGGTCGGCGTGCCCGCGCGCTTCAGATAACCGGGCGTCGCGACGATCACGAGCGCGGCGTCCTCAAGCTTGCGCGCGACCAGGTTCGAATCGGCCGGCGCGCGGCCGCGGATCGCGAGATCGAAGCCTTCTTCGGCGAAATCGATGTTGCGATTGCTCAGGTGGGTTTCGACGCGCACGTCCGGATAGCGCTCGCGAAACGCGGGCAGCAGCGGCAGCACGCGGTAGTGCCCGTACGGCGTCGGCATGCTGATCCGGAGCACGCCGGCGGGCGTTGCCTGCTGGCCGGTCGCTTCGCGTTCCGCGTCGACGAGCTGCGACAGCGCATCGCGGCATTGCTCGAAATAGCGCCGGCCGGAATCGGTCAGGCGGATCTGCCGTGTCGTACGCACGAACAGGCGCACGCCGAGACGCTCCTCGAGCCGCGCCACCGATCGGCTGACCGCGGCCGGCGTGACGCTCGCCGCGGTTGCCGCCAGCGTGAAGCTGCCGAGTTCGGCGGCGAGACAGAACAGCTCGATGCTGCCCAGCAGCAGATCGTCGAATTGTCGTTGCATGGTGCGGTTCCTGCCGTCTCCGGTGTGGGGCGCGCGATGAAGCAACGAGTGTGCATGAATATCGCGCGGGAAACCAGCCGGCGCGCGTGGCGTGATTCGTTACATCGTGTCCCGAATCAATTGCGCCGCTGACATTTACCGGCTTCGGCCGCATGACTAGAGTGACCGACAGGCAACACCGATCGCCCGATCCATTTTCCCGCAAGGAGCAAGACATGACCGTCGAACAGAAACTGGCCGAACTCGGCCTCGCGTTACCCGAACCGCCGAACCCGCTCGGCAGCTATACGGCCGCAAGCGAAGCCGGCAACCTGCTGTTCGTTTCGGGACAACTGCCGCTCGTCGACGGCAGGATCGCCTATACCGGCCGCGTCGGCGAGCAGTTGAGCGTCGACGAAGGCCGCGATGCCGCGCGGCTCGCGGCGCTGAACGTGCTCGCGCAGATCCGCAGGCATCTGGGCGGGTTCGACCGCCTGCGCAAGATCGTGCGCGTCGAGGGGCACGTGAGCTCGGCCGACGGTTTTTACGGGCAGCCGGCCGTGATCGACGGCGCGTCCGACCTGTTCGCCGACGTGCTCGGCGGCAAGGCGGGACACGCGCGCTCGGCGTTCTCCCAGCGCCAGTTGCCGGCCGACGCGGCCGTCATCCTCGTCGTGATCGCCGAGATCGATCCGGCGTGACGTCCTTGGAAAGCGGCAATCCATTCCCGCGGGCGTTTCCGCCCGCCCTGCCCGGAGTTCGTCGCCTGCCCCGTTACCGTGGATATCGGGGCTCGATCGGCCGAAAGCCTTGCCCGGCAAAGCGCGACACGTTCCGGATACATTGAAATACAAAATATCGCATACGATTTAATCGAACGCGCTTGACATGGCCGATCGGCTCGACGAAACTCCATCGCATGCGATCGAATCGCATCTGAAAAAACCTGCCAACTGACGGAGCAAATGATGAGCAAGATCGAAACAGTGCTGTACACGGGCAAGACGCATACGACTTCGGGCGGCCGCGACGGTACGGCTCGCAGTTCCGACGGCCGCCTCGACATCCAGTTGTCGTCGCCGGGCAGCGCCGGCACCGGCACCAATCCGGAACAACTGTTCGCGGCCGGCTGGTCGGCCTGCTTCATCGGTGCGATACAGCTTGCGGCGCGCGCTGCGAAGGTGACGCTGCCGGCCGATCTCGCCGTCGACGCCGAAGTGGATCTCGGCACGGCCGACAACGCGTACTTCCTGCAGGCCCGGCTGAACGTGAGCGTGCCGGGGCTCGACCGGGAGGTCACGCAGCGCATCGTCGATGCCGCGCACCAGACCTGCCCGTATTCGAAGGCGACGCGCGGCAACATCGACGTCGACATCCGTATCGCCTGAACGTTGCATCGGGCGGCCGAGCGCCGCCCTGCCGAATTCCCGACTCTTTTCTTATCGAGGTGAATGATGAATACCCGATTGATCGCCGCCCTTCTCGTCGCCGTTTCGGCCGCCGTTGCCGCCCCGGCGTTTGCCGATGATGCCGTCGTGTCCCGCGCGCAAGTGCGTGCCGAACTCGTGCAGCTCGAACAAGCCGGCTATCGGCCGGGCCGCGCGAACGATCCGCACTATCCGGACGACCTGCAGGCCGCACTGACGCGCGTTCACGCGAACGACGCCGTGGCGGCCGATGCAGCGGCATCCGGTTATGGCCGCGAAGCCGCCGCCGCCACGCAGTCGGGCAGCCGGCCCGCGACGCGCATCGCCGAGCGCTCGATCTACTTCGGTCATTGAACGAAACCGCGAACGGCGCCGGTTGCCGGCGTGCGGTGCGCACTCCTGAATTCCCTTTTTCTTGTCGAGGTAAATGATGAAGACCCAACTGATTGCCGCCCTCCTCGTTGCCGTGTCGGCTGCCGTCGTCGCGCCGGCGAACGCGAGCGAAAACACCGTGACGCGTGCGCAGGTGCGTGCGGAACTGGCCGCGCTGCAGCAGGCAGGCTACTTGCCGAACCGTCCCAACGACCCGAACTACCCGGACAATCTCCAGGCGGCGCTGAGCCGGATTCGCGACAACGGTGCAACCGCGGCCGATACGATGGCGTCCGGTTACGGCAATGACGCCGACGGTGCGACGCAGTCCGGCAGCCGCAGCGCGGTTCGCACGGCCGAGCGCTCGATCTATTTCGGTCATTGAGCATTGCACGACGGAATCGGCCGTCCACGTCCACCATATAAAGCGCATGCGATTTAATCGCGTGCGTTTTTCTATTTGAGGCGACCGGATTTGCATCGACGTTTTCCGGATATGGATCATCGAGAACGAAGAAGGCCAGCGCACGCGCGTCAGGCCAATGACGCAATCCATGTCGTTGCGGGGCTACCCGCCCGGTCGATCCGGTCTATTCTGTGCGGCACGAAATCTTCAATCGAGGAGCAGCCGATGCCGGAAGCCACAACCGGAAACGCGACAGGCGATGCACACCCGCTCGACCATGTCGTCTGGAACGCGCTCACGGGCAAACAGCGCCGCTTTGCGCTCGGCAACGACCGCGCGCTGCGGTTTCCCGCGGCCATTGCGCCGTTCGCCGCGATCGCCGATACGAGCCCGGCATCTTTCGATGCGTTGCGCGAACTGATCGCCGCGCACGGGCCGGCGGCGCTGGTCACGCCGGACGAGATCCCGCCGCCGGCGGGATTGTCGGTGATCCGGCGCGCGACGTTGCTTCAAATGATCTGGCAAGGGGCGCCCGATCCGGCGCATGCATCGGAGCATGTCGCACTCGCCGAAGCCGACGTGCCGGACATGCTCGCACTGACCACGGCCGCGCAGCCCGGCCCGTTCGGCCCGCGCACGATCGAACTCGGCGACTATATCGGTGTGCGCAGCGAAGGCCGGCTGGCCGCGATGGCCGGCGAGCGGATGCGGGTCGACGGGTATACCGAGATCAGCGCCGTCTGCGTGGATGCCGCGTTTCGGCGGCAAGGGCTTGCGGCGCGGCTGATCCGGGCGTTGATCGCGGCCATCGGCGCGCGATCGGAAACGCCGTTCCTGCACGTCCTCACGTCGAACCGGGTCGCGATCGAACGCTATCTTGCGCTTGGTTTCGTCGTCCGCCGCGAGATGAACCTGCTGGTGCTGGGCGACGAGCATGCATGACGACGCGGCCGACGCGATACGCGCGTCGGCCGCTTGTCGCCAGTGTGTTTAGTCTTCGGTCGACCGGATCAGGTTGCCCCGCAGCGTGACGATCGCCTTCTGCACCTTCGCGAATTCGTCCGGCTTCAACCCGGTGGCTTCGACCAGGTTCATGTCGAGCCCCTTCTCGCGCACGCGCCGGCCGCTTTTCGTCAGGCTGACGAGCACCTGGCGTTCGTCCGACGGATCGCGGTGCCGCTCCAGATAACCCATCGCCTCGAGCTTCTTCAGGATCGGCGTCAGCGTATTGGATTCGAGGAACAGCTTCTCGCCGAGCTGGCCGACCGTCTGGTTGTCCTGCTCCCACAACGCAATGATCGTGATGTATTGCGTATACGTGAGGCCGAGCTCGTCGAGGATCGGCTTGTAGGCCTTGCCGAACGCGAGGTTCGCCGAGTAGATCGCAAAGCACAGGAATTCTGACAGCTTCGGCGCGGCGGGCGATGGTGCTTCGGTCGGTTTCATGAACTTCCTCCAGCGACGCGAACGGTCGCAGATAAGCGCATTATATATCGCGTGCGATCTTATCGGAAGCATGATAAATCGGTGTCGATGAACCGGCGGGATGGCGCAACGCGGCCGGATCGACGCCGTCAGTCCCGCCTGCGTCGCTTGCCGGTTTGCAACCGGCTTTCCGACAGCAGCGAGCATTGCACCGGATGCGCGATTTCGGTCGCGAGCCCGCCTGCGGCAAACAGCAGGATCATCAGCCAGCGTTTCATGCGTCCTCCACGACCGAGAGGCTCGCGCCGTTCGCGACCGTTGCGTCGAGCGCATACGGATCGACGCCGTCGAGGCAGCCGAGATTGACGCGCCAGCATGCGGGGTCCAGGCGCGTCTGGTGGAACGGATAGACGCCGCAATGGCTGCAGAAATAGTGGCGGGCCGTGCGCGTGTTGAAGCGGTAGCACGTCAGTGCGCCCTCGCCTTCGACGATCTTCAGGTCGGCAGCGGCGAACATCGGGCTCATCAGCGCGCCGCGCCGGCGGCACAGGCTGCAGTTGCAGCGAACCGCCGGCGCAATGGCCGCTTTCACTTCGAATTTGACGGCCCCGCAATGGCAGGACCCTTTGAACCAGGTGGCAGACATGATGTGCCCTCGAAGAAGTCATGCCTGCTTTATAGCGGACGCTCGAACCTGCGTTGTATCGCTCTGTATCCGCGGTCCGCGCAGATACAGAGCATTGCAAATCGATGGTGGGTGGCGCACGTTCGGCACGTTCGGCGCGGCGATCCGCGGCATGATCGTTGGCACTTGCGTACGGCTTGCCGGACGAGCGCGATCAGTCCAGCGCGTGCTGCAGGCGCTCGATCGCGGCCCGCGTTTCGCGTTCGAGCGTCGCGAACAGCTCGGCGGCCGGCAGCGAGCGGACGAGCGGCGCCGCCTGCCCGGCCCACTGCGCGCCGTAGCCGAATTCGCCCCGCGCTTTCGCGGCCGCATGCAGCGCCTTGCCCGCGTCGTACGCGATCGGATACGCGGGCGTGGCCGGCGCGTGCGGGTCGTCGCCGAGCGCGGTCAGCCGGTTCGCGATGCCGCGCGCGAGCCGGCCCGAGATCGCGGACGTGAACGTCGTGCGGCGCGCCGCGTCGCCGAGGATCGCGCGGCGATAACCGTCGTCGATCGACGTCTCCGGGCATGCGACGAACGCGGTGCCGAGCTGCGCGGCCTGCGCGCCGAGCGCGAGCGCGGCGGCGATGCCTTCGCCGTCCATGATGCCGCCGGCGGCGATCACGGGCAGCGCGCATTCGCGCACGATCAGGCGCGTCAGCGCGAACGTGCCGAGGCGATCGTCGTGGGCGGTCGAATCGAACACGCCGCGGTGCCCGCCGGCTTCGACGCCCTGCGCGACGATCGCGTCGATGCCGGCGGCGGCGATCTGCCGCGCTTCGTCGAGATTCGTCGCGGTCGCGAACAGCGTGATGCCCGCACGCTTCAGCGTGGCGATCACCTCCGCGGACGGCAGCCCGAAATGAAAGCTGACGACGGCCGGCTTTTCTTCGGCGAGCATCGCCTGCATCGCGTCGTCCGCGACGAAGCTCGTATAGATCTCCGACAGCGACGCGGGCGGCGTTGCACCGTATGCGCGGAACGCCGGCGCGAGCCAGTCGAGCCACGCGCGTTCGACGGTCGCGTCGGCGCGGGCCGGACGATGGCAGAACACGTTGATGTTGAACGGCCGGTCGGTAAGCGCGCGTGTGTCGCGAATCATCTTGCGCGCGCCGTCGGCGTTCGTCGCGCCGACGCCGAGCGAGCCTAGCCCGCCCGCGTTCGACACGGCGGCAGCGAGCGCCGGCGTGCTGACGCCGGCCATCGGCGCCTGGACGATCGGCGCGCGAATGCCGAGCGAGCGCAACAGCGTCCGGTTATCGGTCGGGTGATTCATGTCGGTTGCCTCCTGGTGGCGGTCGAATCGCGAACGTGCCGCATTGTCAGAGCACGATAACCCCGTGCACGTGTTTCATGGGGCGGCATTCGTGCCGGCGCCCACGCAACGGGCCTCATGGTTTTCCCGGCCCGCCCGGCCGCGCGGGAGCGAACCTGATCCGGTGCGCAACCGCGCGCCGCTCAGGCCGCACCGGCCTTCTCCGCGAATGCCGCCCGCCGCGCGTTCGTACCCTTTCTGAGCGGGAAAGGACGCTTGAAACATCCGCAATTATCGCGTGCCGCGGATTCGCCCACCATGTGTCGGACGATCGGCACAGCCCGCGTAGCCGGCCCTTCCACGGGCCTTGCGGTGCGTGCCGCCCTGTCGTGTGACCGGACGCCTCACGCCGGCCGCAAACGCCCGGGCCGCGCGCCACGGCATATCGATAATCAGGAGACACGATGAACAGCCAATCCCTCGATCTGGGCGGCAACGCGGGTGGCCCCGCGTCCGCGCGACCGCCGGCCGCATCCACCGGCGCCGGCGCCGACGCGGCGGCCCTCACCGCACGCCGCGTCACGCTCGGCGATTTCATGGACGACCTGCCGGTCGGTGCGTTGCACCGGTTCGTCGTCTGGGTGATCGGCATCGGGCTGTTCTTCGACATGTACGAGATCTTCCTGGTCAGCACGATCGGCTCCGCGTTGCAGAACGAATACGGGTTGAGTCGGCAGAGCACCGATTTCAAGCTGCTGCTGGCATCGGCGTTCATCGGGATGTTCGTCGGCGCGATGTGCCTCGGCAGCCTCGCCGATCGCATCGGCCGGCGCAAGGCATTCCTGCTGACGCTGGTGTGGTACAGCGCGTTCTCGCTGGTCGGCGCGTTTTCGGTGAATGCCGACATGCTCGTCGCATGCCGCTTCCTGACCGGCATCGGCGTCGGTGCGATCTATCCGGTCGCCGACAGCTTCCTGTCCGAGATCCTGCCGAAGGAAAAGCGCGGGCGGCTCGCCGCGTGGGCCTATACGACTTCCTATGTCGCGGTGCCGCTCGTCGGCTTCCTCGCGCTGTGGCTGAACCCGCTGCATGTGGCCGGCGTGGCCGGCTGGCGCATCATCCTCGCGATCGGCAGCCTCGGCGCCGTGTACGTGCTGCTCGTCCAGCACCGCCTGCCGGAGAGCCCGCGCTGGCTGCTCGCGCAAGGCCGCACCGCCGACGCGCACGCGGCGCTGCGGTGCTTCGCGGAAGGCACCGGCGTGCGCGTGCCCGAGCACTTCGCGGAATCGGCGGAGCCGCAACGGCCGCTCGGGCTCGGCGAGCGCATCGCGCTGCTGCGCCGCGAGCCCTACGGCGCGCGCTACCTGATGCTCGCGATCTTTCACCTGTTCCAGGGCTTCGGCTACTACGGCTTCGGCACGCTGGCCGGCACGGTCGTGAAGAGCCGCGGCTTCGACGTGACGGACAGCACGCTGTTCATCGCGCTATCGTTCGTCGGTTATCCGATCGGCTCGCTGCTGTCGATCCCGCTGCTCAACTGGATCGAACGCCGCACGCTCGTGATCGCGTCGATCCTGTCGATCGCCGTATTCGGGCTGTGCTTCGCGTACTCGGGCAACACCGCGCTGATCGTCGGCTTCGGATTGCTGACGACCTGCGCATCGAACGTGTTCAGCAATGCGTATCACGTGTACCAGGCCGAGATTTTCCCGGCGCGCGTGCGCTCGACGGCGATCGGCAGCACATACTCGCTGTCGCGCATCGTCAGCGGCGGGCTGCCGTTCGTGCTGCTGCCGGTGCTCGGCAGCTACGGCGCTGGCGCGATGTTCGGCGTGATCTCGGTCGCGCTCGGGATCGTCGCCATCACGCTGCGCGTGCTCGGGCCGCTGACCACGCGGCGCAGTCAGGACGAAATCAATCCGGTTTGAGCGTGTGTCGATGCGGGGGGCGCAGGAACGCGCTCCCGCATCATTCTCGATGCTTCGCGGCTTGCCGGGCTATCTGTCGCCTGACGATCGAGGCAGACGTTCGCATGTTCCACAAACGATCGCGCAACGCCCGCGCGTACCAACCGATGGCGGGCGCAGTCCGAAGCGAGATGCTTGTCGGTCGATGGCTGCGTCCTTCAGTCGGAGCCTCCGCGGCAAGGATCCGTCGACGACATTCCCGCTCGAGAAACGACGACCGTGAATTCGATCCCCGATTCGAAATCCAGTGTCATGGTCGAGAACCGCGGATCGTCATCGAGGTAGTGCTTGTACGGTCGAACGGCGTCCTCGGCCGTGAACATGTTGTCGGCGAGGACGATCGATCCCGGGCGTAGCAGGCGCTCGATCCCCTTGAACAACTTCAGATAGGCGTCGGCCCATACGTCGATGAATACCATGTCGAAGCGACCGTCCAGTTCGGCAACGGTCTCGAATACATCGCCCTCCCGCAGGTCGACATAGGCGTCCAGGCCCGCCGTCCTGACGTGATCGCGCAATCGTGCGCACTTGAGCGCATCGCGTTCGGTCGCTACGACCACGCCACGGCCCAACGTGCGCAGCGCCTCGGCGAAATACAGCGTGGACACGCCGCATGAACTGCCGAGTTCGAGGATTCTGGCCGGCCGTTGCGAGAGCACCATGTTGCGTAAAAAACCTCCCGTTTCCGGCGACACGGCCAACGATAGCGGACTGCCTTGCGAGGACTCGAAGTCGTCGGTGGACAGCCCGAGCGTTTCGAGAAACCGTCCCCGCAGGCGGGGGGCGATCGCTTCGTATTCCTCGGCTAACGACAGGAAATCCTCGTTCGATCCCCGGAACTGCGCGCGGGCGCGGGCGATGATTTCGGTCCGGCTCTCTTCGTGGAGCCGTTGCAGAAGAACGATGGTGGGTGAAGCCATGTGCATTCCTGGACGAAATTGATCACGTCGACGCGGTATCCAGCGACTGCGCCTCCCGTCGGGGTTTCTGCGCTGTCGCTCGGTCGCGGCGATACACGGGGTTGCTATGCCGTTCGGGCGAGCGTGATGGCGCGCTCGGGGCACGCCGTCACACACAGTCCGCATGACCGGCAGGCATGCGCGTTCGGCGTGTAGGCGACTTTCATTCCATGCACGCGCAGCTTCAAGCGATGCATCAGATCAAGGCCGATGTAATCGGCCTTGTCGATGCGCCGGATCTTGAACACGTTCTCAGGGCAAACCGCGACGCAATCCGCTTTGCCTTCGCAACGCTTCAGATCGACGACCGGCGCTATCACGCCCGGTTTCTGTTTGCAGTCGCCCGTTGTTTTTTCGCGCACGTTCACTCTCCCGTGGGCCGGTTGCTGTCGGATCGCCACGCGGTCCGGAAATGCTCGCGTTCTTCGGGGGTCATGGATTCCCACTTGCGCCAGTGGCGCCGGCCGCGCCAGCCGTGGTGTCCGCGGAATCCGCCGAACAGGATGCGGCTCAACACGAGCAGGCCGAGCGCATGGGTGAAGTCGATCGTACGGGCGCCGACGAACAGCGCCGGAATCACCCAGTTCCATAACATCATGACGACCCATCCGAGCACGCCTATGGCGATCACGACGAGCAGCGCCTTGCCCGCACATCTGATTCGAAAATTCATCTGTCGACTCCTCTAGGTATTGTCCAATTCGTCATAAACGAGCTGCAGTCGGGCACGCAGATGCAAGACCGCATAGCGTTTGCGAGCGAGCAGCGTATTGAGCGCGACACCGCTTTGCGCGGCCATCTCCTTGAAGGGCCGGCCCTCCAGTTCGTGCGCGACAAATACCTCGCGCTGATTCGCCGGCAACTCGTCGAGCGCATCCTGCAAGGCCTCGAGCAAGAGCGTGCGAGCGTAGCGTGCTTCGGGACCGGCATCATGCGCCGGGAGCACGAGGTCCAGGCGATACGCGCTGTCTGCGTCATCTTCGGCCTCGTACAGGTCGGTCAGCGGCTGCTCCTTCTTCTTGCGAAAGCGATCGACGATACGGTTGCGCGCGGCACGGAAAAGCCATGCGCTCGCCTGTTCAATTGGCGCGGGAAGCCGGTAAGCCTGAACGAATTCGTGAAACACATCCTGCAGAATGTCCTCGGCATCGTCCGGGTCGCGTATCCGACGTCGGATAAAGCTCACGAGTCTCGTTCGTTCACGCATCACTATCGCGGTGATGTCGCGGTCTGGGTCGGTCATCGTGCGTGAAGTGGGTGGCGATTCCATGTGCCTGAAGACGTTTCAGGCGCGCGAATATTGTGTCGAGTGCGAAAAATGACTGCCGAACGCGTCGGCTTCACGTGGGGATGTTGATCACGCTGCGAAGCCAGGGGAACACCCATTTGTCCGGCCCGGAGATCATCGCCGACACAGCCGGGAACGATGTAAAGAAAGTGCAAGGAACGAACCCGCGACGATAAGGCGGAAAATGCGCTTCGCGGCCGCGAAACGTGCGGGCGGCAGGCGCGTGCCGTGCCCGCGATTGTCGGCTGCAGTCGAACCGTACTACGCGACGGTAGTTCGCGGTCGTCTGCCGGTCGGTCCGGTGCGGATGCGTCGAATCGGCTTCCTGCAGCGGTGGGCTGAACGCGCACCGATGATCGCCCTTCCTCGAAGCCGCACCGCGCTAACTTCTACCGCTTGCGGGCTGGCCTCAACGCGCCGACATGAAATCGAACAGCTTCGCGATGTCGGTCGTCAGCACGGTGCCGGCCTTGACGCCGACCCACAGCGTGCGCGTCGCCCACGCATCGTCGAGCTTCACGACCCCGAGCCGCGCGGCGCGCTCGCCGGTCACCGCATCGCGCGGCAGCACGCCGATGCCGAGCCCGGCCTCGATCATCCGGCTCACGCCGTCGAAATTCGATACCTGGATCCGCACTTTCAGCGAGCGCTCGGCCGCGAACGCGGCGTCGGTCATGCGCGCGAGCAGCGAACTGCCGTCGCTCAAGCCGACGTAATCCTCGTCGAGCGTTTCCGCGAAACGAATGCTGTCGCGTGCGGCGAAGCGATGCGCACGCGGCACGAGCAGCACGAGCTCGTCGCGCCGGTACAGCCGCCGTTCGATGCCGGGCGCCGGCACGTTGTCCGCGAACACGCCGAGATCGGCCTTGCCGGACCCGAGCGCATCGACGATCTCGTGGCTCAGCCGCTCCTCGAGACTCACCTTGATGCCCGGGTTGTCGGTGAGGAACGCGGCGAGATCGGCGGGCAGGAACTGGACGATCGCGGACGTATTGGTCCACACGTGGATATGGCCGCGCACGCCGGCGACGTAGTCGCTCATCTCGTGCGCCATCCGGTTGACCTGCTCGATCACCTTCGCCGCATGGTCGAGCAGCGCGCGGCCCGCGGGCGTCAGCTCGACGCCGCGCGCATGCCGGACGAACAGTGCGCTGCCGGTCACGCTTTCGAGTTCGGCGATGCGCTTGCTGACCGCGGACAGCGTGAGCTGGCCGTGTTCGGCCGCCTTCGTCAGGCTACCGTGCTCGGCGACGAGCGCGAACACGCGCAGCGACTGCAGATCGAAATGAAGCGGGTTCACCATGTCGTGGGTCCTGGGAAGGCCGTACGGCGCGCGCCATCATCGCGGCGGCCTGACGCCGATCATACGCCCGGCCGTGCGCGCGCGATATCGCGCGGCTAGCGCGGCGCGATCGCCTGCAACGCGGCGAGCATCGCACCGTCCGGCCTCGCGAGATCGTCGAGCACCGCGAAGTGCTGCATGCCGGGCAGCCAGGTGCGCGCGATCCGTTCGCCGGCCGCTTCGCACGCCGACGCGTATTCATGCGCTTGCCGGATGAGTTCGGGCAGTTCGGCGTCGCCGACCGCGACGACCGTCGGCGCACCCGGCCCGATGTGACGCAGCGGGCTGCATGCGTCGACCTCTTGCGCGGTGAGCTGCAGCTTGTCGTTCAGGCAGCACAGCGAAATCGGTTCGAGATCGACGAGCGGGCTGATCGCGAGCGCCGAAACGACGGCCGGATGCGCGCGATGCATGGCCGTCAGGTGGCCGCCCGCCGAATGGCCGCTCAGGTGGATCGGCCGCCGCGCGGTGCCGAGGCCGTCGGGATCGTTCGCAAGATAATCGAGCAGCGCGCCGATCTCGCCGACGATGTCGGTCATCGTCGCGACCGGCGCGAGCGTGTATTCGGCGAGCACGACGTCGAAACCGCGTGCGAGCGGGCCGCTCGCCGCGTACGCGAAGTCCTCTTTCGTGCAGTGTTGCCAGTAGCCGCCATGAATGAACACGAACAGCGGCGCGCCGGGCTGCCCGCACGGCAGCCAGTCGAAGCGCTGTGCCGGTTGCGCGCCGTAACGCAGGTCGCGGCGGCCGGGTGTCGCATCGTAAAGCGCCGCGCTGCGCGCCTGGCACGATGCGAGCAATGCCGGGAAATCGGGAACGGCCTTCGTGTTCAGGTAGGCGGCGTCGAGCGCCGCGCGGTCCATGCCGCGATAGAGGATCGTCATTCGGGGAGTGTCCGGGGCGGGTTGCGGAGGTGCGGGGCAGGTTTGCCATGTCCGCTGCGAGTGCGTCGGCCGAACCGACGCGTTAGCGCCATTATCCGCAGCGCGGCCGGGTGCGGCTATCCGGATTCGGCGGGTGCGGCGCGGGCCTGTCCGCTTTCGGCGAAAGACTGCGACGCCGTGCGCGCATCGTGCCGGTGCCCGCGCGACCGCGCCGACCGGGCCGATCGATACGCCGAAGCGGCGCGGGCCGGTGGCGCGACAGGCCGGCCGCCGCCGGTCAGATCAACTCGGAGATCTCGATCAGGTTCAGGTCGGGGTCGCGCACGTAGACCGAACGGATCTTCTGCGTCGCACCCGTGCGTTCGACCGGCCCTTCGACGATCGGCCATTCGACGCGCTTCAGGTGCGCGATCACGTCGTCGAGCGGCACCGACGCGATGAAGCACAGGTCGAGCGCGCCGGGCACCGGCACATGCGCTTTCGGTTCGAACTCCGCGCCGCGCACGTGCAGGTTGATCTTCTGGTTGCCGAAGCGGAACGCGAGCCGACCGGCGCCGAAGGTTTCGAGCTGCATCTGCAGCACCTCCGTGTAGAAATGCTTCGTCCGGTGGGGATCGACGCAGGTCAGCACGAGATGGTCGAGGTGATCGATCAGCGCCATGGGATTCGCTCCTGTTTTCCTGTTCATGAGAATGCGCGCTGCGCGGGCATGTCGCCGGCGTCGGCGCACGGCGGCGGATGAAGATCCGAGCGGCGCCCGGCCTTCAGGATCTGGCTCGGGACGTCATGCCCGATCAGCGCGGGCAGCTGTGCCGACGCAGAGAGGACGGCCGCGAGGTCGATGCCCGTATCGTAGCCGTCCAGTTCGAGCATGTGCACGAGTTCCTCGGTACACGCGTTGCCGGTCGCGCCCGGCGCATACGGGCAGCCGCCGAGCCCGCCGAGCGACGCGTCGAAGCGGTCGATGCCCGCGTCGAGCGCCGCGAGCGTATTCGCGAGCGCCATTCCGCGCGTGTTGTGGAAATGCAGCGTGAGCTGCAGCGCGCCGAAGCGCTCGCGTGCACGCCCGGACAGATCGCGCACTTGCGACGGAAACGCCATGCCGGTCGTGTCGCACAACGTGAAGCCGTGCACGCCGAGATCCGCGAAGCGCTGCATCCACGCGAGCACCGTTTCGGCCGGCACGTCGCCTTCCATCGGACAGCCCATCGCGGTCGACAGCGACACGTTGATCGCGACACCCGTGCCGCGCACCGCGTCGATCACGCCGCGCAGCTGCGCGAACGACTGCTCGCGCGTCATCCGCAGGTTCGTGCGGTTGTGGCTCTCGCTGATCGACATCACGAGGTTCGCTTCGTCGACGCCGCACGACAGCGCGCGCTCGGCGCCGCGCACGTTCGGCACGAGCACCGTATAGACGACGCCCGGTGCGCGCGCGATGCCGTGCATCACGGCCTCCGCGTCGCGCAATGCGGGGATCGCCTTCGGCGACGTGAACGACGTGACTTCGATCTTCGCGTAGCCGCATGCGCTCAATGCATCGACGAGCGCGATCTTGTCGTCGGTGTCGACGAATGCCGCTTCGTTCTGGAAACCGTCGCGCGTCGCGACTTCGTGGATGTAGAGCCGTTTGCTTCGAGTGCCCATGTCGTCTCCTGTTGCCGGTTCAGATCACGCCGCGCGTGCGCCAGTCGCCGCGCGTCGCCGCATCGATGCCGATCGATTCGAGTACCGCATCGGTATCCGCGCCGAGCGCGGGCGCCGCGCGTTCGATGCGCCCGGGCGTCGCGCCGAGTTTCGGCACGATGCCCGGCACCTGCACGGGCGTGCCGTCGGGCAGCGCGGCGTCGACGATCATGTCGCGCGCGCGGTAGTGCGGATCGGCCGCGATGTCCGCGACGTCGTAGATGCGCCCGGACGGGATGCGCGCGTCGTTCAGCGCGGCCAGCACGTCGTCGAGGTCGTGGCGCACGCTCCACTCGCCGATCGCCGCGTCGATGCGCTCGACCTGCGCGACGCGGCCGTCGTTGTGCGCGAGCGCGGGATCGTTGCCGAGATCGGGCCGGCCGATCAGCTCCATCAGGCGCCGGAAGATGCTGTCGCCGTTGCCGGCGATCAACGCGTACCTGCCGTCGCGGCAGCGATACGCGTTGGTCGGCGCGATGCCGGGCAGGCTGCTGCCGGCCGCCTCGCGCACCGCGCCGAACGCCGAATATTCGGGCAGCAGGCTTTCCATCATGTTGAACACCGATTCGTACAGCGCGACGTCGACGACCTGCCCGTTGCCGCCCTGCTGCTCGCGATGCCGCAGCGCGAGCAGCACGCCGATCACGCCATGCAGCGCCGACAGCGAATCGCCGAGCGAGATGCCGACGCGCACCGGCGTGCGGCCGGGTTCGCCGGTCAGGTGCCGCAGGCCGCCCATCGCCTCGGCGATCACGCCGAAGCCGGGACGGTCGCGGTACGGGCCGGTTTGCCCGAAGCCCGACACGCGCAGCATCACGAGCCCCGGATTGATCGCGGACAGCGCGTCCCAGCCGAGCCCCCAGCCCTCGAGCGTGCCGGGCCGGAAGTTCTCGATAAGCACGTCGGTCTCGGCGACGAGGCGGCGCACGACGTCCTGCCCTTCGGCCGTGCGCAGGTCGAGCGTGAGCGAGGTCTTGTTGCGCGACTGCGCGGCCCACCACACCGACGTGCCGTCGTGCAGCAGCCGCCATTTGCGCAGCGGGTCGCCGAGGCCGGGCGGCTCGACCTTGATCACGTCCGCGCCGAATTCGGCGAGCATCCGGCCCGCGAACGGCCCGGCGATCAGTTGGCCGAGTTCCAGCACGCGGATGCCGTCCAGGGGGCGCGTCATGGCTGTCTCCGATGAAATCGTGTTGTCGATGACGGCGATCATGACGGCGTTCGCGCATGGCGAAAATCGATCGATGCTCAACCAGCCTTTCCGAAACGGAAAGGCGTGCGTCGACGCGATCGCTGCATTCGTTCCCGCGCGGAATGTGCCAGCCTTTCCATCCGGGAAAGCGCGCTCGCGCAACGGTCAAACGAAGCGGCGCGCGCCGCCGGCAGAATCGAAGCCGTTGCGCGCCCACCGGGCGCCTGTCACCCCGTCACCGTCAGCGAGACCCGCCATGTTTTCCGTTTCCTCTCCCGCGCAGATCGTGTTTCTCGACCGCGCGACGCTGTCGCCGCAAACCGTGCTGAAGCCGTTCCCGTTTCCGCACGTGTTGCAGACGTTCGACCGGACAGCCGCGCATGAGGTGGCCGCGCGCATCGCCGACGCCGACATCGTCGTGACCAACAAGGTGCGGCTCGATGCTTCGACACTCGCCGCCGCGCGCCGTCTGCGAATGATCGCGATCGCCGCGACCGGTACCGACATCGTCGATCTCGACGCGTGCGCGTCACGCGGGATCGTCGTGAGCAACATTCGCGGTTATGCGGTCCGCACGGTGCCCGAGCATACGTTCGCGCTGATCTTCGCGCTGCGCCGCAGTCTCGTGGCTTACCGCGACGCGGTGCGCGCCGGGCGCTGGCTCGACAGCGGGCAGTTCTGCTTCTTCGATCATCCGATCCGCGACCTGGCCGGCTCGACGCTCGGGATCGTCGGCGACGGCGTGCTCGGGCGCGCGGTGGCCGGCATCGCGCGTGCGCTCGACATGCGCGTGCTGTTCGCGGCGCACGGCGATGCCGCAGGTAACGACTACGCGCCGCTCGACACGCTGCTGCGCGACAGCGACGTGATCACGCTGCACTGCCCGCTCACGCCCGCGACGCGGCACCTGATCGACGCGGCCGCGTTCGCGCGGATGGCGCGCCGGCCGCTGCTGATCAATACCGCGCGCGGCGGGCTCGTGGACGAAAGTGCGCTGGTCGATGCGTTGCAGTCGGGGCAGATCGTGGGCGCCGGGTTCGACGTGGTGACGCAGGAACCGCTGCCGGCCGCGCATCCGTTCCACGCGATCCTGTCGCATCCGGCGTTCATCCTGACGCCGCACGTCGCATGGGCAAGCGACGAGGCGATGCAGGCGCTCGCCGATCAGCTCGTCGACAACGTCGCCGCGTTTGCGCGCGGCGAGCCGCGGCATGTCGTGTGATTCACGCTGCCGCAGCATGTCGTGTGATTCACGCGCGCAAACGGAACGGCCCCGCTCGATTGCTCGAAGCGGGGCCGACTGAATCCGGGGCTGCTTACGCCAGCGACTCGGCACGTGACGGGCTCGTGCATCCGCCCTGTCTTGCGGCCGGTTTCTGAACGCTAGACGGGCACAAACTACTTCAAGGAATTCGAACCGCCGACGCTGTAGGGCCAGTCTGAAACCGAACGGGACGAATCATGAAAAACGTCCGTTTCGGCTGCCGCGCACCGCTCGGCGCACCGACCCCGACGCAAATTTCAGTAAGCGGACATCTCGACGCAAGGATCGACCTTGGACGGCGAGCAGATGACTGAGTACTTGGCGCTCTCGCGCATCAGCGCTTCGCCTTCGTGCAGCGCGATCTTGATCTCGGGGTGACGCTCGTACGCGAGGAATGCCGAGCACACGACCGCGGACATCACGACGAGGGAAAACACAAATTTTTCAATGGTTTGGAAACGTTCAGGCATGGTTCGACCTTTCTCTCAGCCTGTGATTATACCCCGAGATAAGGGTTTTCCCTATACCGCCGGCCGCATGCCGGGGATCGACGTGATCGCCCCCCCCTTTTCGTCGTCGTGTCGCCCGCCGATTCGCGCCCGCGCGACCGTCGCAGCCTCCCTCAAGCGCAGCCTCCCTCAAGCCGGATCGCGGGGAGCGGCCGCTTCGACCGGCCCGAGGGAGGATGGGCGCATGCCGATGCGGGCGGCGTCGAGGCCTATCCGGTTGTGCAACGTGCTGCGCTCGAAGCGCTTGAACGACTCGGCAATGTGCTGGCGCAACAGTGCGACATCCCACGGTTTGATCAGCAGCTTCTGGACCGATCCGTCGCCGGACGCGGCCGCGATCGACTGCCCTTCGCCATAGCCGGACAGCAGGATGCGCACGATGTCCGGATAAAGCGCCTTGACGCGCTGCAACAGGTCGATCCCGGACAGGTTCGGCATGCGGAAGTCCGACACGATCACGCCGACGCGATGTTGCGCGAGCAGGTCGAGCGCGTCGGCGGGATCGGTCGTGCCGAGCACCTCGTAGCCGTCTCGGCCCAGCGCCTGCCTGAGCGTCTGCAGGACGGCCGGGTCGTGGTCGACCAGCAGCAGCGTCCGGTGCAGCAGCTCGCGCTGCCGGCAATGCTCGGGAAGCTCCGAGCCGGCGGAGAGCATGTCGGAGATTTCCGCCCCGGTGACCGGATGGCTGAAGTAATAGCCCTGCATCGCATGGCAGCGGTGCCGGTTCAGGAACGAAAGCTGCGCTTCCGTCTCCACGCCCTCGGCCACCGTTTCCATGTGCAGCGATTCCGCCATCGCGATGATCGAGCGCGTCAGCGACGCGCCTTCCGCGCTCGTGGTGACGTCGCTCAGGAACGACTTGTCGATCTTGACGACATCGATGGGCAGGTCCTTCAGGTACGACAGGCTGGAATAGCCGGTGCCGAAGTCGTCCAGCGACAGCACGACGCCGAGCGCCTTCAGTTCGCGCAGCGTGTGCGCGATCGCGTTGCAGTCCTGCATCAGCACGCTTTCGGTCAGCTCGAGTTCGAGCCAGGCCGGTTCCAGGCCGGTATCGCGCAGCGTCCTGCGCACCACGTCGGCCATGTTCTGCTGCCGGAACTGGCGTGCCGACAGATTCACGGCGATCCGTAGCGGCGGATGCCCGTCCTGGCGCCACGCGACGGCCTGCGTGCAGGCCGTGCGCAGCACCCATTCGCCGATCGGCAGAATCAGCCCGGTTTCCTCGGCGATCGGAATGAAGCGGTCGGGCGGAATCACGCCGATGCCGGGGCGGCGCCAGCGAATCAGCGCCTCGACGCCGCTGATCTGGCCGGTCTTCAGGTCGACCTTCGGCTGGTAGTACAGCTCCAGTTCGCCGTTCGCGACGGCCTCGTGCAGCGCGTTTTCGAGTTCGGCCTGTTCTTCCACACGGGCACCCAGCTCGCGCGTGTAGAAGCTGTAGCCATTTCGCCCGCGTTCCTTCGCGCAATACAGCGCGGCGTCGGCCGTCTTCAGCAGCGTCTCCGCATCGGCGCCGTCGGTCGGACAGACGCTGACGCCGATGCTCGTCGTCACGTGCAGATCGTGTCCGTCGAGCACGAACGGCGCGCCGAAGGTGCCCAGGACCTTGCGGGCGACCGCGTCCGCATCCGCCGCGGTCGACAGGTTGACCAGCATCACGACGAACTCGTCGCCGCCGAGCCGCGCGACCGTGTCGCCGTCGCGCACGGAAGCCTTGAGCCGAGCCGAGACGGCCCGCAGCAGACCGTCGCCGACCGAATGGCCGAAGGTGTCGTTGATGTGCTTGAAGCGGTCCAGGTCGAGCACCATCACCGCGACCAGGTGTCCGGTGCGCCGCGCCTGCGACATCGCCTGCTCCATGCGGTCGCTCAGCAGGTTGCGATTGGGCAGGCCGGTCAGCGCATCGTGGTTGGCGAGGTATTCGATGCGCCCCTGCTGCATCTTGCGCTCGGTGATGTCCTGCACGATGCCGCGCAGGATGATCGCGTGGCTCAGGTCGCGCCCCGCCTCCGCCTGGTGCAGCACGTGGCGCTCGGTGCCGTCCGGGTGGATCAGCCGGTGCTCGAGCGAGAACGGGGCGCCCTCGGTGCGCAGGCTCGTGAACGACTGGATCAGAAGCGGCTGCTCGTCGACCGGAACGGCTTGCAGCAGCCGATCGAAGGCCGGCGGCGTGCGCTCGGGGTCGAGGCCGAGGATCCGGTACAGCTCCGGCGACCAGCTGCCGTCCGTCCGGCCGGCCTGATACTCCCAGTTGCCCAGATGCGCGAGCGCCTGCGCATGCGTCAGGCTGATCTCGGTGGTCGTGAGCTTTTCGAGCGTCGCGGCGGCGCGCAGCAGGTAGCGGATCCGGTAGCCGAGCAGCTTCCAGCGCATCGGCTTGGAGACGAAATCGGTCGCGCCGGCGTCGAAGGCGCTGGCGATCGATGCATCGTCGTCGTTGCCCGTGAGCATCACGATCGGCACGCGGCGGCCTTCCGGCAGCGCACGCAGCCGGCGGCAGCACGCGAAGCCGTCGCCGCCGGGCATCTCGACGTCGAGCAACACCACGGCAGGACGATGACGCAGGAACGCGTCGATGCCCTCCTGCGGCCCGGTCGCTTCCTCGACGCGAAAACCCTCCGGCTCGAGGGTCTCCACGACCAGCAGGCGCGTCATCGCATCGTCATCGACGATCAGAATCACCGGCGCATCGACATTTTCCTGGTTCAAGACCGTTCTCCTGTTTCCGACCCGCCGCGATCGCCACCGCGATCGTGCCGCGGCCGCTCAACCCTCCACCATGCGTTCCGCTGTCAACGCGGCCTGCGCGTGCCCGAATTCGGCGTCCGTGCCGGCGACGAGGCCGGCTGCCGCGGCGACGTCGGCGGCGCGCGCCAGTTGCTCGATCGCCTTGCAGCGGGCCGACAGCACGTGCGCGCCGACGTTCGCACTGCTCGATTTCAGCGTATGGGCGGCCAGCCTCAGCGCATCGGCATCGCCCGCTTCGACGGCCGCGCGCATGTCGCGGATCAGCCGCGGCGCATCCAGCGTGAACTGATCGATGATGCGGGTCAGGATATCGGGGCGGCCCGGCCGCTGCAGCGCGCGCAATGCGTCGAGCGCCTTGCGGTCGATCACGTTCGCGTCGCCGTCCGGATCGGCGGCGGCCGCCCCGCCCGCTTCGGTGCCCGCGCGGGTTCCCGCGTCGCCGCTCGTGATGGCCGGCCGGGACGCCGCGCCGTGGGCATGGCGCGCGAGCACCTGCAGCAGCGCATCGCGACGGAACGGTTTTCCCAGGTAGTCGTCCATGCCGGCGGCCAGGCAGCGCTCGCGGTCGCCGCTGAGCGCATTGGCCGTCAGTGCAATGACCGGCAGGCGCGGCGCGCCGGCTTCCGCTTCGTGCCGGCGCAGCAGCCGCGTCGCCTCGAAGCCGTCCAGCAGCGGCATCTGGCAATCCATCAGGACCACGTCGAACACGTCGTCCGCCAGCATCTTCAGCGCCTGCCGGCCGTCTTCGGCCACGGCCACCCGGTAGCCCGTGTCCTCCAGCATCGCCAGCGCGATCTGCTGGTTGACCGCGTTGTCCTCGACCAGCAGCACGCGCGCCGATCCGGTGTCGGACGGCGGCGCCGCGTCCGGCCCGGCTTCGTCGGACACCGGCGCGGCCAACGGCAGCGGCGGCGGCCTCACGTGCATCGCGGACGCGATGGCCGTATAGAGCTCGGCGCCGTGGAGCGGCTTCGTCAACCGGGCGTCGATGTCGAGTTCGCGCGCGACCTGGATGCTGTCCATCATCTCGAACGCGGTCAGCGTGACGATCCTGAGCGCACGCAGCGACGGATCGTGGCGGATGTGCTGCACGAGCGAGATGCCGTCCATGCCCGGCATCCGCACGTCGACGATGGCCAGATCGAACGGCGCCCCGTCGGCGACGGCCGCCCGCAACTGCGACAGCGCATCGTCGCCGCCGATGGCCGTCGCGACACACAGCTGCCATTCGATCGCATGTTCGACGAGCACGCTGCGATCGGTCTCGCTGTCGTCCACGATCAGCACCCTCAATCCCGCCAGCGACGACCGGGCGCCCGCCGCGACGTCGACCACGCCGGACACCGGCTCGAGCCGCGCGGTCACGGTAAACACCGAACCCTTGCCGGGCGTCGATTCGAGCGTGAGCGTGCCGCCCATCATCTCGGCCAGCTGGCGGGAAATCACGAGCCCCAGCCCGGTTCCGCCGTATTTGCGCGCGGTCGAGCTGTCGGCCTGCTGGAACGGCCGGAACAACTGCGCGGCCACGTCCGGCGCGATGCCGATGCCGCTGTCGGCGATCGCGAACACGATGCGGCCGTCGCCCGCATACGACACGGCCAGCTCGACCTGCCCGCGCTCGGTGAACTTGATCGCATTGCCGATCAGGTTCGTCAGGATCTGGCGCAGCCGGACCGGGTCGCCGCGCATCCATTGCGGCACGGTATCCGCCTTGCGGAACACCAGCGCAAGTTCCTTGCGCTGCGCATTGGGCTCCAGCAGCGCGACGACGTCGTCGAGCAGCTGATGCAGGTTGAAATCGATGCGCTCCAGCGTCAGCTTGCCGGCCTCGATCTTCGAAAAATCGAGTATGTCGTCGATGATGATCAGCAGCGTCTGGCCGGATCGATACACGGTGTCGACGAACTTGCGTTGCTTCGACGTCAGGCGCGTGCGTTGCAGCAGCTCGGTCATGCCCAGCACGCCGTTCATCGGCGTGCGGATCTCGTGGCTCATTCGCGCGAGAAATTCCGATTTCGCCGAATTAGCGGTTTCGGCCGCGGCGATTGCCGCCTGCAGGTCGATGTCGCGGCGTTCGATTTCGTCGAGCATCGTGTTGAAGCCGGCGATCAGGGTCGCGACTTCGTCGCGGCCCTTGTGGGACATGCGCAGCGACAGATCGCTGCCGCTGCGGATGCGGGCCATGGTGCGCGTCAGGTTCGCCAGCGGGCGGGAGATCGACGTGCCGAGGCGATGGCTGATCACGAGACTGCCGATCGCGAGCAAATACGACACGACGGCGATCATCGCGATGGCGCTCGTCACCGCGCGGTTGACCTGCGACACGATGCCCCGCTGCTGCAGATCGACGCGCACGGCCTCCTGTTCCGTATAGGCCGCGAGGCGGTTCGCGGTCGTGTCCACATCCGCGACGATGCGCTGCATGCTCGCGTCGTTGGACAACATGTTCGACCTCACCGCGAGGATGCGGCGCGCGGATCCGGCCAGTTCCGCGACCAGCGGAATCACATCCTGCGCGCGGCTCGACTCGCGCTGCCCGCCGGCGACGAGCGCATCGCGCAGCGTGCCCGCGGCGGCGGCGAGCTTGCCGATATTCTCGCGGGCGTCGTTGTCGGCGCGCTTGAGATGTTCGGTGCTTTTGCTTTGCGCGACCACGCGAAGGTCGGCCGCCAGTTCCTTGATGCCGCCGTTGACGACGGTCGACAGGTACCTGATCCGCGCCGCTTGCCGCTGGAACGCGATCGTTTCGTCGAGACGCTGTCGCGCCTTGACGATCCGCAACGCGAACGGGTCGGCGATTTCCGCCAGCGTCGTGTCCAGCGCATCGAGGGACTGCAGGACCTTGTCCTCCCTGGCGTGGTAGCGCGTCGCGACGGACGGCTCCACGAACATCCTGCCGCGCAGCGCGACCAGGCTGTCGTTGCCGTCGAGGATGTCGGCCGCCACGCGCCCGAGCGCATTCGCGACGTCCTGCGCCGTGGCGGCCTCGAGGTTCGGCGCCGCGATCGCCAGCGCATTGCGCGCACCGTCGATGGCCGCGTGCATGCGCTCCCGCAGTGGGGCGAGCCGGTACCGGTTCGGCACGTCGTCGACATGATCGGCAACGCTGACGATGTCCTTGACGTTCATGCGGACCTGGTCGAGCGCATGAATCGTCCGGTTGTAGGCGGTGTTGGCCGCCAGCGCATCGCTCACCGCCGCGTTGGCCTGGCTGTCCAGTCGTTCGGTCTCGGCGCGGATCGTGCTCAGGAATGCGTCGCCCAGTGCCTGGACGCGCTCGATCAGGCGGCTTTCGTCACCCAGACGCGCATCGTCCCGCAGACGCTGGCCGACGCCTTCGCTCATCGAGCGCAGCATCGTGCGCAGGTCGGTGGACGGCGCGTCGATGCCGTGCCCGTCGATCGCGCGCACGGCGGCCGTGATGGCGGCAACCCGCCGCAATTGCGTTTCGATCTCCGACGTCGCCTGCTGCTGCTCGGACGCGTCTTGCGCCTGCTCGAGCCGGCTGAAATCCACCGCGAGCTCCGCGTACGCGCGCTGGAGTTCGTTGCTGCGCACCTGCAACGGCAGCGATTCCGTCGTCAGCGTGCTCACACCGGAGGCAATGCCGTGCACCGCGATCAGGCTGGTCGCGGAAATCGCCAGCACACCCAGCAGCATCAGGCTGGTGCCGGTGACGAGCTTGGCCTTGATGTCCATGCAGCCTCCGGGATCGGGACGGCCCGCGCGCGGCCATCCGGCTGGTTATCTGGCCGACGCGTCCAGGGGCGTGATGCGGCCGTGCGCGATTTTCGACAGGAACACCGCATTCAGCGCCTGGTGATTGTCCGCGCCCAGATCGGCGACCAGGCCGCCCAGGTCGACATGCCTGATCGATTCGAGCGCTTGCTTCAGCGCCGCACGAGTCGGCGACGGGCCGGCGCGCTCGAGGCCGATCAGCATGATCTTCGCGTCGATGCAGCCCTCGATGTGCACCACGCCCACGTGCTCTCCCGGAAAGCGCCGCTCGATCAGCCGCGCGCAGTCGCGGATCACGTCCCGGTCATTCTGGGGAAGCGGCACGACCTGCGAGATCAGCGTGCCGTTCCCTTCGTCGCCGATCAGGCGCAGCAGGTCGTCGGTGCCGACGAACGATACCGATGCGAGCCGGGCCTTCAGGCCTTCGCGACGTGCCGCGCGAATGAACGCGGCAATCGGCGTATAGGGGCCGGCCATGACGACGACGTCCGGCTGGCTGTCCAGCAGCGACGCGAGGCCCGTGTCGACCGCCGTGGTCCCGCGGCGGAACGTGCCGGTCGCGACGACGTCCAGGCCGTGGCGCTGCAGCGCCAGCCGCGTGCCCGCCAGCACCGCGAGCCCGGAGCCGTCGTCCTGATAGAACACCGCGAACCGTTTCGCGCCGTCGTGCGCGATGAAATGGTCGACCAGCGCGCGGGTCTCGTCTTCATAGCTGGCGCGGATGTTGAAGACCTCCGGCACGACCGGCTTGCGCAGCGCCATCGCGCCGGTGAACGGGCCGACGAGCGGAATGCCGGCCTCGCGGATGATCGGCAGCACCGCGGTGGTCGTCGGCGTGCCGACATAGCCGAACAGCGCGAACACATTGCCCCGTTCGATCATCTCCAGCGTGCTGTCGATGGTCCTGTCGGGCTCGTAGCGATCGTCGGCGACCACGAGGTCGATCTTCCTGCCATGCACGCCGCCGCGCGCGTTCGCGTCGTCGAACACGGCCTGCGCGCCCGTCAGCAGCCCGCGCCCGAGGCCAGCCGAATTGCCCGATTGCGCGTTGACCATGCCGAGGCGGATCGCGCCGTCGGTCACGCCGGGCTCCGCCGCGACGCAGGTGCCGGCACCGGCGCCGATCGTCGCGGCGACGCAGGCCATCAGCGTCAAGGTCCGGCGCAGCGTCGCGCGTCGCGCGGGCCGGCGAACCGCGCGTTCATGTTCAGGTTCGACGGCATGCGCCATCCGTCCCGAGCCGCGCGGGCTCGGCGATCGAACGATCGGCGCAAACGGCCGGCGCCCGGGACGGGCAAGCGCGCGCAATACATGCGGAAACCGGGTACCCGACCACATTCTTGCGGCGAACACGCCATTGCCCATGCTGGGTTCCCCTTCCGCCCCCGGTTTCTTGATCCGGTCATGCCCGCCGCATGCCGGATTACCGACGCGGCACGATGCAATTAGTCATATATATAGATTGCATCAAATGCGACTGCAAGCCGGAGGGCGAATAAACGCGGTCTATCGACAGCATTGCCCTTTACGCGCGGGAACGTTATCGCAGCAGAGGCTGCATTTTGTTTTGCTTTCAGAATTTCGATTCGATTTTTAATTCGCTATTTTTTTGCTTAAATTCGCTCATTCGAATCGCTGTGAATACGCGCCGTGGTGGCGCGATCCGGTCCCGATTCTGAAACGGAACCGGCCGCCGATCTGCAACGCGGCGGGAAGCTCGCCTGCACGGCCCGAATGCGGTGATCGCCGGATGGAAAACTGGAGTCCGCGGCGCGCCGGAACAGACGGCGAACGACGCCGCGGCGGCGTCACTTCGGCGCCGACGCGCCGCTGGCCGAGTCGCCATGCCACGCCTTGCCGATCTGGTCGATCAGCGATTTCGCGGTGCCGGTCGCGAGCGCCGCGTCGACGCCCGACGTCTGCCACGAGCCGTCGGCGGCCTTCACGAAGGTCAGGTTCGCGCGCGACGGCGAGTAATCGGCGTTGCGCCACGTGACGACGACGTCGCACGAGTACGTGCGATCGCCAAGCTTCTTGCAGTCGCCGTCCGGCTTCGCCGACACGACATCGGCCGACACCGGCAGCGGCTGGCCGAACAGCGCGTTCAGGCCGCCGTGGTTTTCCGCTTCGAGCGCGCGGCGCACCGCGGCATCGACGTCGCTCGATCCGGGGCCGTCGTGGAGCAGGTTGCAGGCGGCCAGCAGCGTCGAGGCACAGCCGAGGGTCAGCAGCGTTTGAAACTTCATGGAGATCCGTTGTCGGGTGAGCGTCGGGTGGCGCGCGGCGACGTGCGGGAACACGCTCGCCGGGCCGGTATGCCGCGTAGTCTGCAACGTCCGCGTGTCGTTCGCGGTATCCATTTGTAACCAATTGCACCGACGCGATCGCCCCTCTGCTGCGCCCCCGCCTACTGCCGCTCCTGCTTCACGCGGCTGACGAGCTGCGTCGGGCTCACGAACTGCAGCGCGATCACGACCCATACGAGCGTGATGGCCATATAGATCATCGCCATCGCGTCGATCGACTGCGGCGCACGCACGCCGGTCGAGAACACCGCGTAATACAGCGCGACGACGAGCGTCTGCGTGCTCGGGCCCGCGGTGAAGAACGTCAGCTCGAACATCCCGATCGTGCGCACCAGCACGAGCAGCGCCGCCGCGAGCATGCCGGGCACGAGCAGCGGCAGCAGCACGTAGCGGAAGTAGCGCCACGTGTTCGCGCCGAAGATGCGTGCGGCGGCTTCGAGATTCGGGTCGATCTGCTCGATGAACGGCGTCATCACGAGGATCACGAACGGCAGCGCCGGCACGAGGTTCGCGAGGATCACGCCCGGCAGCGTGCCCGCGAGCCCGACCTTGTACATCACGGTCGCCATCGGGATCCCGTACGTGACGGGCGGCACCATCAGCGGCAGCAGGAACACCAGCAGCGCGAAGCGCTTGCCGCGAAACTGCACGCGCGCGAGCGCATAGGCGGCCGGCACGCCGAGCGCGATCGACAGCAGCACGACCGCGCCGACGACCTCGACGGTCACCCACAGCACGCTCGCGAGCTGGAAATCCTGCCACGCCTTCGCATACCAGCGCAGCGTGAAGCCTTGCGGCAGCGGCGTGCCGAACCAGCGTGTCGCGACCGAGTTCACCGCGACGGTCGCGATCAGCAGCATCACGTTCAGCAGGAAGAACGCCATCAGCCCCCAGACGAGCGCCTTCCAGGCACGGCCGGCGAGGTTGCTTCTCATCTTTTGCGGTTGCCTCGCATTGACGGGCCGTGCGTCGGGCGAGCCCTGCTTCGGCGGCCACGCCGGCGCGGCACGATTGTCGGTCGCCATCAGCCCTTGCCCCCCGTCACCGGCCCCGTATAGAAGAAGCGGCGCGCGCCGAGCATCGATGCGACCACCAGCAACTGCACGAAGCCCATCACGATCGCGATCGCCGACGCGAGCGAATAGTCGTAGCTCTCGAACGCGGCCTCGGCCGCCGCGATCGAGATCACGCGTGTCGGCCCGGCCGGCGCGCCGAGCAGCACGGCCGACGGGAACACCGAGAACGCCTGCACGAACGACAGGCACGCGGCCATCGTGAGCCCCGGCACGAGCAGCGGCAGGTAGATCTGCCGGAACTGCTGCCACGGGTTCGCGCCGAGCGTCGCGGCCGCGCGCGCGAGCGTCGGGTCGATGCCGCTGATGTACGACAGCATCAGCAGGAATGCGAACGGAAAGCCCGACACGATCAGCGACAGCAGCACGCCCCAGTAGTTGTGCGTGAGGCGCACTTCATCGGTGTACAGGTGCAGCCCCTGCAGCGCCTGCGGAAACCAGCCGTTCGGCCCGAAGTACGTGAGCATCCCGTCGGCGACGAGCACCGTGCCGAGCGTGACGGGAATCACGAGCAGCGTCGTGACGAACTTCTGGTACGGCGAATGGCGGCGCAGCGCAAACGCGACGGGCACCGAGACGCCGACGTTGATCAGCGTGGCCGGCACCGCGAGCTTCAGCGTGACGAGCACGGTCGGCCACATCGCGGTATCGGTGAAGAACTGCACGTAGTTCGCGAGCGCGCTGCCGCCGTTCATCGGCTGGAACGACAGCACCAGGCCGTACGCGAACGGATAGATGAACAGCGCGACGATGAACCCGAGCGCGGGCGTGACGAGCCAGGCCTTCGCGTCGCGCGGCGTGCCGGCCGCGAGCGTGCTCATGCGGCCTCCCGGCGGGACGGCGCCGCGGTCGGGCCGCTCATGTCGGCTCTCCCGCATAGACGAGCGTGCGCGACGGCGCGACGCGCAGCCGCAAGCGCTCGCCTTCCGCGAATTCGCCGGCGACGCGCGCCCAGATCGGGCCGAACGGCGCGACCGCGCGGATCAGCGAATCGCGGCCGCCGTACTCGACCGTTTCGACCGTCGCGTCGAATGCGTTGTCGCCGGCGTCGTCCGCGCGCTCGATGTCGTCGGGGCGCAGCGCGACCACGACGTCCTTCGCGTCGAAGCCGGCCATCGGCACGCCCGTTAAGCGCACGCCGCCGGCCGCGACGTTCACGCAGTCGCCGGCCATCCCTTCGAGCGTGAACGGCAGCACGTTGCGATAGCCCATGAAGCGCGCGACATGCAGGTTGTGCGGGCGCGTGTAGACGTCCTTCGGCGACGCGACCTGTTGCACGACGCCTTCCTTCATCACGACGATGCGATCGGCCATCGACAGCGCCTCGTCCTGGTCGTGCGTCACGTAGATCGTCGCGCGTTCGAGCTGCGTGTGGATGCGGCGGATCTCCGCGCGCATCTCGATGCGCAGCTTCGTGTCGAGGTTCGAAAGCGGCTCGTCCATCAGCACGAGCGGCGGCTCGATGACGATCGCGCGCGCGATCGCGACGCGCTGCTGCTGCCCGCCCGACAGCTGCCCGGGCAGCTTGCCCTCGTGGCCGACGAGCTGCACGAGTTCGAGCGCCTGCTGCGCGCGTCGCCGCGTTTCCTGCTTCGACATGCCGCGCATCTTGAGGCCGAAGCCGACGTTGTCGAGCACCGACATGTGCGGAAACAGCGCGTAGTTCTGGAACACCATGCCGAAGCCGCGGTGCTCGGGCGGCAGCACGTCGATGCGCGTGTCGTCGAGCCAGATGCTGCCGCTCGTCAGCGGCTGCAGCCCCGCGATGCAGTTCAGCGCGGTCGACTTGCCGCAGCCCGACGGGCCGAGCAGCGCGATGAACTCGCCGCGCCGGATCTCGAGGTCGAGCCCGTCCAGCGCGGCGACCTGCGCGCCCTCCGCATTGGTGAAGCTGCGGCATACGCCGTCGAGCCGCAAGCGTTCGAAACTGTGCTTCATTGCGCGAACTCCATGCACGCGGGCGCCGCGGCGCCCGCCGGTTCATGCGTCACTTCGATTTCTGCGAACCGATCTCGCGATCCCACTTCTGGAACGCGGCGACCATCGCCTGCGCGCTGAGCGGCTGCACGTGCGGGCGATCCGCGAGCAGCTTCGCGTATTCGGGGCGGCCGAACTTGCGGATCACCTCCTGGCTGTGCGCGGGCGCCATCTCGAGCGTCACGCCCTTCACCGCCGGGCCCGGATAGAAATAGCCGTCGTCGTAGGTCATCGCCTGCTGCGCCGGTTCGAGCAGGAAGTTCATCAGCTTGAACAGCACGTCGAGCTTTTCCTTCGGCACGCCCTTCGGGATCACCATGTAGTGCGCGTCGTTGACCCACGTCATGTTGTCGAACGCCTGGACCCGGAACTCGGCCGGCACGATGCCGAGCGCGCGCGGGTTGAGGTCCCAGCCGGTGACGGTCACGGTCATGTCGCGGGTGCCCTCGCCGAGCTCCTTCATCACGGCCGACGTGCCGCCCGGGTAGTACGGGACGCAGTCGTTCAGCGCCTTCAGGAACGCCCAGGTCTTGTCCCAGCCGTTGATCGGGTCCTGCGGGTTCTTGTCGCCGAGCACGTACGGCAGCCCCATCAGGAACGTACGGCCGGGGCCGGAGTTCGCCGGGCGCGCGTAGATCAGCTTGTTCGGGTGCGCCTTGCACCATGCGAGCAACTGGTCGGGCGTCTTCGGCGGGTTGCTCACCTTCGCCGGGTTGTATTCGAGCAGCGGGCCGGCCGGCATGTAGGTGACGGCGAGGCCGAAGCCTTGCGCGAGATCCTGCATCTTGCGCGGGCCGGGCGCGTACCTGTCGAGCACGCCGGGGAACGCGGCCGCGTCGTCGGGCAGCAGTTTCTGCCACAGGTTCTGTTCGATGCCGGCGGCCAGCGCGTCGGTGCCCGTCAGCACGAGGTCGATGTCCGAGCGCCCTGCCGCCTGCATCGCCTTGATCTTGCCCGGCAACTGCGGCGCCGGCGCATTCGTGAACGTGACGTTCGATACGAGGTTCGGGTTCTTGTCCTTGAACGCCTCGATGGCCTTCTGCGTGAGCTGCAGGTTGCCCGCGACGTCGACGATATTCAGCGACACGGGCGCGGCAACGGCCGTCGCGGCCCCCGCCGCCGTCAGCGTGAAGCCCAGCGCGACGGCAATCCGGCGCGCACGGCGCGCGATCGTGGTTGTGTTCATGTCTCCTCACTTCGGTCGGTGGATGGGACCTTTCTTTTCAGGAAATCATGACGGCGTTATACGATGTCGGTCAACAAAAAACCACGAAGTGCGGGGCGGGACTTTCCCTGACAAAAACCTTCCGCAATAACGTGATTCGAGAGGCTGAACAGATATAGGGCGCGTTGCGGCGGGTTGGATGGAGTGTGTTAGGACATCGTATGTCGACCCGAGGCCGAATCAGGCTGGTGTGTCGGGAACGCCCGGCCGGCGTGTTTAGAGAGGGAGATGCAACGTCGGCCGGAAACCCGGAAGACGTATCGAGCAGGTACGGGTTATTGGCGCGTGGTCATCAGAACGATGCCGCAGAGAATGATTGTTTGAGGCGGGGTTTCAACGGGACAGGGACAATTCCCAGACCGCACTGAAATACTCAGCCAGTTCCTCACTCGTGACGCTGCCGTCGGCGACATCGACCATGAGGTCTTCGAGATCGGCAAGGCGTGGAATCGAGATGCCCTGCCGCTCCATATACGTCAAGGCACAAGTGAGGCGGGTACGCTTGTTTGCATCATTGAACACATGGCCGCGCGCGATTGCGACGGCATAGGTCGCGGCAATACCGAACACGTCATCAAGCCCCGCGTAATGAACATGATTTTCGACGCGATGCAGGGCGGCCCCGACACCGCCTCGGCCGGCATGAGCGAAGCCGCTTAGGCCGCCGAGATCCCGAATGATCTCGTCGTGAATGGTGATGACGTAATCCAGATCCAGCAAATCAGCGATCCTTCAGCGCGATCAGCACGTCCCGGTGTTCGGTAATGACCTTTCGTGCTGCGCGCAGCACGTCGCCTTTCTCGGTTTCGGTCGAAACCTTGACCTCCGTCGTGGGGCGAATGATCGTGCGGGGTTTCAGCTCGACTCCGTACAGCGTTTTCCTTTTGGGAGCCATGACAGATTTCCGATAAAAAGATAATGGTAATCAGCCACTTATCCGCGGCCACACTACCGATAACCATAGCATCCAACGAGCCGCCTCAGGATGCCTGCACGGACAAACGATACCGGCTTGTCAATCCGTCACTTCAGAGCGCTTTCGCCGAGCGCCACGACTTCGCCGATCAGCCGTTCCGCGTCATGCCACTCCCCATATCCGGACGCCGGGTTCAGGTGCCCGACCTCGCCAAGATCGACGAGCCTGCTGCCCCACCCGGCCGCCAGCGCCTCGACGCGTTCGAAGCGCGCGAGCGGATCGTTGCGGCTCGCGGCGACGAGGCTCGGGAACGGCAGCCGCGCGGTCGGCACGGGCGTCCAGCCGTGCGCATCGATCGCATCGGGCGCCGGATAGCCGGCCGGCATCGGCGTATCGAGATCGGCCGGCGCCGCGAGCAGCGCGCCGTGGATCTCACGCGTGGCCTGCAGCGCCCAGTGCACGGTGATCATCACGCCCGCGCTGTGCGCGACGAGAATCACGGGGCCGTCGATCGCGGCCAGCGCCGCGTCGAGCGCCGCGACGCGCGCGGCGCGGCTCAGTTTGTCGGCTTCCAGCGGCGCGACGGAGCGTGCGTTCGGCAGGCGTCGTTCGAGGTGCGTCTGCCAGTGGTCTTCGACGTGATCGCGCAAGCCGGGCACGATCAGGATGGTGGGCGTGGTCGCCAGGGTCATGCAGCCTCCGGGAGGGTTCAGGAAAGGTGTGTCGCGCGCCGTTCGCGTTCGACACGCACGACATCGGCCGCGTAGCTCGCGCGTCCGATCGCGAACAGCACGGCGGCCGCGAGCGGCACGACGGGAATCCATTGCAGTGCGCCGACCAGCCCGGCGCGATCGGCCACCCAACCCGTCAGCAGCGGGCCCGGCGCCATGCCGAGCAGGTTGTTGGCGAGCGTGAGCGTCGCGAACGCCGATGCGTGGATCGCGGCCGGCGTCAGGTTCGCGACCATCGCGCCCGATGCGCCGGACGCGCCCGCGCCGACCAGCATGCCCGCGCAGATCAGCGCGAGCTGCAGCGGCCCGGGCGGCAGCCGGAACGCGACCGCGAGGCAGACGCCCGTCAGCACGCAATACGCGATCGCGGTCAGCCATTTGCGCGAACCGTCGGCGCGGCCGACGCGGTCGGTGACGATGCCGCAGCCGACCATCCCGACGCCCGCGAGCAGCACGAAGCCGGCCGCGAGCACGGCGGCACGGTCGGGCGCCATCGCGTAGTAGCGGTTCAGGTAGCTCGGCAGCCATGCGAACAGCGCGCCCGGCACGAACAGGTGCAGCCCGCTGCCGAGATACGCGCAGATCACCGAGCGCGACGCGAACAGCCCGGACATCAGCGCGCGCACGCTGCCGCGCAGGTCGCGCGGCCCGGCATCGCGCCGGCACGGCTCGACGCGGCACACGGCGAGCCGCCGTTCGGTCACCGCGCAGCGATACGCGACGAGCAGCACGATGCCGAGCGCGGCCATCACGCCGAACGACCAGCGCCAGCCGAGATGCGCGCCGACCAGCCCGCCGAGCGCCATCCCGAACACGGAGCCGAACGCGCCGCCGGCCATGAACGCGCCGGTCAGCGTCGCACGCAGGCGGGCCGGAAAGATGCTGAGGATCAGCGCGACGCCGACGCTGCCGTACGCGGCTTCACCGAGCCCGACGAGGCCGCGCGCCACCAGCATTTCGGCGTAGTTGGTCGACAGCGCGCAGCCGAGCGTCGCGATGCTCCACAACGCGGCCATCAGCACGATGCTGCGCACGCGGCCGAAGCGGTCGGCAAGGACCGACAGCGGAAACGTCAGCAGGCCGACCAGCAGCGCGACGACGCCGGATAGCGAACCGAGTTGCGTGTCCGACAGGTTCCACGCGTGCTTGAGCAGCGGAAACACCGCGTTGAGCACCTGCCGAGACATGTAGTCCGACAGCAGCAGGCCGACGGTCAGCCCGAACACGAGCCACGCGTACGCAGGCGCGCGCCGCTCGGTGGCCGCCAGATCCTGCAGCGACGGCTCGACATGATGAATCAACATGCGTGTCTCCTCCGGCACCGGTGCGGCAACGCGCCGGCGCGGCTTGCGCGGCCCCGCTCCGTTCGTCGGAGCTTGCCTCGCGCGCTGCGCGAGGGTGGGTGCCGCACCACATCGATCGGCGGGCGGCGCTCGCGAGCCGCCCGGATGCGCGGCGTGTCAGGCCGCGCGCAGCGGCACGTTCACCTGGCCCGAGCGGCGGTTCGGCGCCATCCCGAGCTGTGCGAGCGTTTCGTCGATACCGTCGTACTGCACGCCGATCCGGTAGATCGCCTTCGCTTCCTTGCCGGTCGCGATGTCGCGGCCGAGTTCCCGCGCGATTCGCGCGCACTGCTCGACCTGCTGCACCGACGTCATCCGGTTGCCCTTCTGGTCGATGATCGTGTCCTCGATCCCGCAGCGCGGATGCAGGCCCAGCGCCATCGCGATCGTGTTGATCGGCAGCACGTTCTTCATCAGCGATTCGAGCGTGATGCACGCGCCGTCCGGGCAACGCCGCACGAATTCCATGAAGTTGTACGGATTCGGGCCGTCGAAGCCGCCGCCGATGCCGACCCACGTGACGTTCAGCGGGCCGCGATAGACGCCGCGGCGGATGATCCGTTCGAGCGTTTCGAGCGCGTGCATGCCGGTGAGCTGGAAATGCGGCTGGATGCCGGCCGCCTGCAGGCGGCGCAGGTGTTCGTCGACCCAGCCGGGGCCGGCCGGCACGGTCATCTCGCGGTACGCGTCCCACAACGCGGTTTCGTTCAGCGACGTGCCGGCGATGTCCTTGCGGTTCATCAGCTCGGTGATGTTCATCTGCACGGTGTTGATCGCGACCGTCACCTGGTCGGGCTTCGGGCTCAGCTCGGCGAGCATGTGCCGCGTGTCGTCGGACAGCCATTTCGCTTCCGCGCCGTCGCCTTCCGGCGCGAACGAGATCGAGCCGCCCACCTGCAGGATCATGTCGGGCACGGCTTCGCGCAGCCGGCCGAGCAGCTCGTTGAACTTCGACAGCCGCTTGCTGCCCTTGCCGTCGAGCTCGCGCACATGCAGGTGCAGCACCGTCGCGCCCGCGTTGTAGCAGTCGACGGCCTTCTGGACGTGCTCGTCCATCGTCACCGGAATGTCTTCCGGAAAATCGGCGGGCATCCATTCGGGGCCGTACGGTGCGACCGTGATGACTACCTTGTCCTGGTTTTCCGGGTGCAGCGAATCGTCGAG
Organism: Burkholderia sp. BE17; assembly: GCF_009362305.1. Classification (NCBI taxonomy): domain Bacteria; kingdom Pseudomonadati; phylum Pseudomonadota; class Betaproteobacteria; order Burkholderiales; family Burkholderiaceae; genus Burkholderia; species Burkholderia sp. BE17. The sequence continues at coordinate 107,801 of NZ_WHNU01000034.1, forward strand.
AAATTGCATGTCGTCCTCCAGTGGAAATCGTTGTATTCGGGCGTACGGGCGTGCGTATCCCGCCGCGCCGGGCGGCGGGCTCGGCGCGTTGTTTGGGGTTGCGGATCGGTTACGGCGGGGTTACGGTGCGGGCGCTCAGAACGGCACGTCGCCGACGATGCCCGCGCGCTCCATCTTGCGCACGCACGGCGGGTAGTCCATCACCGCGTAATGCTGGGTGCTGCGGTTGTCCCAGATCGCGACGCTGTTTTTCTTCCAGCGCCAGCGCACCTGGTATTCGGGGATATAGGCCTGGCTGATCAGGTATTGCAGCAACTGGCCGGCGCCGGGGTTCGCGTCCTGCCCGAAGCGCACGCGCTGCGGCGTGTGGAAGTTCGTGAAATGCGTCGCGAACGCATTCACGTACAGCACCTTCTCGCCGGTTTCCGGATGCGTGCGCACGACCGGATGCTCGGCGTCCGGATACTGCGCCTTCAGCGCGAGGCGCTTGTCGATCGGCATCGCCGCGCCGAAGCTCGCCTCGATGCTGTGGCGCGCGCGCAGCCCGTCGATCTGCTGCTTCACGTGTTCCGGCAGGTTTTCGTACGCGAGCACCATGTTCGCCCACATCGTGTCGCCGCCAACCGGCGGACCTTCGATGCAGCGCAGCACGCAGCCGAACGGCGGCGCCACGCGCCAGCTCGCATCGCTGTGCCACGCATTCTCGTAGCGGTCGTTCGGCTGGTCGGGCGACTTGTAGATCCGCACGAGCCCCGGGTGCTCGGGATCGCTGCCGGCGACCGGATGATCCTCGAGCTCGCCGAAGCGCCGCGCGAATGCGACGTGCTCGGCGCGCGTGATGTCCTGGTCGCGCAGGAACAGCACGCGATGCCGGAGCAGCTGCGCGCGGATCTCGGCGAACAGGCCGTCGTCGTGCATGGCGTCGGCGAGGCTCACGTCCAGCAGTTCCGCGCCGATCGCGCAGGTCAGGGGTTCGACTCGCATGCGCGTCTCCTCAGACGATGAACACCGACGAACCGGTCGTCTTGCGCGATTCCAGATCGCGGTGCGCCTGCGCGGCGTCCTGCAGCGCATAACGCTGGTTGATCTCGATCCGGATGCGGCCGGCCGCGACATGCGCGAACAGTTCGCCGGCCAGGTCGTTCTTCTCGGCCGGGTCCGCGATGTAGTCGGCCAGCGCCGGGCGCGTGAGGTACAGCGAGCCCTTCATCGCGAGGCGTTGCGGATCGAACGGCGGGATCGGGCCCGACGCGGTGCCGACGCACACCATCAGCCCGCGCCGCTTCAGCGAATCGAGCGAGCCTTCGAAGGTGTCCCGGCCGACGCTGTCGAACACGACGTCGACACCGGCGCCGTCCGTCAGTTCGCGCACGCGTTTCGCGACATCCTCGCGGCTGTAGTCGATCGTATGGTCGCAGCCGTGCGCGCGGGCGATGCCGGCCTTGTGTTCGCTGGACACGGTGCCGATCACCTTGAGCCCGAGCAGCTTCGCCCATTGCGACACGATCAGCCCGACACCGCCGGCGGCCGCGTGCAGCAGCAGCGTGTCGCCCGGCGCGAACGCGTGGATGCGGCGCAGCAGGTAGGCGGAGGTCAGGCCGCGCATCGTCATCGCCGCGGCGGTGTCGCACGCGATGCCGTCCGGCAGCCGGATCAGCGGCGCGGCCGGGATCAGCCGTTCGGTGCTGTACGCGCCGAGCGTATTGATGAAGCCGGTGTAGGTCACGCGATCGCCGGCGGCGACGTTCGTCACGCCGGGGCCGACGGCCTCGACCACGCCGGCCGCCTCGACGCCGATGCCGGACGGCAGCGGCACCGGATACAGGCCGCTGCGGAAATAGGTATCGGCGAAGTTCAGGCCGACCGCCTCGTGCCGCAGGCGCACCTGGCCGGGGCCCGGGTCGCCGACGTCGACTGCTTCCCAGCGCAGCACGTCGGGGCCGCCGGTTTCGTGGAATCGCACTGCATGTGCCATCTTGTTCTCCGTATGGTGTCAGTCGGATGCGCGTCGCGCATCGTCGGGTTCGTTCGCGCCCGGCGGCGTCGCGGCTGCGCCGCCCGCCTGCGGCTCGTCCAGTTCGGCCCAGTCGGCGTCGCCCAGGTAGCGCCGCGCGGCCGGGAAAATCACGCCTTCCATCCGCCCCATCTGCTCGAACGCGCCGTGTGCATAGCGGGCGAGCGCCGTGTCGAATGCGGCCGACGGCAGCCCGTCCTCGGCGGTCCGCGCCAGTGCGTCGAGCGCTTGCGCGTCGCGCTGCCGCTGGCGGTCGAGTTCGTCCAGTTCGGCCGCGACGCACTCCGCACGGGCGCGCAATGCCGCGAAGAGGCGAGCTTCGGCAGCCGTACCGAAACGTGCGTTCTGCAGCGCGGCGAGCGAGGCCAGCACACCCTGCGCGTCGACTGCTTGCCGCTGCGGCCCGTTCGCGGCTTCGCCGCACGCCATCAGCGCTTGCAGCAGCACGCCGACCGCGCGATGCGCATCGAGGCAGCGCGCCATCACGCGCGCCTCGGCCGACGAGCGCTGCGACGGGCACACGAGCACCGGCACGCCGCTCGTCGCCAGCAGCTGCTGCCGCTGCGCGCAGGTTGCCGCATCGGCATCGTGCGGCAGCGCCGCGACGCCGATCAGGTCGCAGCCGAGCTCGCCGGCAAGCGTGCCGGGCGATGCGTCGCCGGCCCCCGGATGGCCGGCCCCCGCGATCGCATGGGACAAACCCTGCGCCCGGGCGGCGGCTTCCACTTTCGCACCGTGTTCCGGCAGCCGCGCTCCGGATAAACGCGAGTCCGGCGCGGTGCCGGGCAGCACGAACGTGACCCGCGCGCCGACCGCACGGGCCAGTTCGAGCGCATGGCCGATCGCGTCGATGCCGCCGGGCGCGCCGTCGACCGTCACGAGCAGATGGCGGTACATTGCGCCGCTCCGCTTATCCGGCGGTCGGCGCGCTGCGCCGCGCGCCGGTCGATACGATCTTCATGGGTGCCCTCCTCGTGGCGTTCGTCATTCGTCATGCATCGGAACCCATGCTATCGGCGCGACGCCGGTGCGGCCCCACTCGTCGCGGGGGGGATTGACGCGCGAGCGCGGTTCGAACGATCCTTCCCCCCACGCC
>NZ_WHNU01000035.1:0-104613 GCF_009362305.1 Burkholderia sp. BE17
CGTGTGTGTTGCTCGCGATGGTGGGGGGCATGCAGGGCGCTTACGCGCAGGGGCTGGCAGGCAGCGATTCGCCGGCGGTGCAGCAGGCATCGGCGCCGGTGGCCGCGATTCCGGTGATCGATTCGCAGGTCCAGACGTCGGTGCAGACGCAGGCGGGCGAGGCGACGGGGCCGAGCACGGTCGACGACCTGCAGCGCCAGATCCAGGCACGCACGCTGACGGAAATGCGCACGAGCTACAACGGCAGCTACGGCGCGAGCCTGCTGTTCAATGTGAAGGACGGTGCGTACTTCGTTGCGCTGTTCCAGCAGAAGGCGTTCTGGCGCGTCATCAAGACTTACGACGAAACGCGCGCGGAAGCGATCTATCGCGATTTCTCGCATCAGGCGGAGCGGCTGGCCGTCAACGAACTGCGGGCGGCGAAGCTGGAATCGCAGAAGGCGCAAATGGACAAGCAGATCGAAGTCACGCAGGATCGCGCGCGGCGTCTGCAGGCCGATATCTCGATCGCGCGCCAGCAGCAGGCAGCGGTTGCGGATCGCCAGAAGAACGTACGCAGCGAGACGGTCGCGTTGCAGGCGCAACAGGCCGAACTCCAGTCGCAACTGCGTGCGTTGCGGCAGCAGGTGCGTTCGCTGCAGCGCGAGGCCAACGCGGGCCTGCCCGCGACGGCACGCTGAGCCGAGAGTGGCGGTGCGGCGACATGCCGCGCCGGCGGCCGCACAAGAAAAAAGGGCAAGCCCGCTGGCTTGCCCTTTTGTTTTACTGGCCGTCCGGCACGATTCGCCGGCGGCGCGTGACGATCACCGGCCCGCCGTTGCCGCCGCGTGCATCGGACGGCGACGTGTTGCCGGATGCGTCGCCGGCGTCGCGCGGTGCGCCATAGCTTTCGCGCGGTTCACGGGGTTCGCGCGGTGCGCCGTAGCCTTCGCGCGGTTCACGCGAGCCGTAACCTTCGCGCGGCTCGCGGGAGCCATAGCCTTCACGCGGTTCGCGGGAACCGTAGCCGCCGCCGTCGCCACGCGATTCGCGCGGGCCGCCGTGCGAGCCGTACGGGCTGTGACCGCCGCCTTCACGGCCGCCGGGGCGCCCGCCGGTGCGCGGACCGCGGGGGCCGCCGCCGCCCGGGCGCGAGCCGCCGGTGTCGAGCTGGATCGTGGAAATCGCGCGCTTGTAGATGCCTTGCAGACCCACGGGGGTGCGCAGCATCACCAGGTACTGGTCGAACGACTCGATACATCCCGTCAGACGAATGCCGTTGACGAGATAGATTTCAACGCGCTTACGTTCCTTGCGCGCCGAATTGATGAAGTCGTTTTGCGGATGGGATTCTGCGGGATTGGCCATTGAGGTGCGGCAGGAGCCTGCGTCAGAGAATATGTTGTGCGTGTGTGGCGTGTTCGTCCACAAGGCGTTTGGCGGAATTCTACCCTGTTCGATAGCGAAGCGCGCAGTCGTGATTGTGTCGAACCGTAACCCACTATAGACGTTGCGGCGCGTTTTCGCGATTCGGCCGAACGGCCAAAGCCGTTTCGTTACGTCGCGTTACGACTCTCGCAACGCCGTATCACCTCGGTGAGCGTGCGGCGCTTACATTTGTCGCGCGAGCCGGGCGGGCCGGCTTATCAGGGATCCGGAGCATGAACAAGAGGCAAGTGGCAGGGTTGATCGGGGGCGTGGCGTTGCTGGCTTCCGGAAGTGCAATGGCGGGGCATGTCGACCTGTCGGTCGGCATCGGCGTACCGGTCGCACCGGTCTATGTCGAGCCGGCGCCGGTCTATGTGGCGCCGCAGCCGGCGGTGGTCGCCTATCCGGGCTACGGATACGGCTACTACGGCGATGACGACGACGATCGCTACCGGAAGTGGCGCAGGCATTATTACAAGCATTGGCACAAGCACCACGGCGACGACGATGACGATTGAGCCCGAGGCAGGCCCCGCCGGCGCGCGTCAGAACGCGTAGTCGGGGTTTTTCGGGTCGAATGCGGTGTCGTCGAGCGTCGCCGGCGCGATTTTCTCGATGACGATCCGCTCGAAGATCCTGCCGTCGTTGTCATAGGACTCGACGGTCCGGAAATAGGGCGCGTGCAGGTCGAGCCCGAGGACTTCCTTCTTCGCGTAGAACTGCGGTCGGCCGGTCGGCGTTTCGTAGGTGAGCGCGACGACGCGCACGCCGCCGATCGTTTTTGCTTCCACCCGGGTCGGCCGCTGCACGCCGGCTTCCTGGTATTTCTTCCCTTCGGTCAGGTACAGGTTCGTGACGAACTCGGTGCCGAGATCCTTCACCTGGTGATTCGACTGGGCACGCGCGAGCGCGCCGTCGAGCGCCGTCCACAACGGAATCTTGCCGAGCAGGCCGCCGAGATGGCCATACATCTCGTCCTTGCGCTGCGTCGTGTCGTAGATCGTCTCCTGTCCGGCATGCGCGCCGCCCGGCAGCCATTTCGCATACACCCGCAGCGGCTCGCGCGTGGTCTTCACGAACATGCGGTCGGGCGTGTCGGACCATTTCCCGCTGATGCGCTCCTGACGCACCATCGTGAATTGGTACGACGGATAGCCGTTAGGACCATTACGGATATAAAGCGGCACGGCGAGCGGATCGAGCGCCTTGAACAGCGTCGTGAGCGTCGCGTCGTCGAGCTGCGCGAGCGTGTCGCGCTGCGCGGCCGTGCGCAGCCAGCGCGCCTGTTGCGCGACCGGCTCGCGCGCGACTTTCGCCAGGTCCGCCGGCAGCGCGACCTCCGGTGCCGCGCTTGCGGCGTCGGCCGTTTCCTGCGCATGCGGCAGTCCCGGCCGAGCGAGCGACAGCATGCACGCGACCGCCGCGGCGGCAGCGTGCCGCGCGCGGCGCTTCATTCCTTCGTTCATCGACGGCGCCTCCCGGAGCGATGGATCGTTCAGCCTTGCTTCGCGGCCTTGAGTTTGGCGAGTTCCTCGTCGCGCAGCGCGCGGCGCAGGATCTTGCCGACGTTCGTCTGCGGTAGTGCATCGCGGAACTCGACGAATTTCGGCATCTTGTAGCCGGTCAGGTTCTTGCGGCAGTGCGCGAGCACGTCGTCGACCGTGAGCGACGGGTCGCGGCGCACGACGAACACCTTGATCCGCTCGCCCTGCACCTCGTCAGGAATGCCGATCGCGGCGGCCTCGCTGATGCCCGGGTGCATCACGAGCACTTCCTCGATCTCGTTCGGATACACGTTGAAGCCCGACACGAGGATCATGTCCTTCTTGCGGTCGATGAGGCGGATGAAGCCGCGTTCGTCCATCACGCCGATGTCGCCGGTGCCGAGCCAGCCGTCGGCGTCGATCACCTTGGGCGTCTCGTCGGGACGCTGCCAGTAGCCGCGCATCACCTGCGGACCGTGCACGCACAGCTCGCCCGGCTCGCCGATGGCGGCCCAGGTACCGTCCTCACGGCGAAAGCGCACGATGGTGGATGGCGCGGGCAGGCCGATCGAGCCGCTGAACGAGGCCATGTCGTTCAGGTTCACGGGGTTCATCGTGACGATCGGCGAGCATTCGGTGAGCCCGTAGCCTTCGACCACCGGCCGTCCAGTCACTTGCTGGAAGCGCTCCGCGACCGCGCGCTGCATCGCCATTCCGCCCGCCATCGCGAGCTTGAGCTTCGAGAAGTCGCGCTTGCGGAATTCCTCGTTGTCGAGGAACGCGTTGTACAGCGTGTTGATGCCGGTGATTCCCGTGAACGTTTCGTTGCGAATGATCTTCATCACCATCTTCATGTCGCGCGGGTTCGCGATCAGGATGTTGCGCCCGCCGAGCCCCATGAAGATGAACGCGTTCACGGTCAGCGAATAGATGTGATAGAGCGGCAGCGGCGTGAGCACGGTTTCGACGTCGCCCGAGACCTGGTCGGCGATCCACGCCTTCGCCTGCAGCAGGTTCGCGATCAGGTTGCCGTGCGTGAGCATCGCGCCTTTCGCGACGCCTGTCGTGCCGCCCGTGTATTGCAGGAACGCGAGGTCGTCGCGTGTCGTTTGCACCGGCTGCGGTTTGCCGCGTGCGCCGAGCGCGAGTGCGGAGCGCAGCCGGATCGCCTGCGGCAGATGGTAGGCCGGCACGAGTTTCTTCACGTGCTTCAGCACGAAATTGATCAGGCGTCCTTTCGCATTGAAGCCGTCGGCGAGCAGGTCGCCGAGTGCGGTGACGACGATGTTCTTCACCTGCGTTTCCGGCAGCGCTTCCTGCAGCGTGCTCGCGAAGTTCTCGAACACGACGATCGTCTGCGCGCCGCTGTCCTTCAACTGGTGCGCGAGTTCGCGCGCGGTGTAGAGCGGATTGACGTTGACGACGATTGCGCCGGCCTTCAGCGTGCCGAACAGCGCGACCGGATACTGGAACGTGTTCGGCAGCATGATCGCGACGCGGTCGCCGGGCTTCACGCCGATGGCTTGCAGATACGACGAAAATGCGTCGACTTTCTGCGCGAGCGTGCGATAGGTCATCGATGCGCCTGCGCTCACGTAGGCGACGCGCTCCGCGAAGCGTGTCGTGCATTCGTCGAAGAACTGCACGAGCGACGCGTATTGCGCGACGTCGATTTCGTGCGGTACGCCGGGCGGGTATGACGCGTACCAGATGCCGTCGGTGTTCGGCGGAACCTGGGCCGCTGCGGTTGCTGCGGAAGATGACATGACGTGTCTCCGGTCTTTGCTTTCGGCAAGGGCAGGCGCTTTTATGCCAGCCCGTGCCCCATGCTTCACGGGCGATCAACACGGGCGCCTCGGCGCGCCGCATGACCCCGCGTATCAATCAATTCGTGAATGGGAACTCGCGCGTGGCCTCACGCGCTCAGTTCGCGGAGTGCAGCGTCGCCGTATCGGCGGTAGCCGCACCCGACGGCAGCCCGAACGCTTCGCTTGCACCTGCGTCGTCGAGCACCGCTGCGAAAATCGACAGTTGCGCGCTGTCGGGCATCGGCGCCTTCAGCGCGGCGACGATCAGCGACGACAGCCGCGCGATCATCTGCACGTCGTTCATCGTGCGGCCTTGCGAGAACTCGTCGATCAGGCTTTCCGTTTCGCCACCCGCGAGCGCGCCGGACAGCGCGCCGATCGCAAAGTGCAGCCGCCAGCCGAGCTCCGTGCGCGGCAGGTGCGGCAACGCGCGCTGGAACGCGTCGAAGAAGCGGCCCGCGACGCTCGCGTAGTGCGCGGTCAGGAAGTTGCGCACGAACGGCGACGGATCGGTGTACGCGCGGCCGATCAGCCGGAGGAACCCGGGCCCGCCGCGTTCCGGGTTGCGCGATGCCTTCAGCGCGGGAATGAACATCGCGCCGAGCACGTGCTCGCAGGTGATGCGCGTGCCGAGCTGCGCATCGAAGCGGTCGAGGATGCCGAGGCGCTCCTGGTTGAGCTGATCGAGCCGACGCGACAGCATCGCGTGGATCAGCGCTTCCTTGCTGCCGAAGTGGTAGTTGACCGCCGCGAGGTTGACCGCCGCGCGCGACGTGATCTGTCGCATCGACATCGCCTCGAAGCCATGCTCGATGAACAGGTCCTCGGCCGCATCGAGGATGCGCGCCTTCGTCCCGCCGGTCTGCCGAGGGCCGGATGATCTCGCCCCGGACGGCCGTCCCGCGGATGGCCGCCCCTCCTGACTTACTGCCATGTTCCGCCTCCCATGCCGGTCGCCCGGCCGCGAACAGGTGATTTGATTGTCTGATTCAAACAGTCGTTTTTATTAAGATAAAAAAACGCGGGCGGAGCGGGCAAGTGGGGAATCTGGTCAAATTCCTCTAGTTCGATGTGCATCTGCGGAAAGCGCGGCGCGCAACCCCGGCGGGACGGGGCGCGCGCGATGGTGCGATGCGTCAATGCGCGGGTTCAGCCGACCGCGCTACGCGTATTGACCGATTGCGTCATGTCGATGCCGCGCCGCTCGCGGCTGAACAGGATCAGCACGGCGATCGCGACGGCGACGGTGCCGGCCACGAGTGCGAGCGCGAAGCTGTAATTGTTGTCGTGCGACACGGCGAGCGATGCCTGCATCGTCGCGTTGCCGGACGCGAGCAGGTTGCCGAGCTGATAGACGACGCCGGGGAAGGTCGCGCGGATCTCGTCGGGCGAGATCTCGTTCAGGTGGACCGGAATCACGCCCCACGCGCCCTGTACCGAGATCTGCATCAGGAACGCACCCGCGGCGAGGGCAACCGGGCCGCTCGAGAACGCCCACAGCGGCAGCACGGGCAGAGCGATCAGCGCGGCGATGAAGATCGTGCGGCGGCGGCCGATCCGTTCCGAGATCGCACCGAACGACAGCCCGCCGACGATCGCGCCGATGTTCAGCACGATCGTGATCCATGACACGGTATGCGGATCGAAGTGATGCTGTTCGCGCAGGAACGTCGGATAGAGATCCTGCGTGCCGTGCGAGAAGAAGTTGAACGCGGTCATCAGCACGATCGCGTAGATCGTGAGCTTCCAGTTCTGCTTCAGCGTGGCCCCGAGGCTCGGGCGCGGGCGTTTCTCCATCTGTTTCCACGCCGGCGATTCGGGCACGTGCGTGCGCACGTACAGCACGAGCAGCGCGGGCAGCACGCCGACCATGAACATGCCGCGCCAGCCGATGTACTGGTAGAGGAGGCCGAACACGACGGACGCGAGCAGGTAGCCGCTCGGATAGCCGGCCTGCAGCAGGCCCGACACGAAGCCGCGTGCATGGGTCGGCACGGTTTCCATCGTCAGCGCGGAGCCGACGCCCCATTCGCCGCCCATCGCGATGCCGAACAGCGCGCGCAGCACCAGCAGCGCGGTCAGGCTCGGCGCGAAACCCGACGCGAGCTCGAGCAGCGAATAACACGCGATGTTGACCATCAGCGTCGGGCGGCGGCCGAAGCGGTCGGCGAGCCGGCCGAAGATCAGCGCGCCGAGCGGGCGCATCGCGAGCGTCAGCGTGAGCGCGAACGCAACGGCGGGGATCGTCGACGCGAATTCGGCGGCGATGTCCTTCAGCACGAAAACCATCAGGAAAAAATCGAACGCGTCGAGCGTCCAGCCCAGGTAGGCGGCGATCGTGACGTTGCGTTGTTCGCGGGTCCAGCTCATGTCCGAGGTCTCCTCGTTGGCTTGCGCGCTCACGATGTGCATGCGGATGCCGGCCCGGCTTGCGCGCGGTGCGCGGGCACTGATCGAGTGTAGGCCGCCGCGCCATGCGATGTGGGGCGCGATAGCGCCGAATCGGGAATAATCCCTACGAAATGAACTGTTGCGGAAACGGAAACGGAGCCGCGCCGGACCGGCGACAGGCATCTGTATCATTCCGGAAGCTTTTTGTATTTGTTCTGTAATGCGCTCGATGCGCATCGTCACCGAATCAGGAGTCCCGATGAACGAACGTTCCGATGCCGCGCTGCCTGTGCTCGAAACCGCCAGGCTGTGGCTGCGTCCGCGCGTGCTGGCCGACCTCGACGCGTGCATCGCGATGGATCGCGATCCCGAGGTGACGCGGCATATCGCGGGCCCGTGGCACGATCCCGTCGAGCATCGCCGCTTCGTCACGCACCGGATCACGCGCGACTATCCGCCGGGACTCGGCTATTGGTCGATCTTCGAGAAGGCCGCACCCGATGCGTTCATCGGCTGGGTCCTGCTGATTCCCGACTATGCGGACGGTGCGCGCGACGTCGAGATCGGCTGGCGGCTGGTGCGCACGACATGGGGGCGCGGCATCGCGAGCGAGGCCGCGGCCGCCGTCGTGCGGCACGCATTCGATACCGTGCGCCTGCCGCGCGTGATTGCCGATATCGCCGAGGCCAACAGCGGTTCGCTGAACGTCGCGCGCAAGCTCGGGATGCGTCGCGTGAGCGTCGTGCACGACGGCATTCCTTACATTCGCCATCGTCTCGAGCGCAACGATCTGCGCGCGTAGCGCGGCGTCGTGCACATGCGTGCGCGGTTGTCAGAGATCGTCAATCGGATAGGTATCGAGGTCATGACGTATTAACGGCTCGCGCGATCAGGAGTATCGTTGCCGGAATTTCGCAACATGGGGTACGACCATGGCACTCGGCAGAGACGTTCATCTCATTCCCGTCCGGCTCGACGCGCTGCGTCCGACGCAGATGACGGTCGGCTATCGCGAAGTCAAGGCAAAGCGCAAGCACTGGAAGACGCTCGACAAGCGTGCGCGCAAGGCCGCGATCGAGTCGCATTGGTTCCCCGCCGTCATCGGCCCGGACGGGTTGCACTACATCACCGATCACCACCATCTCGGCCTCGCGCTGATCGAGGAGGGCGAGTCGCGCGTGAATGCGATGCTGCTGAAGGATCTGTCCTGGCTCGACGACACGATCTTCTGGCGGATGATGGAGCACAACCAGTGGGTGCATCCGTTCGGCGCGGACGGGTCGCGCCGCGACTATGCGCATTTGCCGAAGGCGTTGACGGGGCTCGAGGACGATCCGTACCGCAGCCTCGCAGGCGAACTGCGCACCGCGGGCGGCTACGCGAAGGATGCGACGCCGTTCAGCGAATTCCTGTGGGCCGATTACCTGCGCCAGCACGTGTCGCTCGACCAGATCCGCAAGAACTTCGCGAAGGCGCTCGACGCCGCGCTGCGCCGCGCGCACGACCAGGATGCGCGTTATCTGCCCGGCTGGTCGGGCATCATCGCCGTCAAACCCTGACCGGCGCACCGCGCCGACCGTTCCATGACGACCGCCCCGATCCGCCCCGACGCCGGCCCGCAGCATGCCGACCATTTCTCCGCGCTCGACGCGGCCTCGCCGCCGCGCATGCGGCGCGTCGGCCTCGATGCGCTGGCCGGCCTGTCGATCGCGGGCCTGCTGATTCCCGAGGCGGTCGCGTATGCGGGGCTGGCCAACCTGCCGCCGCAGGCCGGCCTCATCGCACTGCTGTCGGGGCTCGTCGTCTATGCGTTCACGGGCAGCAGCCGCTTCGCGATCGTGTCGTCGACGTCGTCGTCGGCTGCCGTGCTCGCGGCCACGGTGCTCGCGGAATCGGGAATGGCGCTTGCCGCACAGCTCGCGCTTGCGGCTGCGCTGGTCGCGATGACGGGCATGCTGTTCATCCTGGCGGGTGCCGCGCGGCTCGGCGGCATGTCGGACTTCGTCGCGCGGCCCGTGCTGCGCGGCTTCACGTTCGGGCTCGCACTGACGATCGTCATCAAGCAGTTGCCGAAGATTCTCGCGATTTCCGTGCAGCACAGCGATGCGCCGCATGTTGCGCTCGACCTGATCACCGGCGCACCGCATGCGAACCTCGCGAGTGCCGTGCTCGGCGCGACCGCGCTGGCGCTGCTGTTCGTGCTCGGGCGCCGCTCGCGCGTGCCCGCGACGCTCGTCGTGATCGTGCTGTCGATCGCGGCCGGCTATGCGATCGACTGGCAGCGATACGGGATCGCGATCGTCGGCCACATCGATTTCCGGCACATCGAATTCGGCCTGCCGCAACTCGACCGCAACGCGTGGATGCAGACGGTCGAACTCGCGTTCGCGCTGATGCTGATCCTGTACGCGGAGTCGTACGGATCGATCCGCAATTTCGCGCTGAAGCATGGCGACAGCGTGTCGCCGAACCGCGACCTCGTCGCGCTCGGCTGCGCGAACCTCGTGTCGGGCCTGCTGCACGGGATGCCGGTCGGCGCCGGCTATTCGGCGACGTCGGCGAACGAGGCGGCCGGTGCGCAGTCGCGCTTCGCCAGCCTGTGGGCAGCCGGCGTGGTCGCGCTGATCGTCTGGCTGCTGCTGCCGCAGCTCGCGCGCACGCCCGAGCCCGTGCTTGCGGCGATCGTGATCTTCGCGGTCAGCCATTCGCTGCATCCAACCGTATTCCGGCCATACTGGGACTGGCACCGCGACCGGCTCGTCGTGATCGCCGCGCTGCTCGCGGTGCTCGTGCTGGGAGTGCTGCACGGGCTGCTGGCGGCCATCGGCGTGAGCCTGCTGCTGACGCTGCGCAAGCTGTCCGAGCCGAACGTCAGCGTGCTCGGCCGGCTGCGCGACAGCCATGACTTCGTCGACGTCGCGAGCCATGCCGACGCGAAGCCGGTGCCGGGCGTGCTGATCGTGCGGCCCGAGGCGCAGCTGTTCTTCGCGAACGCGGACCGGATGCTGAATCGCGTGCGCGCATTGATGAAGGCGGCGCCGGATACGCATACCGTGATGCTGAGCCTCGAGGAAACGCCGGATGTCGACGGCACGACGATCGAATCGTTGCGCACGTTCGCGGCCGAATGCACGGCGCGCGGGCTGCGGCTCGCGGTCGTGCGGCTCAAGATGCACGCGCTGCACGCATTGCGCCGCGCGGCGGACGATACGCTGCACGACGGCTCGATGTCCGAACTGAGCGTCGACGAAAGTCTGCAACTGCTGCAGGCCGGCATGCCGCCGGACGGCAGCAGCGGAACGACTGCCGCGTGATGGGGTGGCGCGTCGGCGCGGTCTATTGCGACAGCACGGCGTTGGCAGCGCGATCGATCATGCCGGCCACTTCCGCAGCCGTCGGCGCATAGGCGCCTGCGTGCGCACAGGCGACCGCCGCGCACGCGGCCGCGTAGCGCAGATGCTCGGCGGCCGATGCATCGGGTCGCGCAAGCTGGCTCGCGAGCCAGCCGCCGACGCTGGCGTCGCCGCAGCCGACCGTGTCGGCGACCTCGGTCGGGAACGCGGGCTGAAACAGCACTGTGTCGCGATGCAGGAGCTGCATGCCGGATGCGCCGCGCGTGACGAGCATCGTTGCATCGGGCGCCCACGCGCGCAGTTGCGCGAGGGCAGCCGTTTCGTCGAGCTCGGGAAACAGCCCGTGAAGATCCTCGTCGGATACCTTGATCCAGTCGGCGAGCGCGGCCAGCCGGCGCAGCGTGTCGCGATACGACGGCGCGGCCATCGGCGCACGGTAGTTCGGATCGAACGAGATTCGCTTGCCGGCCGCGCGCGCGGCCTGTGCCGCCTCGATCAGGCGCGACGCGAGCGGCTCGCGCACGACGCCGAGCGAGCCGATGTGCACGATCTCGGCTGCGTCGAGTGCGCCGGCGGGCAGGTCTGCCGGGTCGAACGCGAGATCGGCGCTGTTCTCGCCGATGAAGAAATAGTGGGGCGGCTGCTTCGACACGACCATCGCGAGCAGCGGCGCGCGGTCGACCTGCCGGATGAAACGCATGTCGAGCCCGGCGTCGGCGCTTTTGCGCATCAGCTCGTCGCCGAAGATGTCGCGGCTGACCGTGCCTGCGAAGGCCGTCGGCACGCCGAGTCGCGCGCCGACGCGCGCGACGTTCCAGCATGAGCCGCCGGCGACGCTGTGCCAGTGCTGTGCGTCGTCGCGGATGAAATCGGTCAGCGCTTCGCCGAATACGATCAGGCGGGGGAACGTCGTCGTCATGTTGATGCCCGGTGACCGGGCCGTGCAGCGGTTGATGCGAGCGGGCGGGCGGCGCCGGCCGTCGCGCGCGGCGACGTGGCCCGGCTCCGCCCGGTTCCGCGGGCGAGTGGCGCGATCAGCGCGGGGAGCTCCAGCCCTTGTAGGTCTTCACGTTGTCGCGTGTGATGAGCGTCGGCTCGATCAGGATCATCGGATTGGCCGGCTTCTGGCCGTTCATGATCCCGTAGCCGACGTTGACGGCCTGCTGCGCCATCGCCCACGGGTCCTGGCTCGACGACGCCTGCACGAGCGTGTTGGACTTGAGCGCGACTTCGATGTCGGGTGCACCGTCGACCGACGTGATCACGATGTTCGGGCGGTTCAGCTGTTTCGCCGCGAGATCGCTGCCGATCGCCTGCGGGTCGTTGATCGTGAACACGCCGTCGAGCTTCGGAAAGCGCGTCAGGTAGCCCTGCATCGTGTTCATCCCGCCTTCGCGCGAACCCTTGCCGTCCTGGTCGCTCGACAGCAGCTTGATGCCCGGGTTCTTCGCGAGCACGGCCTTGCAGCCGTTCACGCGATCGATCACGGCCGACACCTGCGGGCCGTTCTCGATGATCACGTTACCCTTGCCGTTGAGCTTCTTCGCGAGGTAGTCGCACGCCAGCTCGCCGGCCTTCACGTTGTTGGTCTGCACGGTCGCGTTCGCGCCGGCGGCCGCGACGTCGACCGCGACGACCGTGATGCCGGCCGCCTGCGCCTTCTTCACCGCCGGCTCGATCGCCTTCGGATCCGTCGCGTTGAGCAGGATCATGTCGACGTGCGCAGAGATGAAGTTGTCGATCTGCGTGAACTGCTTGTTCAGGTCATAGTCGGCCGAGACCGCGGTGACCTTCGCGTTCGGGTTGAGCTGTTTGGCACGCGCTTCGGCGCCCTTGACGATCGTGACGAAATACGGGTTGCCGAGCGACCCGACCGTGACGCCGATCGATTTGAGCGGCTTGTCGGCTGCGTGCGCGGCGGAAGCGCCGAATGCGAGCGCGCAGGCGACGGCGGTCAGGGCGGCTTTGTGCTTGAACATGTCGTTGTGTCTCCGTGAGGTCTGTTGGCGGATCGACGCAGGCGTGCTTGCCTGCGCCGCAAGGTTGAATGGACGGGAAGGGTGTCAGGTGCGCGCCGAATCGCGCTGGCGGTAGCGATCGAGCGCGACGGCGCCGATGATCACGAGCCCCTTGATGATGTATTGCCAGATGTCGGACACGCCGAGCAGCACGAGTCCGTTCGTCAGTACTGCGATGATCAGTGCGCCGATCAGCGTGCCGACGATCGAGCCGACGCCGCCGACGAAGCTCGTGCCGCCGAGGATCACCGCGGCGATCGCGTCGAGTTCGTAGGACTGGCCGAGCTGCAGGCCGTTGGCCGCATAGAGCCGCGCGGCCGACATCACCGCGCCGAGGCCCGCGAGCAGCCCCGACGCCGCATACACGAACATCTGGATCGCCCGCACGTTGATGCCCGACAGGCGTGCGGCTTCCGGATTGCCGCCGACCGAATAGATCCGCATCCCGAGCACCGTGCGGCGCAGGATGAACCACGAGATCGCGATCACCGCGCACGCGATCACGACGAGCCACGGCACACCGAGGATCGTGCCGTTGCCGATGAACGCGAACGGCAACTGCGGATTGAACACGGTCGTGTCGTTGCCGATCAGGCGCGCGACGCCGCGCACGGCCGTCATCGCACCGAGCGTGACGATGAACGGCGGCAGGCGCAGGAACGAGATCAGCCCGCCATTGATCGCGCCGAACACGAGGCCGACGACGAGCGCGAAGGGTACGCCTAGCCAGCCCCAGCCGGGAATGGTCGACGCGATCAGCGCGGCGACGGCCGCGGCGGCGAGCACCGAGCCGACCGACAGGTCGATGCCGCCCGTCAGGATCACGAAGGTCATGCCGGCGGCGAGCACGATGTTGATCGACGCCTGCTGCGTGACGATCGACAGGTTCTGCAGCGTGAAGAAGCCGTCGGTCAGGAAGCCGAAGCCGATGCACAGGACCAGCAGCACCGGCAGCATGCCGGCGGTGCGTATCAGCGACTGCATGCGTGCGCGATGATCGGCGACGCGCAACTGGGGAGTACGATCGCCCACCGGATGGGCCGTCGCGGAAGCGAGGTTCCGCTGTTTGGTCGGGTTGATCATTTCGGTAGCCTGAATGTAAGAGTCAAGTGAAAGAGCGCGGCTCAGTGCGCGTCGGCGAGTTCGGCCTGCGAGCCGGTGGCCAGCGCGATGATTGCTTCCTGCGTAATGGGCGTGTGCGTGTGGCCGCCGAGTTCGCCCGCGATCTCGCCTTCGCGCATCACGAGCACGCGGTCGGCGACGCCGATGATCTCAGGCAGCTCGCTCGAGATCACGATCACGCCCACGCCGGCACGGGCCAGTTCGTTGATGATCCGGTAGATCTCGGATTTCGCGCCGATGTCGACGCCGCGTGTCGGTTCGTCGAGGATCAGCACGCGCGGCTTCGTCTCCAGCAGGCGCGACAGCAGCACTTTCTGCTGGTTGCCGCCCGACAGCGCGCCGACGTTGACGTTCGCGTGGGGTACGCGGATCGACAGCGAGGAAATCGCGTCGCGCGCGCGTTCGGCGCCGCGAGCGAGGTCGAGCGCGCCGAGCCGTGCGTCGCGGTTGCAGACGGAAATGTTGATGTTGTCGCGCACGCTCATGTCGAGGAACAGGCCCTGGCGCTTGCGGTCTTCGGTCAGGTAGACGAGGCCCGCGTCGATAGCGTCGCGCGGCGAGTGCGCACCGAACGTGCGATCGCCCAGTTTCACGTCGCCGCGCACGCGCGGTTCGGCGCCGAAGATCAGCCGCGCGAGTTCGGTGCGGCCCGCGCCGACGAGCCCGGCGATGCCGAGCACCTCGCCCTCATGCAGGTCGAGGCTGCAGCCGCGCACGCGCGCGCCGTCGGCGATGTCGCGCACCGACATCAGCAGGTGGCCGGGGTCGTACGGCGCGTGTTCCTTCTTGTAGAAGCCGGAGATGTCGCGGCCGACCATCATCGCGACCAGACGCTCGGCCGACAGCGATTCGCGTTCGAGCGTGCCGACGTATGCGCCGTCGCGCAGCACCGACACGCGGTCGGACAGTTCGTAGATTTCCGCCATCCGGTGGCTGATGTAGATGATCGCGAGACCTTCCTCGCGCAACTGGCGGATCAGGCGGAACAGGTGCTCGGTTTCGCGCGACGACAGCGGCGTCGTCGGCTCGTCCATCACGAGGATGCGTGCGCGGGTGTGCACGGCGCGCGCGATCTCGACGAGCTGCTGTTCGGCGATCGACAGCGTGTCGACGAGCGTTTCGGGCCCGAACGATGCGCCGAGGCGCGCGAGCACGTCCTGGCAGCCGCGCGCCATCGCCGCGCGGTCGATCGTGCCCCAGCGCCGGTTGCCGCGCCGCAGTTCGCGGCCGACGTAGATGTTTTCCGCGACGGTCAGGTTAGGCGACAGGCACAGCTCCTGGTAGATCACCGCGACACCGGCATCGCGCGCGGCGAGCGGGCCGTCGATGTCGATGCGTTCGCCGTCGATCAGGATTTCGCCGCCGGCGTCGGCGCGATACGCACCCGACAGGATCTTCATCAGCGTCGATTTGCCGGCGCCGTTCTCGCCCATCAGCGAGTGGATCTCGCCCGGATAGACGGTCAGGCTGACATTGTCCAGTGCGCGCACGGCCGGGAACGTCTTGCTGATCCGGCGCATTTCGAGCAGCGGGCGGGGCGACTCAGACCGCGACATGGTTGACCTCCTGCGAGTCGGTGCGGGCGCCTTTGAGGATGCCGGCCCGCGGGGAAAAGTTGAAGAACATCGGCAGCGTGGCCGCGCCGATCGCACCAGCGTCGGCGCCGAACGTGCCGCGCACGAGCGTCGGCGTGCCGCGCGCTTCGGGCGCGGTGGCAACCAGTGCCGAGCGCAGGCGCGTCGTGACCGCGTCGAGCAGGCCCGCGTCGGTATCGGCGTCGATCACGACTACCGGCGCATCGACCACGCACAGCACCGCGCGCAACGCCGGCGCGAGCGCATCGACGCAGTCGTCGATCCATTCGTCGACTGCCGGCAGGCCGCGGGCGATGCAGGCTTCGAGATCGGCGCGGTTCTCGACCGTCTCGCCGTGATGGCGCAGATGGCGCACGAGCGCGTGCAGCGAGGCGCGCGCGAGCAGGATGTCCCACGGGCCGCGCGGCGGCGGCGCGGATGCCAGCCGGCTCGGCGGCACGGGAATCACGGCGATGTCGCCTGCATTGCCGGTCACGCCGCGCAGGCAGTCGCCGTCGATCGCGATGCCGCCGCCGATCGCCGGCCCGATGAACAGGTAGACGAAGTCGTCGCACTGCCGGCCGTATCCGTAGAACAGCTCGGCGATCGCGGCCGCGTTGCCGTCGTTTTCGCCGAACACGGGCAGCGACACCGCGCGACCGAGGTCGCTCGCGAAATCGACGTCTTCCCATGCGCGGAACGTGTCGGGCGCGAGGCCGAGTTCGCGCATCCACGCGCCGAGGTTGTACGGCTGCGCGACGCCGATGCCGGTCAGGCGGGCACGTTCGTGGTCGGGGAGCAGGGCCTGCATCGCTTCGATGTCGTGACGCACGATCTCGAGCACGTCGGCGGGCGGAGGCAGCAGCGTGTCGTGCGAGCGGCGGCCGAGCACGTCGCCCGAGAAGTTGACGAGCGCCGTCTCGATGCGCATCCGGTCGAGATGGACGCCGATGCCGAACGCGCCGCGCGGGTCGAGGCGGATCAACGATGCCGGCTGGCCGCGCTGGCCTTCGGTGCGACCCGCGAATTCGATCAGCTTCGCGTCGGCGAGCGACGAGATGATGCTGCCGACCGCCGTGCCCGTCATGCTCGCGAGACGCGCAAGGTCGGCCTTGGACGCGCTGCCGGCGCGGCGCAGCGTCTTCAGCAGCAGGCGCTCGTTGTAACGGCGCACGTTGGCCGAATTGCTTCCCTGGCCGATGTGCGGGCTTCTCATGGCGTCTCCTTCCATGTTGCGCCGCTTGGTGGCGCATTAAATAAATCACGTTGATTTATTTAACCGCGTGAGCGCCGTCATGTCAGCCTAGGGAAATCCCGGTTTTTGCCGTGGATGAGGGGTGGCGGGGCGGATCTCGGGAAATGGGGATGGGTCGCAGAATCGGGGGCGAACGCTTTGGAATTCGCTTGGCGGGCGCTCGCCGTGGAAGGGGCGACGATTTGTCCGTCTTGAAGATGGCACGGGAAGGTGATGCCACACCGAGTGGATCAACAGGAAGGTGTGAATGATGCGGGGCCGGAAATGAAAAAAGGCCGGCTAGAAGCCGACCTTTTTAGAAAACAGATGGTGCCCAGGAGAGGACTCGAACCTCCACGATGTTGCCACCGCTAGGACCTGAACCTAGTGCGTCTACCAATTCCGCCACCTGGGCACGTTTCGCTTGCTGCGATGCGAAAGACCGCAATTATAGCGTGCCCGAACGGCCTGTCAACAGATTTTGTGCGGCTTTTGAGTGGGACGAGAAAGAGGCGCGTGCCGGATTCGCAGTGTCCGGGTATCGCTGCCGGGACGATCCCGGTGCGAAGGATTGCCGCCGGAGGGAGCGAGCGAATTTCCTGAACGCAGGTTCCAGTTTGTCGCCGGAGAAATTATCGTTGGTGCGTGCCTGTCGTGCCGCGCTGACTCGCGAATACAGGCAGGCACCGCCGCTCTATGCCGCTTTTGTCCGCTCGCTTGGCGGCACCGCGCGCATCGTGTAGTCGGCTGCCGCAATGGGGCGCGCGACACATGCAGGTGAAGATATTTGCATTACGATCATTTATGTTGCTATCGCGGTAACGTTTTTTTGCGGAATTGTCCGCGACAAGGAGTTCCTCATGCCTGAAATCGCAGTGGTTTTTCATAGCGGCTACGGCCATGCAGCCGTCATTGCGGACGCAGTCGCTCGTGGTGTCGAGAAAGTCGACGGTGCGTCGGTCAAGCTGATCCCTGTCGACGCGATCGACGAACACTGGGAGTACCTGGAGCGCGATGCCAAGGCGATCGTCTTCGGTTCGCCGACCTACATGGGCAGCGCGTCCGCGCAGTTCAAGGGCTTCATGGACGCATCGTCGAAGCATTGGGGCAAGTGGCGAGACAAGCTGGCGGCCGGCTTTACGGTGTCGGCCTCGCAAAGCGGCGACAAGCTGGCGACACTTCAGCAACTGGCTGTCTTCGCTGCCCAGCATCAGATGCTGTGGGTCAGCCTCGGTCTGATGCCCGGCAACAACAACAGTAAGGGTTCGGTCGACGATCTGAATCGGCTCGGGTCATTCCTCGGTGCGATGGCGCAGGCGAATGCGGACGAGGGCGGCGATGCGATTCTCGAGAGCGATCGAAAGACGGCCGAAGTGCTGGGCGAGCGCGTCGCGATTGCCGCGAAACGCTGGAACGGCGCCTGAAGTCGATGGCCGGGCGGCACTGTTTCGATGGTTGTCCGGCTGGCGGATGGGCGGGGCCGGTGCGTACTCGAAGTGCTCGATGCGTGCTGGCGACGTTTGTTGAGCGTCTCGAATTCGCGGCCCGGATCTCGTTTGATGTTCCGGGCCTGAAAAAGAAAAAGGCCGGCTGGAAGCCGACCTTTTCAAATAAGTGGTGCCCAGGAGAGGACTCGAACCTCCACGGTGTTGCCACCGCTAGGACCTGAACCTAGTGCGTCTACCAATTCCGCCACCTGGGCACGTTTCGCTTGCTGCGATGCGAAGACCGCTATTCTAGCGTGTCTTCGAAATCTGTCAACACAATTTCATCAGACTCGATAAAAATATTGAGCTCTTGTGCCACGGAGTCTCACGCACCGACCGGATCCGCGCGTTTCGCCGCGAAATTCCAGTGCTGCGCCTGGCCTGTATCGACGCGTGCCGGCAGCAATCCGGCCGCGAAGAACGTGTCGGCGATCTTCTGCTGTTCGCCGAAGTGTTGCGCGACCACCGCGCGGACGAGGTAGCTGCGTCGCGTGTTCGCGCGCACGATCGTCGCCGCGTCGAGCCCCCAGATCGGCGCGAGCGTATTCGCAGCCTCCTGTTGATGATCGCGCAGCCACGTGCCGGCCTGCGACAACTGGTCGAACAGGATCTGGACGACGTCGGGCCGCGCGGCGGCGAAACTGCTCGATGCGAGGTAGTAGCGCTGGTACGACGCGAGTCCGTTGCCGTCGGCCAGAATCCGCACGTCGGGATTCCGGTCGACCGACGCGACATACGGATCCCACGTGATCCATGCGTCCACGCTGCCGCGCTCGAATGCCGCGCGGCCGTCCGCGGGCGTCAGGTAGTGGATCGCGGTATCGGCGGGCGTGAGCTTCGCGCGTGCGAGCGCGGCAAGCAGCAGGTAGTGGCTGCCGGCCGCCTTCGTGACCGCGATGCGCTTGCCCTTGAGGTCGGCGAGCGTGCGCAGGGCGCTGTCCTGTTTGACGACGATCGCCTGTGCCTTCGGCGACGGTGCTTCCTGCGCGACGTACACGAAACGCGCATGCGCGGCCTGCGCGAAGACCGGGACCGTGTCGGCGACGTCGGCGCTGAAATCGATGGCGCCGACGTTGAGCGCTTCGGTCAGCGGCAGCCCGCTCGCGAATTCGTGCCACGACACACGCAGGCCGAGCGGTGCAAGCGCCTGCTCGAGCGTGCCGCGCGTCTTGAGCAGCGTGATGAGCGTCGACGATTTCTGGTAGCCGATGCGCAGCGCGGCGGGCGTGGTCTCGGCGTGCGTTCGGACGCCCGCCGCGGTGAGGCCTGCGGCCAGTATCGCGCGCGCGAACACGCGGCGGTTCATCGACGTCATGAATCGTGCTCCTCGTTGGGTTCGTTGCAATGAAGCGAACCGGCTAACGTACCAACGGGGCGGGCAGGCGATAACCGATAAATTCTTCTATCGATCCGACCGGAGGGCATAAGTCCTGCTGTCGATGCGGATCGGCGGCGCGACGACGCCTTTCGAGTTGTCGAAGTCGCTCGGGGTCGACATGGGGTTGGTGACGCGCCTGCTCGACAATCTGGAGGGCAAGGGGCTCGTCGAGTGTTCGTGCGGCATGAGCGATCGGCGCGCCGTGAACCTCGCGCTGGCGGAAGCGGGGCCGGCGGTCGCCGCGCGGACTCCAGAGATCGCACCGAAGGCGCTCGATGCACGCCTGCGGAAATTCACGAAGGCCGAATTCGACGAGCTGTGCCGGTTGCTGCGCAAGTTCAGCGGCGAGTAAATCGCCGCCTTGTTTTCTGGGCCGGAAATGAAAAAAGGCCGGCTAGAAGCCGACCTTTTCAAATAAGTGGTGCCCAGGAGAGGACTCGAACCTCCACGGTGTTGCCACCGCTAGGACCTGAACCTAGTGCGTCTACCAATTCCGCCACCTGGGCACGTTTTGCAGTTAGCTGCTTGCTGCAAAGAAGCGAAATTATAGCGCCCCAATTATTCGTGTCAACACTTTTTTGCGATGCATCGCAAACCGGCCGCCGTCGCGCCTGCCCGCGGCATTCCCGTCATTTGGCGACACAGGCGGGTGATAGAATGACCCGCCGCCGTCAATATAGAACTGTCTGACGGACACCTCTATGTTGATGCCGTGCACATCAGTCAACGCAACGAGAACAATCATCGACAAACCCTTGAGCAAATATCCGTACCCCATTCCGAGCCGTGAAGAAATTCTCGGCGTGCTGCGTACGAGCGATGCGCCGCTGGCTGCCAACGACATCGCCGAAGCATTGTCGATCAAGCGTCAGGAGCGCGAGGGATTCTTCCGGCGTGTCGCCGCGATGGAGCGCGACGGCCAGATTCGCCTCGACAAGCGCGGCCACTACCAGTTGACCCATCCGTCGAATTTCGTCGCCGGGCGCGTGCAGGGGCATCGCGACGGCTACGGGTTCGTGATCCGCGACGACGGCCAGGACGATCTGTTCCTGCCGAACGGCGAAATGCAGAAGGTGATGCACAACGATCGCGTGCTCGCGCGAATCGTCGGCTACGATCGCCGCGGCCGGCCGGAAGGGCATGTCGTCGAAGTCACCGAGCGCGCGAACAAGCGCGTGATCGGCCGCCTGCTCAACGAGAACGGTGCGTTGATCGTCGCGCCGGAAGACAAGCGCATCGGCCACGACATCCTGATCACGCAGAACGTGAAGAAGGCGAAGGTCGGGCAGGTCGTCGTCGTCGAGCTGACCGATTTCCCGAGCCGACATTCGCAGCCGCTCGGCCGTGTCGTCGAAGTGCTCGGCGATATCGACGATCCGGGCATGGAAATCGAGATCGCGGTGCGCAAGTACGGCGTGCCGCATGAATTCAGCCAGCCGGCGCTCGACGAAGCCGCCGCGCTGCCCGACAAGGTACGGCCGACCGACCTGCGTTTCCGCGTCGACCTGCGCGACGTGCCGCTCGTGACGATCGACGGCGAGGACGCACGCGACTTCGACGACGCCGTCTACTGCGAGCCGGTCAAGGTCGGTCGCGGCGACGGCTTCCGGCTGATCGTCGCGATCGCCGATGTATCGCACTACGTGCAGCCTGGCAACGGGCTCGATACCGACGCGCTCGAGCGCAGCACGTCGGTCTATTTCCCGCGCCGCGTGATCCCGATGCTGCCGGAGAAGCTGTCGAACGGCCTGTGCTCGCTGAACCCGCAGGTCGACCGCTGCGTGCTCGTGTGCGACATGGTGATCACCGCGCGCGGCGAGATCAAGGCGTACCAGTTCTATCCGGCCGTGATCCACTCGGCTGCGCGCCTCACGTACACCGAAGTGGCGGCCGTGCTGTCGAACACGAAGGGGCCGGAGGCCGCGCGCCGCGCGGATCTGCTGCCGCACCTGCAGAACCTGTACGGCGTCTACAAGTCGCTGTTCGCCGCACGGCAGAAGCGCGGCGCGATCGATTTCGACACGACCGAGACCTACATCGTCTGCAACTCGCAGGGCAAGATCGAGCAGATCGTGCCGCGCCAGCGCAACGATGCGCACAAGCTGATCGAGGAATGCATGCTGGCCGCGAACGTCTGCGCGGCCGACTTCCTGAAGCGCAACAAGCATCCGGGCCTGTACCGCGTGCACGCGGGGCCGACGCCGGAGAAGCTCGAGAACCTGCGGGCGTTCCTGCGCGGCATGGGCCTGTCGCTCGGCGGCGGCGAGAAGCCGCATGCAAGCGACTATGCGGCGCTGATGGCGCAGATCCGCGACCGGCCCGACGCGCAGATGCTGCAGCCGATGCTGCTGCGCTCGATGCAGCAGGCTGTCTACAGCCCGGACAACATCGGCCACTTCGGTCTCGCGTACGAGGCGTATGCGCACTTCACGAGCCCGATCCGCCGTTATCCCGACCTGCTCACGCACCGCGCGATCTACTCGATCCTGTCCGGCAAGAAGTATGCGCCGAAGGCGCCGGAGGGCTTCGAACTGAACACCGCGCTGTCGCCGCGCGCCCGCGCGATGCAGCAGGCCGACGACGAAGCGCGCAATCGCTCGCGCTCGAACACGGCGATCTGGGAAGAGCTCGGCCTGCACTGCTCGGCGAACGAGCGGCGTGCGGACGAAGCGTCGCGCGACGTCGAGGCATGGCTCAAGTGCTATTTCATGCGCGACAAGCTCGGCGAGGAGTACGGCGGGATGGTGAACGGCGTCACGTCGTTCGGCATCTTCGTGCAGCTCGACACGCTGTTCATCGAAGGTCTCGTGCACGTCACGGAACTCGGCTCGGACTACTTCCAGTACGACGAGATCAAGAACGAGCTGCGCGGCGAACGGACGGGCATCCGCTATCGCCTGTCGGACCGCGTGCGGGTGCAGGTGAGCCGCGTCGATCTCGACGCGCGCAAGATCGATTTCCGCCTCGTGCGCGACACGCCGGTGAAGGCGCCGCGCCCGTCGCCCGCGCCGGCTGCCGCAGGTGCCGGTGCCGGTGCCGATCGCAACGGCCCGCGCGTGCGCGCGCTGCCGCAGGCGGAGGAACTCGCGCCGCGCCGCAAGAAGGCTGCAAGCGCACCGAGCGTCGCGGTGAAGGAAGCGCGTGCCCCGCACAAGAAGGGCGGCAGCGGCGGTGCGGCGGCGAAACCGACTGCGAAGAAGCCGCGCGCCCGCAAGAAGTATTGAGCGTTCGGGGCGGCGCAAGCGCACGCCCTGCAGTATCGAGAGACGCCGCGTCATCGGTCATCGGCCGGCAACGCGGCGCTTTCCTTTTCCATGGATCGCGGCTGCGCGCGTCGCGCGGCCGCACGTTTGATCGAAGGTTGTTCCAGTCATGTCACGTCTGAAGGTTCTTTACGGTTTTCATGCGGTGACCGCACGTTTGCGGCACGATGCATCGACGGTTGCGGAGGTGCTGTACGACCAGACGCGCCGCGACCGCCGCATGCAGGACTTCCTGCACACCGCGAAGGAAGCGGGCGTGCGGCTGATCGCGGCCGACGAAACGCGCCTGTGGGGCCTCGCCCATACCGAGCGTCACCAGGGCGTCGTCGCGCGTGTCGAGGACGTGCCCCTCGCGCAGAACCTGTCCGAGCTGCTCGACGGCATCCAGGGCCCGGCGCTGCTGCTCGTGCTTGATGGCGTCACCGATCCGCACAACCTCGGCGCGTGCCTGCGCGTTGCCGATTCGGCCGGCGCGCACGCGGTGATCGCACCGCGCGACCGCGCGGTCGGCCTGAACGCGACCGCGGCCAAGGTGGCGAGCGGCGCGGCCGATACGGTGCCGTACATCACGGTGACGAACCTCGCACGCGCGCTGCGCGAGCTGAAGGAAGCCGGCGTATGGATCATCGGCACGTCCGACGAGGCGTCGGCGACGCTCTACGATACGAAGCTCGACGGCCCCGTCGCGCTCGTGATGGGCGCGGAAGGCGAAGGCATGCGCCGGCTTACGCGCGACACCTGCGACGAAGTGATGAGCATCCCGATGGCCGGCAGCGTGGAAAGCCTGAACGTGTCGGTCGCAAGCGGCGTGTGCCTGTACGAAGCCGTACGCCAGCGGCGCGTGAAGGGCTGACGCAGCCAGTCTCGCGCGACGTGCGCGGGCCTGGGACGACCCGAACGACGCGTGCCGCGATGCGACGCAGCACGCGGTTCTCCGGAACTCGCGACCGATGACCCTGTTTCGCCTCGGCGCATCATGCGCCGTGTTATGCCTGCTGGCTGCCTGCACGTCGCCGTCGCTCGTCGAACGCGGCACCTACTACGCCGACACGAGCCTGCACGCGCGCGGTGCCGATTCGCGGATCCGCTTTCTCGTGATGCATTACACCGAAAGCGACGAAGCGAAGTCGCTGCGCACGCTGACGGGCGATTCGGTCAGCGTGCATTATGTCGTGCCGCCGCAGCCGCGCGTCGAACACGGGATGCCGGTCGTGTACCAGCTCGTTCCGGAATCGAAGCGCGCATGGCACGCGGGCGTCAGCGAGTGGCAGGGCACGACCGAGCTGAACGCCGCGTCGATCGGCATCGAGAACGTGAACCGCGGCCCGCTCGATCCGCAGAATCGCACCTGGCAGCCGTATCCCCCTGAACAGGTCGATGCACTGACCCGCCTGTCGAAGGACATCGTCGCGCGCTACGGGATCCCGCCGACGCGCGTAGTCGGGCACAGCGACATCGCGCCGCAACGCAAGATCGATCCCGGGCCGCTGTTCCCGTGGCATGCGCTCGCACTGGCCGGCGTCGGTGCATGGCCGGACGAAACGACCGTGGCCGCACGGCTCGGCGGCCGCGATCCGCACGCACTGGTCGACGTGCGCGAATTGCAGCTCAAGCTCGCGCGCTACGGCTACGACGTGCCGACCGATGGCGTGCTCGACACACGCACGCGGCGCGTATTCGCAGCGTTCCAGATGCATTTCCGGCCGTCCGACTATGCGGGCAATCCGGACGCCGAAAGCGACGCGATCGCGCAGGCGTTGCTCGACAAATACTTCCCCGACGCGCAACCGGCGGACAACGCGCCCGAGGCGGGCGCACCCTGAACGCACGGCGCACCGCGCGCCGAAAAACGCGGGCCGTCATCCGAGTCCGGTAAACTGGCGGTTTTCCGCAATCCCGCAGCATTACCACGCCATGACTCAAGACGAACTCAAACGCCTCGTCGGCCAGGCCGCCGCCGATTATGTGATCCAGAACGTGCCGGAAGGCGCCGTGATCGGTGTCGGCACCGGCTCGACCGCCAACTGCTTCATCGACGCACTCGCCGTCGTCAAGTCGCGCTATCGCGGCGCCGTGTCGAGCTCCGTCGCCACGACCGAACGCCTGAAATCGCACGGCATCAAGGTGTTCGACCTGAACGAAGTCGACTCGCTGCAGGTGTACGTCGACGGCGCCGACGAGATCGACGCGAGCGGCGCGATGATCAAGGGCGGCGGCGGCGCGCTCACGCGCGAGAAGATCGTCGCATCGGTGGCCGACACGTTCGTCTGCATCGCGGACGCCAGCAAGCGCGTGCCGGTGCTCGGCGCGTTTCCGCTGCCGATCGAGGTCGTGCCGATGGCGCGCACGGCGATCGGCCGGCGCGTGACCGCGCTCGGCGGCGTGCCCGTGCTGCGCGTGACGAAGGACGGCGCACCGTACATCACCGACAACGGCAACGAGATCATCGACGTGAAGGGGCTGCAGATCACCGATCCGCGCGGCTTCGAAGCGCAGGTGAACGCATGGCCGGGCGTCGTGACGGTTGGCCTGTTCGCCGAGCGCGGCGCGAATCTGTGCTTGCTCGGCACGGAAAACGGCGTCGAAACGATCGTTTATTCGGCTAATTGAAAGAAATGAAAAGCAGTCCGTAGCGGCACGAAGTTGACGGCATGTCGACTGTAATGGACTGCATGGTTAAATCTTGTGGAAATCGGGCCCGGCAGGCGCAGCGCGCTTCCCGGGCCTTTTTTGAAGCCTTATAAATCACCCCATCAAGAAGAGGGATAACCCTGTCAGGTGTTTACCAGATAGCGAAATATCCTCGAACTCATCAACTTATAGATCATAAGAACAGTAGTAACCAGGGCCGGCGGAACTGCGGAGCAGGTGTTCGCAAATCGACGCACGGGGAGGTGTCATGGAGCAGGGCAAAGACCGGTCACTGGTCGCCAAAGTGATGGATGGGCTTGTCTCGGGTATCGTCGAAGACAAGTACGGCGGCATCTTGCCGCCGCAGGACGTGCTGTCGAAAGAGTTCGATGTAAGTCGCACGGTGATGCGGGAAGCATTGTCGATGTTGCTTGCGCGCGACATGCTGGACGTGCGTCCGAAAGTCGGTACGCGCGTGCGACCGATGCGCGACTGGCGCATGATCGACGAAGACGTGGTGAGCTGGCGATTTCGGGCAAAACCCGATCCGCAGTTCATGCGCGACGTCATCGAATTTCGAATGCTGATCGAACCGCGCGCGACCGCGCAGGCGGCCGTGCGTGCGACGGCGTCCGACATCGCGGGGATCCGTGAAGCGTTCGATGCGTTCAAGGTGCTGCAGCCCGGCGATCCCGGCTACGACACGGCGGACGAGTTGCTGCACACGCGAATCGTGCAGGCGAGCGGCAACCAGTTCTTCCAGCAGATGGCGGCGATCGTGCGCGGGGCGGTGCGTCTCGTGAATCCGCGCGTCGTGCAGAAGGAAGGCGCGCACGAAATCGCGGTGAAGGCGCATGCGCGTGTCGTCGATGCGATCGAGCGGCGCGATCCGCGCGAAGCCGAAGCGGCCTCGCTCGCGCTGATCGATTTCAGCGCCGACGAGATCTCGCGCGATTTCTCCGTCGACGTGCCCATGCGCGCCTGAACCTGCTCGCGTCGCTCATCCGTGTGCCGGCGAGCCGTTTATCATGACGGCCGGTCGGCAGCGTGCCGGCCACCGTCATACGACCGACACGGAAGATCAGGATGAACGACAACGACCACCGCCCGGTGCGCTTCGGCATCGTCGGCGCAGGCAGCATCGCGCGCCGCTTCGCGCAAAGCCTCGCGCACGTGCCGGGGGCCACGCTCGCCGGTGCCTGGGCCCGCCGCGCCGACGCAGCGGCAGCCTTTTGCGAGACATGCGGCGGCACGCCTGCCGCGAGCCTCGAAGCGCTCCTCGCGAGCGATATCGACGCGGTCTACATCGCGACGCTCCATGACAGTCACGCGCAGTACACGCTGGCCGCGCTTGCCGCCGGCAAGGCCGTGCTGTGCGAAAAGCCCGCGACGCTGAATGCGGCGCAACTCGACACCGTGCTGCGTGCGGCACGCGACGCCGGACGGCTCTTCATGGAAGCGATGAAGCCGCCGTTCTTTCCGCTGTACCGCCAGCTGCGTGCGCACTTGCGTGCCGATCCGATCGGCGAGATCCGGCTTGTGCGCGCGGGGTGCGCATCGTCGTCGGTACCTGGCGACCATTCCGTCTATCGCCTCGATCGCGCGGGTGGCGCGCTGCTCGATATCGGGATATACGAGGCGTTTCTCGCGGTCGACTGGCTCGGCGCGGCGCACGACGTGCAGACGCTCGGCCGCGTCGGCGCGACGGGTGTCGACATGTTCGCGAGCCTGAACAGCCTGCATGCGAACGGCGGGATCGCGCAGCTCTTTTGCGGGCTCGACGTGATGGGCCGCGGAGACGCGCTGATCGCCGCGGCCGGCGGGCACGTGACGATTCACGAGAAGTGGTGGAATCCGGCGCGCGCAACGATCCGCTATGCGGACGGGCGCACCGTCGAACTCGACGCGCCGGCCGAAGGCGGCGGGCTGAACTACGAGACCGCGCATTTCTGCGACCTGCTGCGCGCGGGCGAAACCGAAAGCCCGATCATGACGCACGAACATTCGCGGCAGATGATCGCGATGACCGATGCGGCGCGCGCCGTGCTCGGCGTGCGCTATTCGGGCGAGTAGGCGGGAACGCAGGTGCCGGGCCCGCGTGCGCGGCCCGGCGGATGGCGTGCGCTCAGTGCCGCGATGGCAGCGACAGGCGCTTTTCGTACCAGCGCTGCACCCATTCGAGGATCTGGCACAGGATCCAGTACACGGCCGCGGCCGCGAGATAGAGCGGCAGCGGCTGATAGGTCGCCGCGATCACTTCCTGCGCGCTGCGCAGCAGTTCGGTCACGGTGATCACGGACACCAGCGACGTGTCCTTGATCAGGCTGATCAGGCTGTTCGACAGGCTCGGCACCGCGATGCGCAGCGCCTGCGGGCCGATCACGTAGCGCAGCGTCTGCCCCCACGACAGCCCGAGGCTGTACGACGCGAGCCACTGGCCGCGGTGAACGCCATTGATCGCGCCGCGCATGCTTTCGGACATGTAAGCCGCGACGTTCGCGGACAGCGCGATGACGCCGGCCGGCGTCGGGTCGAGCGAGATGCCGAGGCTCGGCAGCCCGTAGTAGATGACGAAGATCTGCACCAGCAGCGGCGTGCCGCGCATCAGGCTCACGTACGCGCGCGCGAGGCCCGCGAGCGCGTTGACCCAGATGCGTTCGAAGCCTTCGAGCGGCTCGCTTTGCCGGATGCCCATCATCGCGAGCACGACGGCGCCGAGCAGGCCGAACACCATCGACAGCACGGCGAACTTGACGGTCAGTACGGCGCCCTGGGCGAGCACCGGCAGCGATTGGACGAGCAGGGACGTTGTCGACATGGAATACGAATCGGATGCGTGCGCGAAAGCGCAATCATAAACCGGACGAATAAAGCAAAGGGCGGCATCGTTGCGGATGCCGCCCTGTCCGGCCCGCCGTCAGGCGGGAAATGCAGGCGTGCTTACTTGATCGGCTTCGTCACGTCGATGCCGAACCACTTGTCCGAGATCTTCGTGAACGTGCCGTCGGCCTCGAGTTGCGCCATCGCGTCGTCGATCGCCTTCTGGAACTTCGGGTTGCCCTTCTTGAACGGGATGCCCGACGGGTTCGCCGAGCCGACGTTCGCACCCGGGCGCAGCGGCAGCTGCGAATTCTTCGTCAGGTACGCGAGCATCAGGCGGTCGTTCAGCGCGGCGTCGAGACGGCCGGCCGCGAGATCGCGCAGATACTCGGGCGCGCCCGGGTACGTCTTCACGTCGATGCCGGGCACCGACTTCGCCATGTCCATGTAGTTCGTGCCGAGCGCGACGCCGAGCTTCTTGCCCTTCAGGTCTTCCAGCGACTTGAAGTCACGCGAGTCGTCCTTGCGCTGGATCAGTTGCGCGGACGAGTACGTGTACGCGGGCGAGAAGTCGAGCGTCTCCTTGCGCTTGTCGGTGATGCCGACCTGGTTGGAGATCACGTCGAACTTGCCGGCCTGCAGGCCCGCGATGATGCCGCTCCATTCGGTCGTCACGAACTCGGCCTTCACGCCGAGCTTCGCGGCGACGGCCTTCGCGATGTCGACGTCGAAGCCGACCAGCTCGCCTTGCGGATTCTTCGAGTTGAACGGCGGGAACGTGCCTTCGAGGCCGATCCGCAGCGTGCCGCGTTGTTTCACCTGGTCGAGGAGGTCGGCCGCATGCGCGGTGGCGGCGGCGAACGACGTGCCGATCAGGCCGGCAACCAGCAGCTTCTTCAGCAGCGAAAATTTCATCGTGTGAGCTTCCTTGCCCCGGCGGGGGCTCCTGTTCTGATAGTGCGAGCGATGATAGCAAAAATGCAATCGATCGATAAATATCGTTTGTTTACGCCTATATAACTTACGCGGTGCGCTCGCGGGCGATCGCCTTCACGCATTCGGCGACGAGCGCGGGGCCGCGGTAGATGAAGCCCGTATAAAGCTGGACCAGCGACGCGCCGGCCGCGAGCTTCGCCCGGGCGTCCTCGCCCGAGAAAATGCCGCCGACGCCGATGATCGGCACTGCGCTGCCGACTTCGGCGTGCAGCTTGCGGATCACTTCGTTCGACGCATCGAACACCGGGCGGCCCGACAGGCCGCCGGCTTCGTCCGCATGCGGCAGGCCCTGGACGGCCGCGCGCGACAGCGTCGTGTTGGTGGCGATCACCGCTTCGATCTTGTGGCGCAGCAGCGTGTCGGCGATTTCCTTGACCTGTTCGTCGTCGAGATCGGGCGCGATCTTCAGCGCGAGCGGCACGAGCTTGCCGTGCAGGTCGGCGAGGCGCTGCTGCTTGTCCTTGAGCGCCGCGAGCAGCGCGTCGAGCTCGCCCGCGCCCTGCAGCTGGCGCAGGTTCTTCGTGTTCGGCGACGAGATGTTGATCGTCACGTAGCTCGCGAACGGGTACACGCGCTCGAGGCAGTACAGGTAGTCCTCGGCCGCGCGTTCGATCGGCGTATCGGCGTTCTTGCCGATGTTCAGGCCGAGGATGCCGCGATAGCGAGCGGCCTGGACGTTCTTCACGAACTGGTCGACGCCGTGGTTGTTGAAGCCCATCCGGTTGATCAGCGCTTCGGCCTGCGGCAGGCGGAACATCCGCGGGCGCGGGTTGCCGGGCTGCGGCCGCGGCGTGACCGTGCCGACCTCGATGAAGCCGAAGCCGAGCGCCGCGAGGCCGTCGATGGCCGCGCCGTCCTTGTCGAGGCCGGCCGCGAGGCCGACCGGGTTGCGGAACGTGAGCCCCATCACGGTGCGCGGCGCGTCGGGCACGCGGGACGACAGCGCGCAGGCGAGGCCGGTGCGGCCGGCCGCGCCGAGCGCGCGCAGCGTGAGGTGGTGAGCGTCTTCCGCATCCATCTTGAACAGGGATGCGCGGGCCAGCGGATAAAGGGAACTGAACACGGGAATTGGGCGGGCAGCCGGAATGAATGACAACCCGCTATTTTACCGGGAGTTGCGCGGCCGGGGCGTGCTTCGCTTCGCAGCCCCGCGGCGCGCGTCAGCCCGAGCCGGAATGTCCGCCCGGCAGCGGCGCGCGGGCCAGCGCCGCATCGACGGGCGGCAGGTCGACCCGTTCCGGATCGAGTATCTTCCAGCGGCCGTCGGTCAGCCCTTCGAGCGGGTGGAAGTTCGCTTTGTACGCCATCTTGGGGCTCTCGCGGATCCAGTAGCCGAGGTACACGTACGGCAGCCCGAGGCTCTTCGCCTGCTCGATCTGCCACAGGATGTTGTAGGTGCCGTAGCTCGTGTGCCGGTCGTCGGGCTCGAAGAACGTATAGACGGACGACAGCCCGTCGCCGAGGATGTCGATCATGCTGACCATGCGCAGCTTGCCGGGCTCGCCGCCCGGCGCGTCGAGGTCGCGGAATTCGACGAGGCGCGAGTTGATCCGGCTCTGCAGCAGGAACTGCTCGTACTGGTCGCGGCTGTCGCGATCCATTCCGCCGCCCGCGTGGCGCGCGGACTGGTAGCGCATGTAAAGCGCGTAGTGCTCTTCGTCGTAGTGCAGCGGCGAGACCGTCGCGACGAGCGCGCGGTGCCGTTTCCACATCCTGCGCTGCGTGCGCGACGGCACGAACGCGTCGATGGGCACGCGCACCGGTACGCAGGCGCGGCAGCCGTCGCAGTACGGACGATACGTGAAGACGCCCGAGCGGCGGAAGCCGGCCTTCACGAGTTCGGTGTAGATGTCCGAGTTGATCAGGTGGCTCGGCGTCGCGACTTGCGAGCGCGCGATACGGCCGTCCAGATAGCTGCACGGATAGGGCGCCGTTGCATAGAATTGCAGCGCCGAAAGCGGTGAAAGCGGCAGCTCAGTCGGGTGAGTCATGGGCAGCTCTCGATGCAAGGAGGGAGTGCCGCGCTAGCGCTCGATCCCGGAGGGCGCCGCCGTTTCGGCGGGGCCCGTCAGCGCGGCGAGCACGCGCTTGTCGAACTGCCACGGAATCGGCGGTTCGGCTACCGCGCGGCGCACGTGAGCGACAAAGGCCTTGCGTGCGATCTCGCGGCCGCCGAGCGACGCTAGATGCGACGTATTCTGCTGGCAGTCTATCATCTCCAGCCCCTGGTCGCGAAGGTGGGCGACGAGCGCGGCCAGCGCGATTTTCGACGCGTCGGTGGCATCCGCATACATCGACTCGCCGAAAAACATCCGCCCGAACGACACGCCGTACAGGCCGCCGACGCGGCGCCCGTCGTGCCACGTCTCGATGCTGTGCGCGTTGCCGGAGCGGTAGAGCGACGTATAGGCGTCGATGATCTCCGCCGTGATCCACGTGCCGCGCTGCCCGCGGCGCGGCGCCTGCGCGCAGGCGCGCATCACGCCCGGAAAGTCGTGATCGACGCGCACTTCCCAGGCGGGCTCGCGCAGCACGCGCTTCAGCGTCTTGCGCAGCGACGGCGACACCTTGAACTCGGCCGGCACGAGGATCATGCGCGGGTCGGGGCTCCACCACAGCACTGGCTGGCCGTCCGAGTACCACGGGAAGATGCCGCGCAGGTACGCGTCGATGAGGCGCGACGGCAGCAGGTCGGCGCTCGCGGCGAGCAGACCGGGCGCGCCGGTCGCGGGACCGAGCGCACGTTCGATGGGCGGAAACGGATCGTCCGGGCCGAGCCAGGGGACCATGGGGGCGGGCTCAGCCGTTGCGCAGCGAGCGGAAGATATCGCCGGTGTGCACGCCGTAGTCGCCGGCGGCGCGATCGGCGAAGAAGAATCGCAGGGTCTGGCTGACGGTCGGGAACGCGATTTCGTCCCACGGGATGTCGGCTTCGTCGAACAGCTTCACTTCTAGGCTTTCCTCGCCGGCTTCGAAACCCGGATCGGTGAGCCGCGCGAGGTAGAACAGGTGGACCTGGTGCACGTGCGGCACGTTGAGCAGCGTGAACAGGTTCTGCACCTCGACGCGCGCGCCGGCTTCCTCGAGCGTTTCGCGTGCGGCGGCTTCGGCCGTCGTCTCGCCCATTTCCATGAAGCCTGCGGGTAGCGTCCAGAACCCGTAGCGTGGTTCGATCGCGCGGCGGCACAGCAGGATCTGATCGCCCCAGACCGGGACCGTGCCGACGACGTTGCGCGGATTCTGGTAATGGATCGTGCCGCAGTGATCGCAGACGAAGCGCTCGCGGTAGTCGCCGGGAGGAATACGCGCGATGACTTCGTGGCCGCAGACGGAGCAGAATTTCATGTCGAGTGGAAGGGACGAGGTGATGCGAGTGTATCACCGGGGCGCGGCATTCTTGAACGCCCGCACATGCCGGCGGCGTGCCGCCGCGAAGCGGCGGGCGGATGCGAAGAGCGGGCGGGGATCGGGTGCGGAAAAACAAAAAGCCCGGTACGAGACCGGGCTTTTTGCATGAATCTGGACGGGTTGGTTGCGGGGGTAGGATTTGAACCTACGACCTTCGGGTTATGAGCCCGACGAGCTGCCAGACTGCTCCACCCCGCGTCCGTCGAAGAAATGAATTATAAGGAGTTACCCGAGCGCGTGCAAGCACTTTCTGACAATCGCATGTCGCGTCTCGTGGGGACGGCACGGTGGGCGCGTGCGCTAGAATCGAGCGGTTTGTTTCGTCTCTTCGGCAGCGGCGTCGTGCGCGATCGCATCGGCACCATTGCAACTCACCTTATTGCATCGACGGATTCATGGACATCGCTCACGATCTTCAATCGATCGGCGCGCAGGAACAGGCGCTCGTGTTTCCCCATTTCGATCCGGCCCGCGCATGGGCGCTCGGCAACCGGATGCATGCGCTCGCGACGTCGCGCGGCCATGCCATCGCGATCGACATCGTCACGTTCGGCCAGCCGCTGTTCTACGCGGCGCTCGCCGGTGCGACCCCCGACAACGCCGACTGGGTGCGCCGCAAGCGCAACGTCGTCGCGCATTTCCGGCGCAGCTCGTACGCGATCGGCCTGCGCATGCAGCAGGCCGGCGCCACGCTGGCGGACAAGCACGGGCTGCCGATCGCCGAATATTCGCCGCACGGC
The DNA here is from genome assembly GCF_009362305.1 of Burkholderia sp. BE17. Taxonomy (NCBI): domain Bacteria; kingdom Pseudomonadati; phylum Pseudomonadota; class Betaproteobacteria; order Burkholderiales; family Burkholderiaceae; genus Burkholderia; species Burkholderia sp. BE17. Next base: position 33,115 of record NZ_WHNU01000035.1, read on the forward strand.
GGTTCGTTTCCGCTGACCGTCGCGGGCGCCGGCGTGATCGGCTCGATTACCGCGTCGGGGCTGCCGCAGCGCGCGGACCACGAATTCGTCGTCGAGGCGCTGTGTGCGGAGGTCGGCCAGGACTACGCCGTGCTGGCCCTCGCAAGGAGCTGAGCGATGCAGCTTCCCGGATACGCATGGCTCGCGATCGCGATCGTCGCAGAAGTGATCGGCACGTCCGCGCTGCGCGCGGCGGACGGCTTCACGCGCTTCTGGCCGTCGTCGCTCGTCGTCGCCGGTTACGGCATCGCGTTCTACTGCCTGTCGCTGACGCTGCGCACGATGCCCGTCGGCATCATCTATGCAGTCTGGTCGGGCGCCGGCATCGTGCTGATCACGCTCGTCGCGATGCTGCTCTATCGTCAGGTGCCGGACGTGCCGGCGGTGATCGGCCTCGGGCTGATCGTCGCGGGCGTCGTGGTGCTGAACCTGTTCTCGAAGATGCAGGCGCACTGAACGTGCGACTGCCGTTTGCCGGATGGCCCTCATGACCGATACCACTTCCGCTGCCGTTTCGGCCGAATCCGCCCAGCCTGACGTGCGCGCCTATGTCGCGAACCGCATCGGTTTTCTCGAACTGAACCGGCCAAAGGCATTGAACGCGCTGTCGGTCGGCATGATCCGGCTGATGCAGCAGGCGCTCGACGCGTGGCGCGACGATCCGGAGGTGGTTGCGGTCGTCGTGCACAGTCCGCATCCGCGCGCGTTCTGCGCGGGCGGCGACGTGCGCTTTTTCCACGACGCATGGCAGCGCGGCGACCGCGATGCGATCGACGCATTCTTCATCGACGAATACACGCTGAACCATACGATCTTCACGTATCCGAAGCCTTATATCGCGCTGATGCACGGCGTCGTGATGGGCGGCGGCATGGGTATTTCGCAGGCGGCGCGGCACACGGGCGGCCTGCGCGTCGTGACCGATTCGACGAAGATGGCGATGCCCGAAACGCGCATCGGCCTGTTCCCGGACGTCGGGATGAGCTGGTTTCTCGCGCGCACGCCCGGCGCGATCGGTCGTTATCTCGCCGTGACGGGCGCGACGCTCGATGCGGCCGGTGCGCTGTACGCGCAGCTCGCCGACGTCTATCTGCCCGATGCCGCACTGCCGGCGCTGCTCGACGCGCTGCGCAGCGCGCGCATCGACAGCGGCGCGCAGGCCGTTGCCTGCGTGGCCGACGCGGCTGCCGCGCACAAGGTCGTGCCGACGCCGGACACGTCGGCGCTGGCCGATGCGCGCGCCGGGATCGACCGCCATTTCGCGCAGCCCGACATCAACGCGATCCTCGCGTCGCTCGATACCGAACCGGATTGCGCGGCCGTCGACGGGTGGGTCGAGAAGGCGACTCACGCGATGCGCGACCAACTGTCGCCGCTGTCGATGGCCGTGTCGCTCGAAGTCGTCGAGCGCGCACGCGGCGCGACGATGGCCGATTGCCTGCGGCGCGATCTCGATCTCACGCGCTCGACGTTCGCACGCGGCGACGTGATCGAGGGCGTGCGCGCGCTGATCGTCGACAAGGATCAACAGCCGGCGTGGCGCTTCAAGTCGGCCGCCGACATCGATCGGGCAGAGGTGCTTGCGATGTTCGACAGCCCGTGGACGCCCGATACGCATCCGTTGCGGAACCTGAAGGACTGACCCTCGCGCGAGACAGAAACGAAAAGGCCGCCTGCACATGCAGGCGGCCTTTTCGTTTATTGACCGTCGATCGGTTTGCGTGCGAAGGGCGCGGAGCCCGTTCCGGTATTACGCGTCGCCTGCATCGTCCGACATGAACGCGCGCATGAACACAAGCGCGCCGAAGCCCCACACCGCGTTCGCCGCGAAGCCGGCCGCGAGCACGGGCATCATGTTGCCCGACGGCCAGATGCCGCGCAGCGGATCGATCGCGAACACGCGCGCGGCCGTCAGCACGATGCCGCCGAACATGAGTGAGCCGATCCACGACGCCTCGCGTTCCGGCGACACGCGCAACAGCCATGCCATCGGGATCGCGCAGCACGCGCTGATCAGCGCGTTCGCGACAAATTCAGGAATGCCGAGCGGCGCGAACGGCTGCGTGGAGAAGCCGGCCGCGGCGATCAGGTCCGCTGTGTGAAGGAGTGCGAGCGTGGCCTCGCGGAAGAACAGGGCGGCAAGGAAGCCGGACAGGAACGGCAAAATGACTTTCTGCATCGATGAGTGCACCGCAGGCGCGCCCGGCCGGGGCCATTCGCGCGGAGTTATTCGGATAGTTGCGTCATTATAGGGCCCGGCCGCCGCGATATTCGCTCCAGCGTCGTGCTAATCACGAAAGCGGAAAACCTAAGCTCAAAAAAATCGTTCCAAAGCCCTGCACCGATCCCTAGACTGATTTCCCAGAAACAGCCGTGCAATCGCGTATTCGCCCGCGGCACGGCCTGACCGGCGAACCATCCCGATTCGAACGCACACCATGCATGCGCCGCTCATCCGCGACGCGAGCAGGGCGACGTTTTTTCCAAATTTCGGCAAGAACAGTCAAGCAGGAGCAGCAGATGAATGTGTTCTGGTTTATCCCCACACATGGCGACAGCCGCTACCTCGGCACGGCCGAAGGCGCGCGCGCCGCGGATTACGATTATTTCAAGCAGGTCGCCGTCGCGGCGGACACGCTTGGGTACGAAGGCGTGCTGCTGCCGACCGGTCGTTCCTGCGAGGATGCGTGGGTCGTTGCGTCGAGCCTCATTCCGGCCACGCAGCGCCTGAAGTTCCTGGTTGCAATTCGCCCCGGCATCGCGTCGCCGGGGCTGTCGGCGCGCATGGCAGCAACGTTCGACCGCCTGTCGGGCGGCCGCCTGCTGATCAACGTCGTGACGGGCGGCGATGCGGCCGAACTCGAAGGCGACGGCCTGTTCGCCGATCACGATACGCGTTACGAGATCACCGACGACTTCCTGAACATCTGGCGCGGGCTGCTGTCGGCATCGCACGACAACGGCGGTTTCGACTACATCGGCAAGCACCTGCAGTCGAAGGGCGGCAAGGCGCTTTATCCGCCCGTGCAGCGTCCGCATCCGCCGCTGTGGTTCGGCGGCTCGTCGCCGGCCGCGCACGCGATTGCCGCCGATCACATCGATACCTATCTGACCTGGGGCGAGCCGCCCGAGGCCGTCGCGAAGAAGATCGCCGACATCCGTGCCCGCGCGGAGGCGCGCGGCCGCAAGATCAAGTTCGGTATTCGCCTGCACGTGATCGTGCGCGAGACCGAGGACGAAGCATGGCGTGACGCCGAGCGCCTGATCAGCCGCCTCGACGACGACACGATCGCGCGTGCGCAGAAGGCATTCGCGAACATGGACTCGGAAGGCCAGCGCCGGATGGCCGCGCTGCACGGCGGCAAGCGCGGCGGCCGCGAGGCGCTCGAGGTGTATCCGAACCTGTGGGCCGGCGTCGGTCTCGTGCGCGGCGGCGCGGGCACCGCGCTCGTCGGCAATCCCGAGCAGGTCGCCGAGCGCATGCGCGAATACGCGGACCTCGGCATCGAGACGTTCATCCTGTCCGGCTACCCGCACCTCGAGGAATCGTATCGCTTTGCCGAACTCGTGTTCCCGTTGATCAAGGGCAAGGGCGCGCAGCGGCCGGCCGGCCCGCTGTCGGGGCCGTTCGGCGAGATCGTCGGCAACAGCTATCTGCCGAAGGCAAGCCAGAGTTGAGCGAGGAGAGGCCTGCGATGACAACGAAAACGTCGACGACGGGTGCCGCCGTGGCCGCCCGCGCATGGCGCGGCGTCGCGCCGTGGCTCGTGCCCCTCGCGCTGTTGGTCGTGTGGGAAGCCGGCGCGCGCACCGGCTGGCTGTCGACCCGCGTGCTGCCCGAGCCGGTTGCGGTCGTGCGTGCAGCGTGGTCGCTCGTGACGTCGGGCGAAATGTGGGCGAACGTGAAGGTCAGCACGTGGCGCGCGCTGTTCGGCTTCGCGATCGGCGGCGGCGTCGGTCTCGCACTGGGGCTTGCGACCGGCCTGTCGAAGGCCGCCGAGGTCGCGCTCGATTCGACGATCCAGATGATCCGCAACATCCCGGCGCTCGCGATGATTCCGCTCGTGATCCTGTGGTTCGGCATCGACGAGAAGGCGAAGCTGTTCCTCGTCGCGCTCGGTGTGTTCTTCCCGGTTTACATCAACACGTATCACGGGATCCGCTCGGTCGACGCGAACCTGATCGAGATGGCGAAGAGTTACGGCGTGCGCGGCTTCGCGCTGTATCGCGACGTGATTCTTCCCGGTGCGTTGCCGTCGATCCTCGTCGGCGTGCGTTTCGCGCTCGGGCTGATGTGGGTGATGCTGATCGTCGCGGAAACCATCTCCGCGCAGTCGGGCATCGGCTACATGACGATGAACGCGCGTGAATTCCTGCAAACCGATGTGGTGGTGGTCGGCATCCTGCTGTACGCGGTGCTCGGCAAGCTGGCCGATGTGCTGGCGAAATGGCTCGAGCGCGTGACGCTGCGCTGGCACCCCGCTTATCAATCAGGAGCAAAGGCATGAATGCGACGACTTCGGCGGCCGCCTACGGCCCGCTCGCCGGCGCAGACCTCGAGGCCGAGCTCGCGCAGGCACGCGTCGCGGACGGCGATGCGCGAGACGCGGCAATCCTCGATCGCGACGCCAGCGCATCGGTCGTTCCGCTCGCGCGGCGGCGCGCGGGAAGCCCGGCACTCGACGACGCGGTGACGCTGTCGGGCGTCAGCAAGCGCTTCGGCGCGCGCACTGTGCTCGACAACGTCGAACTCGGCATCGCGCGCGGCAGCTTCGTCGCGATCGTCGGCCGCAGCGGCTGCGGCAAGTCGACGCTGCTGCGTCTCGTCGCGGGACTCGAGCAGCCGAGCAGCGGCGCGCTCGTGACGCGCGGCGACGGCGGCGGCGCGCTCGATACGCGGATCATGTACCAGGATGCGCGCCTGCTGCCGTGGAAGACCGTGCTGCAGAACGTGATGCTCGGCCTCGGGCGCGGCGCGCGCGACGACGCGCGTGCGGTGCTCGATGAAGTCGGCCTGCTGGAGCGGGCGAACGACTGGCCGGCGCAACTGTCGGGTGGCCAGCGGCAGCGTGTTGCACTGGCGCGCGCACTCGTGCACCGGCCGCAACTGCTGTTGCTCGACGAGCCGCTCGGCGCACTCGACGCGCTGACCCGCATCGAGATGCATGCGCTGATCGAGCGCTTGTGGCGCGAGCATCGGTTCACCGCGCTGCTCGTCACGCACGACGTGCAGGAGGCTGTCGCACTCGGCGACCGCATCCTGCTCATCGAGCAGGGGCGCGTGGCGCTTGACCAACCCGTACCGCTCGACCGGCCGCGTGCTCGCGCATCGGCGGCGTTTGCGGCGCTGGAAGACCGCGTGCTGAAGCGCGTGCTCGCCGGCGGGCCCGGCGTGGCCGAACAGGGCGCGGTGCATGAAGCAGACAACGTTCGACCGGTCGGGCAGATTCGCTGGGCCGTTTAAATCCGGGCGGCTCCGGCCGCCCGTTCTGAGACTTTTTCTTCGGAGCGATCAACCCGATGAGCATCACTGCAATCAACGTGCGTAACCAGTTCAAAGGCAAGGTGAAGGAGATCATTCGCGGGCCGGTGGTGTCCGAGGTCGACGTCGAGACGCCGTTCGGCATCGTCACGTCGGTGATCACGACCCGCTCGGTCGACGAACTCGAACTGAAGGTCGGCGCGGAGGTCGTCGCACTCGTGAAGTCGACCGAAGTATCGATCGCGCGTCTCTGAGCGCGCGTTTCCTGCGTCGGTGCGGCACCGGCGGGCAAGCGTGCCCGTTGGTGTCGTCCGGCGTTCCCGCAGCGCGTTTGCCTCGGTATTCGGCGTCCGGACGAAGTGTTAGGATGGAACGACACCGATGCCGGAGGGCAGCGCATGACCCCCATCCTTTCCCCCGAAGCCATCGAGGCGCTGAAGTGGATCGACCAGTTCGGCGACAGCCGGCCGGTTCCTGCCGCATTCGGCGACGTCGTCTATGCGTTGCTGAACGAGGGGCTGATCTATCAGGCGGCGGCCGATCGCGTCGACCTGACGGCCGACGGCAAATCCTTTTTGTCCGACGAATACGACTGAGCGCACGGCGCCGGCTGCACGGGCGGCCTGGCGCCGCGTCGCCACGGAGCGTGCGATGGAACCGAGAGGCAGCGACCTCGGCGATTTCAGCGAGCCGTACCGCGGCTTCGAGATCGAGGTGAAGACCGAGCAGGTCTGGGACGGCGAGCACGCGCACTACCGCGTGCTGCAGGGCGACGCCGTGCGGATCGACTGGCGGCTCGTCAAGGTCGACGGGTTGCTGCTGACCGAACGGCGCGTGATCGAGCGCGTGCTCGACGAGGCGCGGCGGGCGGTCGATGCGGAACTGGGTGAGGGCGGCTAGCGCAGGCGCCGGGCAGGTACGGCCAATGTTGCGGTAAAATGTTCGGTTGTTTCCGCGCCCGTTTGTTGCCCGAATTTCATGTCCGTACCGTCCTCGCTTCCTCCCCGCCGCGTATCCGTCGCGCCGATGCTCGACTGGACCGACCGCCATTGCCGGTCGTTCCACCGTACGCTGACGCGCGACACGTGGCTGTATACGGAGATGATCACGACCGGGGCGCTGCTGTTCGGCGATGCCCAGCGGCATCTCGCGTTCACGCCGAACGAATCGCCGGTCGCGCTGCAATTGGGCGGCAGCGAACGCGACGATCTCGCGCGCGCCGCGAAGCTCGGCGAGCAGTGGGGCTACGACGAAATCAACCTGAACTGCGGATGTCCGTCCGAGCGTGTGCAGCGCGGCGCGTTCGGCGCGTGCCTGATGAACGAGCCGCAGCTCGTCGCCGATTGTGTGAAGGCGATGCGCGATGCGGTGTCGGTGCCGGTTACGGTCAAGCACCGGATCGGTGTGGACGCGGTCGAGGACTACGCGTTCGTGCGCGACTTCGTCGGCACGGTGGCCGAGGCCGGCTGCGAAACGTTCGTCGTGCATGCCCGCAACGCGATCTTGAAGGGGCTGTCGCCGAAGGAGAATCGCGAGATCCCGCCGCTCAAGTACGACTATGCGTATCAGTTGAAGCGCGATTTTCCGTCGCTGGAGATCGTCATCAACGGTGGCATCAAGACGCTCGACGAGGTCGCTCGGCATCTCGAGCATGTCGATGGCGTGATGCTCGGCCGCGAGGCGTATCACAACCCGTACGTGCTCGCGGAAGTCGATGCGCGCTTCTACGGATCGACGGGCGCGGTGCCGACGCGCGAAGAAGCGGAAGCGCAACTGATCGAATACTGCGCGGCTGAGCTGAAGCGCGGTACCTATCTCGGCGCGATCGTGCGGCATGCGCTCGGGCTGTATCGCGGCGTGCCCGGCGCACGCGGCTGGCGTCGCGTGCTGTCCGACAACAAGAAGCTCGCGCGCGGCGATCTGGCCGTGTTCGACGAGGCGCGTGCGCATCTGAACGAAGCCGAAGAATTTTTTGAAAAAAAGGCTTTGCAAGATTCAAAAGACTTCGTATAATCTTGCTTCTTCGCTGCTGAAACAAAAACAGCGAAGAGCAGAAAGCAGTATCAGTGGTGGCTGTAGCTCAGTTGGTAGAGTCCAGGATTGTGATTCCTGTCGTCGTGGGTTCGAGTCCCATCAGCCACCCCAAAAAATTCAAGCACTTGCAGCAGAAATAAGCTGACGTGTTACAAGTTTTGGAAGATGAGATTCCAAAATTTGGAAGATGGATAATGAAGGCCCGCCAATGAGCGGGCCTTTTTGCGTCTAACAACATTGGCCAGGGAGGCATCATGGCGCCGGGGCAGAAGCCGCTGATCTTTATTTCCCACATTCACGAGGAAGGGGCGCTCGCAAAACTGTTCAAGGACACGATCGAGACTGAATTTGGTGGATTCGTTGAGGTGTTCGTCTCGTCCGACCATGAAGGTATTGCTCGCGGGCCCGGGATCTCGGCTGGGTCTCATTTCGTGGAAGCGGTCGAGTCAGGTCTCGTCAACTGCATCGCCGCGTTCTACCTGATTAGTCCGAAATCAGTGCGGCGTCCTTGGGTCAACTTCGAGTTGGGTGCAGTTTGGTGCCGAGGAGCAGTCCAGAAGGCCTCCGGAGGCGATCGGATTATGGCGCTACCGGTCTGCCATTCTGGCGTGACCCCATCGGGACTTCCGGCGCCACTAAACGCCCTGAATGCAATCTCGGCGACCCGCGCCTCGGATTTGGAGTTCGCATTCAAGTCGCTGCAGCGCGCGCTTGGAGTCTCCGGTTCGCCGTTACGTACGGATTTCGACGGTTTTGCCGCAGGTACCAAGCGTTTTGAGGATCTGTATACGATCGGCGAAGTTCTTGCCAGAAACATGCTTGTGACGGTGCCGATCCGAGACGACGTCGAACGCGTAATCGATCATTGTCGGAATGAAGCAAAGCGTGGGGGCAAAAAGTTCACCATCAGTATTCCGGCGGCGCAGCAGGCAATCTCGGACGCGTGGTCTGAAAGCGTCCGAGATCAGTTGTCGGGGAAAGTCTCAATTGCGATCCAAAACGGCGGTTTGGGTTTAGGACCGACGGGCGCGTATAGCGTCTGTGACATTGCTTTGACGCTCGATCCTAACTTGATTGTGGAACACGCGGACACGATTTTGTCGATGTATAGGTGACGGCGGCGGCGGTGGTCCACTTCGGGGGCTACCGCGTTGCGCGAACCCGGCGTTCCCGACGGCGATCGTACGTCTTCCGCACCATGCGCTCGTCCGCATGCCCAGTCGCATCGATGATCCGATCGTCGCCTTCCTCCTGTCGATCGGTGACGGCCGCCGGGCGCATGTCGCGCAGCGCGAACCGTTCGAACGGCACGCCGCGCGCTTGCGCCTCCTTCTCGCAGTAGCCCATCAACCGCGACCAGTTCGTGTTCCAGCCGCTGCGCGTGTACACCTGGCCTGCGGTGTTCCCGAACACGTGCACGCTCGACGTACGCTGCAACGCCAGCGCTTCGTCTATCACGGTCCGCAGTTCGGGCGACCACAGCACGAGCTTCGCGCGCTGCTGCTCGCCGGCCTTGCGCTTTCCGATCGGCACCTCGACGCCTTCGGACCGGATACTCTGGCGATGCAGCTCGCGCATCTCGGTCGGCCGGCTGACGGTCAGATAGGCTGCCTTTACGCATAGCGCGAGAATCAGGTACGCGGAACTCGGGTGCTGATCACCAACGCTTCGGCGCGACCGCGCGACTTCCACTGCCAGATCTATCTCGTCCTGACGCACATACCGCTGGCGCGGCCGCGTCGGGTTGTACTCGATGCCGCGGCACGGGTTCGTTTCGAGCTCGCCACGGCGCCGGCCGTATTCGAGGATGGCCGACAGGAGGGCGATTTCCTTGTTCGCTTTCGCCGGCGCGCCGAGCTGTGCACGTTTGTCGAGGTAGCCGTAGACGTGCTTCGGCTTGATGGTCGCAGGCGCCATCTTCCCAAAGACCTTGATCAGCCGCTTGGACTCGACGCGGTTCTCGTCCAGGGTGGACTGGGCCTTGCGGCGCTCGTCGGTGGGCGGCAGTCCGTCCTGCCATTCGAAGTACCTGGCGACGAGCGCCTCGACCGTGCCGGGTTCGATCGCGTTCCCGTTGAGCGCCTCCGCGCGCTCGATCGCCTGCTTGCGGATCTCGGCGAGTGCTTCCTTGTTGTGCGCCGGCGCCGACAGGCGGAACGCCCAGCGGCCGTTCGGCAGCTTGTAGCCGAAGCTGACCTTATGTTTCCCGTAATGGGCGTAGAGCCGGAAGGGCAACCCGTCCGGCCGTTTCCGTCGTCCGATCATGATTACAGTGCGGCGAAGTTCGGTTCTTCCGACGCGGCGGTGCGGTGCCGGCGCGCGGGTGTTGGGGGGGCGGTGCCGTTCATGCGGGCGTCGTAATACTCGCGCGCGACGAGCGGCACGCCGGCGATGTTGACCGCGAACGGCCAGTGATTGCGCTCGAGCCAGCGCTTCATGCATGCGTGGCTGCGCGGCTTGCAGCCGACCAGCTCGGCCAGTTCCGCAGTGGTGAGGTAGAGGCTCATGAATCTGTCCTTTCGAACTTATATGTCCGATGTTCCTTCCCATGACAGGCGCGACATAGCCAGCGAACCTGGAGCGGCCTGCTATAGTCATCGTGGTGGGCCGCGACCGCAGTACTGATGCCGCATTGCTCGCACACGTCGGGGCGAACGACGTCTCCACGTTTCACGGCATTGTTGAGCGACTGACGCGCCAATATTTTTTCGGGATACAGAATTCGCTTCTGTTGTGCTGATTCTCGATCGCGAGCGCGAAACTTCTCCGGATCCGCTGCGCGAGCTCGGCGCATGTAGTTGGCATTCAGTGATCTGGCGTTGTCGGGATTTCGCGTGCGAAGACTGCCTTCCATGTGGCACGTCCGGCACTGCGATGAAACTCCCGCTGCCGTCTTGCCGTCGATGTAGAAATCAGACTCAGGCTTGAACACGCTGCATCGCCCGCACTTCCAATAATTCACACCATCGAGGACGACAGGCTTCTTGCGCCGCTTACCGTTTGCGATAGCGGTAGCGCTACGTCTCGCCAGCATCTCCGGCGGCATCTTCTTACCTTTGGGCCACGGCATCACAGTGTCCTAAATGAAATTGCCCACACCCACGGGTTCACGTCCCAGCCATGCCCGCGGGCGGCGTTCAGGCTGTCCCACAGGTCATGGAAGGCGCGGATGCTTGGCGGCCGGAAGGCCCCGGCACTGTGGTTGCGCATGTGGTGTTCGGCGATGGTCACGCCTTCGGCGCGCGCTTCGGACTCGCTGATGCGCTGGAGGCGCTCGGCGCGCACGCCGGTGATCTCGAGCGTGATGCGCGACGCCCAGCGTGGCATGTGGATGGATGGCGACCAGCCACGTGATTCCTTGGCATCGAGCGCCTGGAACGTGTTGAGGTCGATGTCGACCTCGGCGCGGCCGTCGTCAGCCTGGTAGGCGATGCCAGCGTAGCGCCGCGTCGGGCGCGCGTCTTCGAACGTCTCCGTACCGATGCGGCGCACCTCGTGCGTCTCGCGCACCCACAGGCGATCGCCGGCGTCGCCATGCGGGCAGACGTAGCAATCGCCGGTACGCGTGTGCCAGATCGCGGACAGCTCTGGCGCGGGCGTCCCGCCGACATACTTCACACAGCCGCCGCCGACCGTTGTCGGTTCCCACACGCCGAGCGGATTGTTGTGCGGCAGCTTCACGATGCGCCGCGTCTGCGTCTTGCGACCTTCGAGGATGGCTCGTACCATCGGGCCAGAAAACAATATTGGGAGTTCACGCATGGCCATCTCTCCGCGTGGTTTGCCACATCAGCGAAGTGCCGACGAAGCAGTGCTGGCGCTTGAGCAGGAATATGGGCTTAGCCGAGCCTGTCAGCAGAAACTGGGCGCGTTCATGACCTATATGGGCATGTTTGAGCGCCTCATTGAGGTCGCCGCTTGGGCAATTCTCGAAGAGGGGGTCACGGGAAAGCGCCCGTCCACCGATAAGATCGGAATTTCGGACATCATTGGACGTATCAAGAAGCGAGCCCGCGGACGTGATGGCGCACTCGGCGACGCAATAAATTTGACTTGCGAATGCGCGGACGATCTTCTTGCATATCGAAATGCAATCGCTCACGGTTGGCTGTTTCCATCGACGCAAGATGCACCGTATTTCATGAGCAACGTTTCTTTTCACGGGGAACACCGCGCGCGTGCATTCCAGGATGCGCATATATCGGAAAATTTGTTGGATCTCGCAATTGACGCGGCAGTTGTGCTTGTTACGTCCGCGCGTGGCATTTTTTTGTCTTGCTCCGGACCAAACGCTTTCTGCGAAGACCAGATGGCACATGCGATAGATCGCCTGACGCGTGCACGAAGCGAAGCAAACGAGTTGCGCAATCTCCGAGCGCTGATGGGTGCCGACAAGTACTGACGTAGTCATTGGACGCCTCTCGGGAATTCGTCGTGCGTGCGACCGTCGAGCAGCCGGCCGGCGGCGCGCTTGCCAACGCGAACGGAATGCTTGCCGTCGGGCCATTTGTGAAGGGACGAATGCACCGTGCCAAGCATGTCGACGCCGGGCTGATCGTGGTCGGCCCACTCACCCCATTGCTTGAACAGAAAGGGCACGCCGTATGCAGTGCACTGGTCGCGAAGATCGCGAGCCCATTCGGGTTGCATTGGCCGCGCGCCCGGGCCGCTTTCGCCGCCGACAATCACCCAGTCGATCTCGGGCGAGCTAAATCCCGTCCCGTCCTCGGCGTACTCGGTGGTAGGTCCGTGAATCCACGGCGCGTCGGCAGGGCAATCCTCGCAGGACTGCATTTCCCGCATGCAGCAAACGCCAGTCGGATCGAACCAAGCTCGAAGATCAACCGGCCCGAGCAACGGCTCCATGGACAAGAACCTGCGACGCGCCGGCGTCATGAGCAACTTTTCAATGTCGCGGTCGGCCTCGGCCTGGTTGACGATCGTCGCGCCGAGCCAGACGTTCGTCCACGGCCACGGCGTGTTGACGCCGCGCCCGGCGAGTTCGAGCGCACGGGTGATCATCGGCCCGGCGTTCCCGATGCGTTTCGTCAGCAGCAGCCAGTCGAGGTGCGGGGTGTTCCAGATCAGGTCGATCAGGTCCGCGCGCCACGCGTCGGGAACTGCGTTATCGAACACGTCGGCGAGCGACGCGCAGAATACGCGCTGGCGCCGGCCGTGCGCGGCGAAGAACTCCGCGTGCTGTGCGTTCCATCGAAGCGGTTGACGCCACGTGGCCGCCGACGTGCGCACGCGCTCACCGTGCGGCCCCCAGACGACCTTGTGCATGCGCTTGTCCATCAGCTGCTCGGCGTAGCAGTGGTCGCACCCGGGCGACACCTTCGTGCAGCCGATGAACGGATTGAAGGTGTGGTCCGTCCATTCGATATTCGAGTTTTCGGCCATTACGCTTTCCTCTCCGCTTGGCATTGACTCGCGCCCAGTACTCCGGGCCGCGCGGGGCGCGCGCCTTTTCGCGCAGCTTCATGCAGGCGCGGCAGTGGCGCGTGCCATTTCCGGCGACGTAGGTGTTCTGCTCGTCGAAGGTATGGCTGCGAATGCAGTGCGTCTGGTTTGCGCGGGCGCTGTCGCGCTTCGCATGGCACAACGTGCACACGGCCTGCACGTCGAGGTGATGCTCGGCCGCGTAGCCGAGGTGGTGGTCATACTCGTGTCGCCGCTCGCCGATCGCGTAGATGTGACCGCAATCGGCGCAGGGCAAATCGTTGGGGTGTGGCCGCCGGCCGGTTCGTACTTCGACATTGACTCGTTGGCGAGCCTGCACCTTGTCACCGTCGCGCGCGGGTGAGGCTGCTGGGCCGGGACGCCCGGTGGCCGGATTGATGCGCGCGGGCGCCGAAGGCGTCGAGTCGCACCACTCGATTTTTGTGTTCTCGCTCATGGTCTGTTGTCCGCGCCGCAGTGGCGGCAATTTTCAAGGTATCGCTGTCGATCGCTGACGAAGCGGCCGCAGCCCGAGCAGTTGAGGGTGTACGCACGCGGGAGCTTGCGCTTCGGCTGCAGGGCGATCCCAGTGCCGAGCAGCGCCTCGTCGCGCCTGATGTACTGCACGTCGACGGCCGGGCGCGTCTTGGCGTCGATGTACTCATTCGGCCACGGGATATCCGTCTCGCGGACGTTGTGGTGCTGCTGCGCGTCGTCCCTGGTGAAAAGCCGAGCTTTGCGCAGATCGGTCGTATAGCCGTCGGGATCGGCCCACCACAGCACGTCATTGCCGACGAACGAACGGCTGTCCTGAAGGTAGAAAAGAGCGGTCATATCTGGATGTCCACGTATTTGGTGGTGAGGCGCGCTTCTTCGCTGTGGTGCCGGCGATAGACGATGCGAATGCCGCCGCCGCGGTCGAGCGTGCGGCCGCGCCCGTTGTCGTCGTTCAACTCGGCCTGGTGGTCGCAGCAGACCGAACGCACCGTGACGGCAAGTCCGACGGGATCGTCGAGCAGCCGCTGCAAGAAGTCGTGGTTGATCTCGATGATGGTTCGCGTGCTCATGCAGCAAGCTCCTCGTCGTTGACGTCCATAGGCTGTTGGAAGACACGGCCGCGCTCGCCGACGGGGATCGTCACCAGACCCGCCGCGGTGAGGAACGGATTGCGCCTCATGGCGCTGCGCGCGGCGCGCGTTGCATGCGATTTGATTGCAGCCGGGCAGGGCACATCGGGCGCGTTGCCGACTGCCCAAACAGGACGCCACTGCGCGCGACCAACTGGCGGAATCCAGTCGACGATGTGCACCTCGGCACGGTGAATCGTCAGCAGCTCGCTGACGCGCTGCTGCGAGACTCCGCAACGCTTCACCAGTTCGCGGACGCACAGCTGCTCCTGCTCGAGAATGGCGCGCATCCTGTCCCACGCCGGTGCCGCGCAAGATCTGTAGTTGCGCTGCGCCCGCTTGACCTTCAGCACTGTGGTGGCAAAGGTCTGGACTGACTTACGCGAATGGCGCGGAAACGCTGCGTAAAGCGCCTTTGAAGAGATGGGAGAGGGATAGAGGCGAGCGAGCAGCCGCGCCTCGTCAGTCGTCCACAGGTTGGGTGTCGACGTCGACATGCTACGATTCCTCCGGTTTTTTCCAGCGAGCACCAGATGAAGACGGTTTTCCTGATGCGTGGGTATGAGATGAACTGCACGCCACGCCTGACCGACGACGGCAAGTTCGCCGCGCAGGTCGAAGTGACGAAGGTGGGATTCAGCCGCGAGGCGGCGTTTCGGAAACTCGGCGAATTCGACACAGAGGCCGAAGCGGTCGCCTATGCGAAGCAGTTTTCCGAAGAGTGGTTGACGCGGTACGCATGACGACTCAAACCCCATGCAGCGCCTGCATCGCGCTCCATGGCGAACCTGCCGACATGCAGCCGCGACATCTCGAGCTTGTCGGGATTGTCATGCGGAACGGCAGTCCATTTGAGGAACACTATGAGTGTCCCTGTTGCGGCGCGTCACTAGCCCGGGCCGTTGCTGCCTCGCTCGAGGCACGCATTTGGTTTCTAGGCGGCGGTGTGTGCCATTGAACTGGTTATAGTCGGTCAGACGAATCTGACTATCGCGGGATGTCTTCGGTGCAAGTTTGACCCGGTTTTTCAGGCAGACGCATCCAATGCGTCACACCGTGAA
The DNA here is from genome assembly GCF_009362305.1 of Burkholderia sp. BE17. NCBI lineage: Bacteria > Pseudomonadati > Pseudomonadota > Betaproteobacteria > Burkholderiales > Burkholderiaceae > Burkholderia > Burkholderia sp. BE17. Next base: position 48,300 of record NZ_WHNU01000035.1, read on the forward strand.
CGGGAGCGCCGTAGCGATAGAACATCGGCTTCTGGCTGATCCGTCGACCGAAGAACGCAGTGCGTTCGCCAGTCTCCATCGCCGGGTATATCAGCACTTCGACGCCCAACGATCCGGCCTTCCGGTTGAAGGTTGGTAGCTTCTCGTCAACGCTGATCCACGCCTCGCTGTTGGGCGTGGTGCGGCGGGCGGCAACATATGCTGCCAGTTCCAGCGCAGCCGCATAGCTCGCGCCGTCCATGCAGGTGCCGCGCTCGCGAATCCACTGCGATACGATCGGCTCCATCTCCATCAGCATGTCGTCGGTGATCTTCATGCGCGCACCCATCCTTTCGTCGTCGACCGGATCTTCCCGGTCTTGCGCACTGCCTGAAGGCGCCGGTCGACGATGCGCCAGCCTACGACGTCACCGAAGGTGGTCGGCCGACATTCTTCGCGCGCGAGTCGCTCGCTTTCCTCGCGTACTGCGCCGGTATTGAGGGCTGCGAATTTCTTCGGAGTCTCGTCGATCGACGCGAGGATCAGGGCATCGAGTTTCTGGAACTTGCTCACGATGCGTCTCCTGACACGTTGCAGGCCGAGCACACGCCGCGCCATTCTCCCGTTGTGTCGTGCACGTCGCCGGTGTCGTCGCAGTATGGGCAGCGTGGCGCCAGCTCCGGATACAGCCTCTCGCGCAGGTGATCGGGCAGCCCGGCCGCGCGGATCGCGAACACTTCGACGTCGGTCAGCTTCATTGGATCGCACCCGCTGCGATTGCGTCGACGGCCTCGGTGAACGTGCGATGTTCGTTCTCGCGTGTCCACCACGCAAAAATCGCGTACCGCTTGACCCACATCTCGGACGTTGCGCTGACGCCAATGCTGTTGGTGAGATTCGGGCTCGAGAACGCGATAGATTGCGTACGTTGAATCACGCGGCGCTCCGTGCGTTCAACATAGACATCCGGCTCGCCGTTCTTCATCAGCGTGCGCCAGCGCATTCCGTCTCGGTGATTATCGGTCGCCACGTCGGCGCACGGCTCCGGCTGGCCCGGATGGGCGCCCGGAAGATCCGCTAGAAGACCGCGAAGCACATCTGCATCCGACGTATAGCCGCAAGTGACGGCGGCCTCGACAGCCCATTCGAGCGATGCGCGGCGTTCAGCCATCAGCGTGTTATTCGGCATGGTTGGTTCCTTGGAGAAGGGCGCTGATCAACGTCCAGACGGCCGGCGTGAGTTCAGGAATCGTGTATTGCCCTTCGGCGTCTTGACGGAAGCCACCCCAGACCAGTTCGCCGCGCTTCACCAGATCGGCGGCGAACAGCTCGACCTGTTCCTTCGTCGTCAGCCCGACCCGAGCGTCTGCCTGCGCGGCGTTCTCGATTACCTCCAGCGCTTCTTCCCACGGACAATTCGCATTCGAGTGCTCGCCAATGTCCGCGCCGAAATGGACCGCAATTGCTGCGGCCAGCTTATCGGCCATCTCATGGTACTCATCACGCTCGCGCAGTGTTTGATCCCACAATTCATCGTCGGCCGGGCGAGCATCTGCCTGCGCGGGCTGTGGGGCGGGGCTCTTAAGCAGCGTGGCGACGACCCACACAACCTGAAGCGGCGTGACTTGCCAAACTTCGGTTGCGAGCGCGACAGGAATTTCGCGAACGGCACGTTGCAGCATAGCGATCACGTCTTCTACTGTGGGCGTCTCCGTCGTCTTCGGCAGCGTCGCGTCGAGGCGTCGAATCAGCTTCACGATGTCCTCGGGGATGCGCATTGCATGGCTGCCGTGTATTGCGGCGAACGCCGGCCGCAGAAGGTTGCGTTCGTCGTCGCTCAGCTCGGCGTGTTCGAGGCGTGCGAGCGCGCGCCAGAGCGGGTCTTGCGTATCGGTCATCGGGGGTACTCCTGTTGAATGACGGCCACGACGCGATCGCATGTCGCGACGTCGAACCAGCCGATGTGACATTCCTCATGGTTCGCGATGCCGAGCTGCCGAGCCAGCCAGATATATGCGTCGGTGCGCGTCATGCCGCCTGACTGCCAGATCGGGTTGAAGGCGGCTTTCGCGCGTTTCCGCGCGTCACGGGTCGGCCCGTCGGCCAGCGTGCCGAGTGGAATGGCCGTGAAGGGGTGCAGGCCGACGTATGCCCGGCAGGAGCGACAGAGGAACGCCCACGGCCACTCGCCATACTCGCGTCCGTAGATCGCCGAGTTGTTCACGATCTCGACGTGACCACCGTCGTACGGGCATGTCGTCGGAGCCGGCAGAGGGTTCTTGACGCGGGCCGTCGCTCGGCGCGACGGGTTCCAAGGCGTTTTCTTGTTTGGGGCAGGACGACTCATCCTGATCAATCCCACCGATCGATGACGTATTCCAGCGTTGCACCCTTTGCCGTCACGCGGACGCGATGACCGTTACCGAAGCGGCTGCTTTTCTGCAACATCAGGCCACACGCCGATGCCTTGTCAAAACCCCCGATCGACGCGCGGCGCGAGTACGCCTCGATGACGGATCGCACGGCGTGCAGCTCCGACTTCAGGCATTCGGGAAAAAGGCAATTCCCGGAACGTTCGTTGCGATGATCCTTCGCGCCCTCGATGACGAGAAGCACCCCAGCGCCTTGATGCTCGTGTGGCGCATGCCATGACGACGGTTGCGCGCTGACTGCGGTCACCTTCGCCCACGTGCCCGGCGTGAGTCCCCAATGGGATGCTGACGAGCCGCCGTTATACAGGTACCAGCTCACGGGATTGCGGAGGTCGTCGTGATCCCATTGCAGGATGGGAGGCGCATCCGCATGTTGCGCAGTCAGATACGCGGCGAAGTTGGCTGATCCCGTCGGCAGATACACCTTGATCGCTTCAGCTTCGGGCAAGACGGTGCGAGCGAACTTTTCCCATGTCACCGGGCCGCCTGATGCGACCATGGGTGAGTTGGCCGGCTTCGCGCTCTTCGGCTGGAGGTGGCCGAACACACTGCCGTTCAACGGGACGTCAGCCGCATTGCTCGGCTTCCACAGCGTTTGTAGCTCGTCGACCCGTGCGAAGCGCCGCTCGAGCGAGGGGGCGATACCCATCTGTTCGACGATCTTCTCGGCCTGGCGGATCGTTCCAGCACTCGGCGCAGCCTGCGGGCGCTGGTACAGGAGTGGATGCATCTTTGCGGCGAACTTCGCCTTCACGTCGTCGAACGGCAGCCCAGCAGCGATGTCTTCGAGCAGCGTGCCGATCATCGATGAACGGGGATGTGCGAACCCTGCGGGCGCGGCGGCGACTGCGCGCCACAACAAGTTTTCCCTCAGGCGACTATTCTTCGTCGCTTCGCGCGCGACGATCACGTCACGCAGCCACTCGGCCGCGCCAAGGCACTTTTCGGAACGGTAGAGCGAATCGGTCTTGAGCAACGTTACGGCGGTCTCGACGGTCGCGAGCGTGAACTCCTGTAATGCCGTGAGCATCGTGCGGTAGTCTTCACGCGTCTCGGCGATCGCCTGAAACGCGGTCTGTACGCGACTCGAATGGACGAGGTGACGGCCGGGCACCACGCAGAAGTGCGTCCATTCGCCAGTGCGCGGTTGGCCCCAGATGCTCTCGGACGTGTTGAAGACGCCGGTGACGCGCGCACGCTCGACCGACGCGCGCATCTGAGCAATCGCAGGGGCGTAGTAGGGCTGCTCAACGGCGGATGCTGCTTCCTGCGTCCAGATCGCAGACGCCAACGAGCCATCTTCACTGATGGTCACGAGGCCGCCAAAGCGCTCGACAAACCGGCGGCACGCGTTACAGGTATGGTGTTGACGAACATCGGGCGACGGCGACAGGGTATTCAGGTAGAGGTCGAACAGCCCTTCGACGTCCGTTGTATAGAGGCGCGTCTGCGAGTTGCTGGTGTGTGATTCGAACGCGCTTTGAACGGCTGCGAGGAGAGTGTCGTACTGCTGGTCGCGCAGTACGTCCGTCGCATGGGTCGTTGTCAGATCCATATTGTGTTCCTTGGGAAAAATGGGCGCTGTGCGAGCCGCCCGAATGCGCCGCGCAATCCGGGGCACGGAAGGCGCGCGGCGGTGCTGCTATCGGGGCATCCACTGCGTTCCGCGCACGATCCGGCCGACCGGTTCGAGAACGAGCACCTCGGATTCCTTCTCGCTGCGCACGAGCGCGCTGCCGCGCCGCTGGGCTTTCTCGAGCGACGCGTGACGCCTCGGCTTGCAATACCTGCCAATCGTCACGAACAACGGCGCACGCGCGCCGACCGGCCCGAGCGTCAGCTCGTCGATGCGGGCTTCGAGCGCCGCGGTGTTCGCGCGCCAGGTGTCGGCTCGTTGCTGCGCGGCGTCGCGCTCAACGGTGAGGCGCTCGACTTCGGCGCGCAGGTCCGCGATGATCCGCGCAACGTCGATGACGCCGGCATTCGGGTCCAGCGACTTCTCGACCAGGCCGATCGATACCAGCGCCGGCGTGGCCGGCTGCGCTGCCCGCGCGAGCCAGTAGACGTACTCATTGCCGCCGCCCGCACGCTTCTCGCGCTCGACGATCGCCTCGCCGAGCATCCGGTTTAGCTCCTTCGTCACGTCGAGATGCGGAAGCCCGGTTCCAGTCGCCACGGCTTTCGCCGTGGCTTCCGACGTCGCGGCGAGATACTTCTCGATGTCCTCTCTCACGCTGCCTCCCGTATTACGTGATGCGTGGCCGGCGCGACCTGACCGCCCTCGACCCAGAAAGCTTCGATGGCTTCCGGCAGGCCACCGGGCGGCGTTTTCAGGCTCATGAACACGAGCGCCGTGTCGATCTGGTCGCTGTAGGCGAGATCGTCGAGCCAGTAGAGCAGCCGGTCACGCTCGGGCCCGACCAGGACGTCGGCGCGATCGAGCACGAGCAGCTTCAGGCCCGAGAAGTGGCTGATCGCGGCGGCGATGTGCGCGTCGACGCGCCAGCGTTCCGATTCGGACAGCAGGGCGTACGCGCGGCCGTCGGCGAGGACTTCCATTTCGGGCGTTATCGTCACGTCGGCCCATTCGGACATCTCGGCGAGGTCGGTCAGGCGCTCGTTCATCGGCGTGAGCGCTTCGCTGAGCAAGTCGGCCGGGATGCCATTCGGCGCGAGCGCGTCGGCGATCGCCTCGTACGCGGCGACGTCTTCGTGCAGCGCCGCAGCCTGCTTTGCCAGATCGGCAGCGCCGGCGGCGCGCCGCTCGATTTCGCGAAGCGTCGCAATATCGGTATCCAGCTGCTTTCGGCGGCGCTGGAGGTCGGCCAGCTCCGAGCGTGCGGCGTCGCCGCTCTCGCGTGCGGCGGCCGCGCCGCTGTCCTCCGCATCGTCTTCGAGTGCGCGCAACTGCGTTGCGGCCGAGTCAGCTGCTTCGAGGTCGCGTTTGCGGTTCGCGGCCGCGTTCTGCAGCGTCTTCAAACCCTGCTCGTACTCGGGCAGCTTCGCGGCCGCGTCAGCGTCGCGCGCGCCGGCTGCAGCCGCCGCCGACAGCACGCCGTTGAGGTAGCGCAGGAGCGCGCCGCATTCCGGGCACGAACATTCGGCTCCGGCGGGCGCAGCGCCGGCGAGCACCCGAAGTGCTTCAACCTTGGGCAGAAATTCGGCGACCTGCTCGTCGGCGAGCTGCGCGAGCTCGACCGCTTTCGCGTAGCCGGCGGCGCGCGTGCGCAGGTCGGCGATGCGCGACGCGCGTGCACGTGCCGCGGTGTCCGCCGCGTCGGCCGCGCCGATCTGCTGCTGCAGTTCGCCGATCCGGTCGTCGAGCGCCGCGCGGTCGCCCGTGAGCTTCCGCAATGCTGCCTCGTCGAACTCGACCGCCGCCGTGCGCCAGGTGGTTGCCTTCTGGCTGCCGTACGTCTCGCCGGTCGCGTTGCGCCACGACTGCTTCGCGCCGCGCGCGCGGTCGGCCGCTTCTTTCTGCGCCGCTTCAAAGCCGGCGCGCAACATTGGCGTGATGGCCGCGAGCCGCGCGGCGGCCGGCGCCGGCACCGCATCGGCGCGGAACCCGAGCTTGCCCAGCAGCCGCGCGCGCATTTCGTCGACGCCGATCTTCACGCCCATCAGGTCGTACAGGAACGCCCGGCGCTCGGCCGCGCCGAGGTGCGCGAACCGCTGCGCGTCGAGCACCAGCGGAAGGCGCGGATCTTCGGCGAGCTCGCGCTTCAGCTTGCCGGACGGCAGCATGACGCTGTTCGCCTGCTCACCGCATGCGACAACGATCTGGCCGCCGTCGGCCCCCTCGGTGACGAGCGAGCCGTATTCCTTCTTCAGCGCGACGCGCACGGTGTCTCCGGTGAGCGCCATGCGCACGGCTTCCTGCAGGCTGCTCTTGCCGGCGCCGTTCGGGCCGGTGAAGAGGGCGACGGGTTTCGCGAGCCGGAGGTCCGCCGTGCGGATCCCGAGAACGTTCGCCACGTAGATGTCGGTGATTTTCACGATTCCTCTCCCTGCGTTCCGCGCGGCCGCAGAACTGTGCGGCCGCCGTCCGAATCCATCGCACTGACGATGCCCTTGGCGTCGAGCAGCTCGACCAGCCGCGCGGCGCGGTTGTAGCCGATCTTGAACTGGCGCTGCACGCTCGAAATCGACACTTTCTGCTGTTCGATCACGAACGCTTCGACTTGGGCGTACAGCGGATCCTCGTTGCCGGAGGCGGTTTGTTCCTCGTGCCACTCCTTCCAGCCCTTCACCCATGCGATACACAACTCGCCGGCCATCACGGGGCATTCGCTTTCGGGCTTGCCTTCAGCAGCCGCCTGCCGGCCGGCCTGATGCTGCTCGTCGATCTGCGCTTGTGTCGGGCCGTCGCCGAGCTTCGGCACCTCGCGGAACTCGGCGTCGACGACGGCGCTGTCGGGCTTGTCGCCGTCCATCCCGTCACCGTCACCGTCCGTGTACTCGCGGCCGAGGTCGAAACCGCGCTGATCCGCCTCGCCGCGGATCTCATCCATACCGCCGGTGTGAGCGGTGGCATTCGCAACGACCAGCAGGACCGCTTTGCCTTGCGCGTCGTACAGATCATGGAGATTCGGCGCTGCGCTGCTGAACTCGACCGCAGCCTTGACGCCATCCTTGATCGTGATCTGCACGAGGTCGCCCTGCACGACAACACGGCCATCGCTCGCGATCAGGTGCGTCGCCATCTTCACGTTGTGCTCGACGCGTGCGCGCAGTCGATCGATGACGTCGTTCTGCTTCTTCTCGGAAAGCTTGACCCACAGGTCCGGCAGCAGCTTGATTTCGGTGACGAGCGCGGAGAGCAGGTCTTTGCCGATCGATTCGGCGGTCATCTGGAGTACGTGTTTGTCGGTCATGTCGGAATCCTTGGCGGCGGTAGGCGCGCGTTAGTCGGCGTTGATGGGGCCGCGCGGCCGACGGCCGGCCGGCGTGGTCGTTTGGGCGGTTGCCTTGCCGGCGGCCGCCTGTTCGGCTGCCGCCGTGATGGCGCGCATGCGCGCGGAGGCGAGGGCGTTCAGTTCGGCCTTGGCGGTTTCATCGGGCACGCCGCTGATCGCGCTGCGGGCGAGGTCGAGGTCTTCGGGCGTCTTGGCGGACTCAATGTCCTCGCGGATGCCCCGCACGAAGCCGGCGACGTCGAAGTCGAAACCACCTTGACCATTGCCGCTGTCTTCCGGCGCCCCGTCCTGGTCGTCGACCGGCTCGACTTGAGTGGCCGCCGACGACGCGCCGTGCGTGTGCGATTCCGTCGCGGGTCCCGTTTGCGACTGCGATGCGCCGCGCGGGACTTCCTCGGCCGGCTGACTGCGGCCGCCGCGCAGCTCGTCGAGCGTGGCGCGGTTCACCGAGTAGCTGCCGTCATCGTGCACGTCGACGATGTCGGCAGCTTCCTCGACGGTCGTGAGGCCCATCAGCAGCTCGGGCGCGTACAGCTTCCCGAAGAACGAAGCCGTGCGGTAACGCAGCATCACCTCGTCCATCGTCTGCCACTTGCTGCCGTTCTTCGTGTACCAGCCTTCCTTGACGGCCATTTCGATCGACACGGCCGGCGACTCGATGCGCTCGCCCGTTTCCTTCTCGATCGCCCATGCGACGCAGACCTTGTCGGTGATCGGCACGCTGATCGTGCGCTTCTGACGCTGGTTGTTCTCCCAGAACGTCTCGACGTAGTCGACGTTCTTCGCGCCGAGCACCTTGATGTCGAAGCGAAGCGGCGAGAAGCGGCCGCAGCCGTTCACGGCGGCGATGATCCACTGCGACGACCAGGAGGGCCGGCCCTCGACGATGTACAGGTTCTGCATCACCATCAGCGGGTCGGCGCCCATACGCTGCGCCATGTTCAGCGCGACGACAGCGTTCGCAAGCGCGTTCGGGTTCTCGCGCGACTCCTTCACGTTGCCGAACTTGTCGAGCTTCTCGATCACCTTGCGGTACGCGGCGGGCACAAGCGTCGACGACGCCAACAGGTTCGCCGCGCGCTGCATCAGCTCGAACGATTGCAGCGAGCCGAAGCCGGGGGCGACGGCGGGGAGGTTGGCTTCGCGCGGGAGGGGCGAGCGGACGGATTCCAGGGTGGTAGGCGTGGACATAGAGATCTCGAGAGTTAGTCGTGAAACTGGCAGGCGCCGTAGCGCGGGCAGTATTTCTTGTCGCAGAGCAGCGACTTGGGGTTCGGGTAGAATCGACCGGAGCGGAACATGTCGGCCGCGAACTGGATCAGCCCGGGCGTTTCCTCGGTGCCGATCATCACGCGCTTCGCATTGGCGATCGGCGCGGTTGCGACCTCGGGTGTGCCTTTCGTTTTCAGGCCGATGATCTCGGCCGTGTCGCCGATCTGGTTGCCCGTCGTGTGCTCGTACAGCAGCTCGTATGTCCCGACCTGCGGCCCGTGGCCCTTCGTGACAGCGACACCTTGGGCGACAGCCTTCGATCCGCTCTTCAGGTCGGCGATGCCCGGGCCGAGCGCCGTGCGACGGACACGTGCGCGGTCCATCGTGCCGGTGAGGCGGATCACGATCCCACCGCCACAGTCGATGTCGAGCGGCTTCGTTTCCATCTCGACCGCGACGAAGTCGTACCGCGGCGTGATCTCGAGGCAGTACTTCGTCGTGAGCGAGATGCCGATGCGCTCCGCATCCTTCAGGTTGAGATCATCGCTCGCCGGGTTGTACTCGTTCGATGGGTCGTGCAGCTTGTCGACGAACGCGCCGGCCGCGTCGTCGACGGTCAGGCCGGAGCCGTCAAGCACGCTCTGGTCATAGGCGGCCGTGCCGGCGTGGATCGCGGTACCGAGGGCGGCGCGCAGCCCGACGACGTTGCGCATCTTCAGGAGATGGATTGCCTCCCACCGGTAGGCGCACTCAAACAGTGCGCCCCAGCTCGACGCTCGCACGCTATAGACCGAGGGAGTCACGCCGCACCTGCGGTTTCGGCGTCGATGTCCGCGGCCGGTGCCGGCATCTTCTCGATGCACACGTACGGGAAGCGGTCGGGGAACGGCTTGATGTGCTTGTAGAAGTGCGAGCCGATTGAGTCGGCCGCCTTGAGCGCGTCGAAGTTCGCCTGCGTGAAGCCGGTGTAGTGGTACAGAGACGTCCGCGCGCCGGTCTTGCGATCCTTGAAGCGGACCGCGAGCGTTTCGGATTCTGTGTCGTAGCCGATGCTATGGATCTGCGACGACTCGACCGGATGGGTGTCGATGGTTTTCATGCCTTGGGACTCCAGATAGAACGACGAGAGACGCGCATCGAGCGGCGCGCGGGATGTGGCGGCGAACGTGCCGTCGCCGAGTGCGAGGGCAGCGCTTAGAGGATTCCCCAGCGTTTGCTGAAGTAGTCGATTGCGACGGCGATTGCCGCAACTGCGATGAAGATTGCGAGAACGAGCGCCCGTGCAGCACGCGGATGTCGGCGCTCGAAGAGGTCAGCGTGATCGGTGAAGCGGCTCATGTAGGCCTCGTGACGAGTGCGGTGATGGCCGTGCCGTCCGCGTTGAGCCGCGCAAGCACGAATGTGCACGCCGCGGCTATCGCGAGCGCGACAAGGTAACCGGCTATGGGATTCCATTCGAATACCCGGTCGAGCAGCGCGCCGAGGAGGTCGAAGGGCGTCATCCGAGGCTCCGCAGGTAGGGGCCGGCCAGATCAGCGCCGAACCAGAGCGCGCCGATCGCGACGCCGTACGCGAACGCCCATGCCGAGCCTTCGAGCACATACCGCACGTGCGATACAGGCGATTGTTTGTACTGACGAAATACAGGCTGTAGGCTGTTGAGAGGCGTGCGCATCAGTGGCCCCTCCGAAGGTTCCGATCGGCGAACGTCGCGACGTTGCGCTTCGTGCGATCGAGGATTTGCTGCGCGATCGATTCGCTGCCGACCATGGCGATACCGAGCGCCGCTTTGCTGATCAGCATTTCCATCACGTTCGCGAGCGCATCCGGGTTGCCGTATGCGCCGCATTCGCGGACGTAGTCGGCGACGAGCTTTTCGGCGAGGTCGCCACATTGGGCCGGTGATTTGAGGTTGCTCATCGATTCACTCCTGCGATCGTCACGTGCTGCACCTGGTGCGGCGCTTCCGCAGGAGCCTGCATCGCGAGTGCGATCGCGGCGCGCAGGTTCGAGAGGTATTCATCCGTCACGAACTCCAGCCCGTCATCCCATGCGTCGAGAAAGCTGCGAGATGCTGCGAGCAACTTCGGCGAGGCCGCGAACAGCCGTGCGTATTCCTTCCCATGCGGCGACGTCGAGCAGTCAGCGACCAACCAGCCGGCCGTGTCCACGTCAGTGCGCTTCGTGCGCACATACCAGCCGCAGGCTTCGAGGTCGGGCCCGGTGGTGGTCTCGTTCATGTAGTCCCTCGGTCGGTGTTGTGTGTTTTTCAGCAGCCGCGCCGCGCGTCAGCGACGCCCGGCGCGATGATGTTCAGCGCATACTCGCGCAGCAGCAGTTCCACAAGGCCGCCGAGCTTGCCGTCGTCATTGCGCGGCATGGATAGCAGTTCGAGCAGGTCGCGGGCAATTTGGCTCATGACTCCCTCGGATGAATGCTGTGGAGCGAGCGCCGCGGGGCGATGCGGTGATCGCTGCAACTGCTCACTCCTGCGTTACTTGGGCCGAGCTCGGCGCCGCAGGCGGAGCAGTACGTCTGCGCAAATCGCGGCGCAGCGGCGGTTAGATCCGCGTTTGCGATGCGCAGTGCGATTTCCGAGTCGAGGGAGCCCTTGCAGACGTTCCAGACTTCGTACACGTCCTCGATCCGCCCGCGGCGCAGCGCGGCGTCGAGCACGGCGATCTGCTCAGTCGAGAACGGCAGCACGTCGAACGTGACGGCGTCCGCGATCGCTTCATTGCGCTCGTCGCGCGCCAGCGCCTCGTCGTCCGCCGCGGCCTGCCGCTGGTCGGCGCGGTGGTCGACCAGCGCGGGCAGGGCGCACACGTTGTGGTGATGGGTTCGAGGAATGTGCATCTCATCCTCCAAATGAAAGTAGGATTGCTAACTGAATTGAAGTCTTGAACAACGGCGCAGTATTTGCGCTCAGTTCTGACCGGTGACGCCTCGGGAGAACGAACCACCACCGGTCAGAACTGCATCACTCGCGCGCCCGGCTACTCCCGGCCGTGCCGGCTCCGGGACGCGCGAGGTTTGTGCCGATTACGAAGCCATCGGTCACGTGTTGCTGGCTGTCTTGCGTCAGGTTCACTCGGGTGTTGCATAGCGCTGCGGTCTTCCGCGGCGTCCGTCCTGACTCACGACGCTGATCGCGCCGGCCGGTTGCTCCGCGTCTGCGGTCCCGGCTTATCTTCGATTGTTAGAGAGCGATCCGCCTGGGGCGGTGGCGCGGCGTCGGTGTCGCGTTGGAAGTCATTAAACCAGATGGTGTATGTTCCGTCAACACCGTTTGGTTTATGTTCGTCCGAAAATTTGTAACGCGGCGACCCGGCGCAAATTTCTTAAGCGTCTGCTGACGGCAGTTGAAAGAGTGCTGGAACTGGGGCTAAACTACTGTACATGCATACAGTATTGTGACAAACCCAAGACGAGGGCGGCCAGTGGAAGATGAATCGAAGACGCGCGTGCGGTGCAGGCCCGGGGACTTGGCCAGGGTGGTGACGAGCAGGAACCCTGCGCTGATCGGCACGATAGTGGCGATTCAGCGGCTGCGGTCGGATGGTCGATGGGATGTGCTGCTTGAGAATCCGGCGTTCGGATTCACTGGACGGATGAAGCGGCCGGTCGTTACGCGGGAGTTTTCATTCTGGGATGCGTCGCTTGAACCGCTGCCTGAGGTGGCACGCCAAATTAGTCGCCGAATGGCCTGTCGTCGTCTTCAGCCGGAGCAGGATGTGGCGCAGATTGGGCGAGCAGCCCACTGATATACGCCTCGACCTTAGCGCGGCCAAGCCCGTCGAGGCGCTCCCATCCGGCGGGCGCCGATGTCTGCTCAACCCGCGGACGCGGTGCGAGTAAGTCGATCACTTCGCCATTAGTGCTTTCGCGCCAAGCGCGCTCGAATTCAAGCGCGACCTTCTCGCCGAAGGACTTCGAACGCGCCATATCGTTGATCTGCTGCGGAACCCTTTTCATCCGCCGCGCAACTTCAGCCTGCCCGTGCAAATCGATCAGGCGGCCAAGCGCCTGACGCCGCAATTCGGTGACTTCGTTGTGGGTCAGTAGGTCATCTTTCATAGGGCAAATTAGATCACCGTAAACCAAATGGTGAAATAAACCAGAAGGTGTTGATCGTCATAAACCAGACGGTGTATGATCGGCACATGGACAAGCTCAAATCCTTTTTCGCCGATATCCCGCGCGCCGATCGCGATCTCTTCGCAGCGCGCTGCGGGACAACTGCGGCGTTCCTGAGAAACGTCATTTACGGACAGCGAAAGGCGGGCGAGAAGCTCTGCGTTGCCATTGAGCGCGAGTCCGCTGGTCGAGTGACTCGTCGCGACCTGCGGCCCGACGACTGGCACCTGATCTGGCCCGAGCTGGCTGAGCCGGCGAAGGAGGGGGCGTGAAAAAACTCCGCGTGTTCCATCCCGTTCGACTCGGCCGTAAGCCGTCGGTGTGCCAACGCCGCTCGTACGTCGCGTTGCCCAGGACCGTCATCGTGAAGTTTGAAGGTTCGCGATTCTGCGCAGGGAGCGGCGGCGGCGATGGAACGGTCAGTTCGGGGTCTGGCGTTGCTGCTTTCGGTGCTCGCTTACGTTTTGAAGGCCATGCTGGAGAGCCTCCACCGTCTCGAACGGAAGCGAGTGGCCGATCCACCCATGGCCGGGATGACGAATGAGTAAGGCAAAGCGGTCGTTCATCTCGTCGTACGCCCATCGAATCGGCGGATCGTCGGCCACGTTCTGCATGTTTTCCATCGGTGGCGCTTCGAGCGGAATAGCTGGAAGCATTTGCGCGCGCGTCTGGGCGAGCACAGCAATGAAATTTGAAACGTCCTCCGCCGTGTAGGTGTATCCGGCGTCGGCCGTTACTAGATTCAGCTGGTGACTGCCATCGCCCATCTCGTACAGCTGTAGCTCGAGCTGTTGTGCCATGCGAACCCCGCGATGAGTAGGTTGAAGAGGTCAGAGGCTTTGATTTTCGCATAGCGGCGGTTCGCATTATTTGAAGGTTGGCCAGGTGTTGTCCTGGCCTTTATTTCGCCCCGGCGCCAACTGGGTAAGCAAGTGGGTAATCAACTGGGTAACGATTGATTTTTCGTATGAACCAGACCGAATTCAGGATGTTCGCGCCGTGGGTGCAGGCCGCGACGCTGCCCGATCAGGAGATCGAGGCGATGACGTTTGAGGCGTGCCTCGAGCGCGCGCTTGAGCTTGGGCTCCGGCGCTTCGATCGCAAGACGTTGGCGCGCAACTGCGACATCCACTATCCGCACTTCGGCGACCTGGTTGCCGGGCGGCGGCCGTTCCCGGCCACGAAGCTGCATCTGTTTTGCATGTTCACGGGCTGCGATTACCCCCGGCAGTGGCTCGCGATCCAGGAGCGCAAGGCGATCGAGGAATACCGGCGGATCAGCCAGCAGGCGATCGGCGAGTTTGTCCAGCAAGCATTCGCACAGCGGCAGGCGGCTGCATGACGTTGACGCTCAGCCGCCGCGACATCGGCAAGCCCTTCACCGTCAAGCTAGGGCGCCCCATGACCTACCTCGGCACCGTCGAGGAAAAACACCTCTTCATCTACCGCGATCCCCCGCAGGACTACCTCGCGTTCCGTGCCGATCAGCTCTGGATGCTGGAGCGCGTGCGGCCGGACGCGGCGCCGATCAACGACCAGAAGGAGGCCGGCACATGCTGACCGCACTGTTCGAGCGCGCGGCATTCAGCGCAGGCTGGCGCGCGACGCGCTTTGGCGTTCCGGGTGACGACAACTCGTTCACGCCAAATGTGCTCGCACGCTTCCAGCGCCGATCGGGCTGGGATTGGGCCGCGGCAAACAAATCGCGGGACGAGGGCGGGATACTACTTGCCTTCGGAAACGGTGCGTTTGCAAACGGAGCACGACCACCAAGGTGCTACTCGGTAAGGGCCTTTGACGCCCACATTGAAGTCGAGCACCACTTTGCGACCTTCCGGGCCGTCGAAACATGGCTGGCAGATGTAGTGCCGAGGTTCGCCGCTTACCGTAATTCCGGTCGCTTCTTCTTTCAACGCGTATACGAACGAACCGTGGCCGATTCCTTCGAGGACGTATTTTTCACGCTCGGACTGCGTGCGCTCGAGTTCAGCGATCGTGGCTTTCGCCGTACGAAGCGCCTCTTTCAGCTCGTCAATTTCGTCACGCGCCGCGGCCTGCTTTTCTTGAAGTGCCAGCGCTGCATTTTGAACGTCGATCACCCGATCGTTGATCGATTGCTGCATCTCAGCAAGCTTCAACTCGTCGCGCGCCGCGACTGCGGCCTTCGCAAGGTCGATCGTATTTTTCAGGCCGGCAATGGCTGCCGTTACGGTCATGATTGGCATGCGGTCCCCCGTATTGTGGTAGGTCGCGTATGTCCGCGGCGAAACCATCATAGCGCACCCGCGGCGGAAGCTTGCGTGCGCAGGGAGTTCGCATGAACTGGGCGCACGATGACCTCGCCCGGGATCTCGCCGCGCATCTTCGCGGCGCATCCGATCGTCTCGTGTGGACCGACATGCAGCTCGGGTCGTCCGGCTCGCCGCGGCCGGACGTCTATACGGTGCCGTGCTCGTTCGCTAGGTTCCAGCCGGTCGCATACGAATGCAAGATCAGCGTCGCCGATTTCCGCCGGGACGTAACGGCGGGGAAGTGGACCTCCTACCTTCGCTTTGCCGCCGGCGTGATCTTCGCTGCGCCGGCCGGTCTGCTGAAGAAAGAAGACATCCCGGCCGGCTGCGGGTTAATCGTCCGCGGGCCGGACGGATGGCGTTCACTGAAGGGGCCGACGCTGAAGAACGTCGACAACCTGCCGCGCGACGCGTGGATCAAGCTGATCATCGATGGCATGGCGCGCCTCGCGAACACGAACCTTGAACAGCTGCGGGTCGGCCTCCATAGCGAATGGTCGATCGAGAAGACACTCCGCAAGCGCCTCGGCGACATCGTCGCGGACGCGACGCGCGATCGGTTGCATGCTGAGCGCCGCCTGAAGCTGGCTACCGAGCGGCTGGAAGGGCTCGCGCAAGAGGCCGAAAGTGAACGGCGCCTGATCCTCGATCGAGCTAAGGAGGATGCGCAACGCGACGCGGCGCAAGTCGACGGCGCGCGTATCGAGCTCGCGCGTGCGCTTGGCCTGCCCGACGGCGCAAGTGCGGGGCAGATCGCCAGGGCATGCAGGGAAGCCGCGCGCCGGCTCAGTGTTGAACCCGAGATCAAGCGGCTCCGTCAGCAGCTCGAGCGCATTCAGATCGCGATCGGATCGGCCGCGGAACCACTGCCGCATATTGCACAAGAATCAGCATGAACGACCTCCCGAATCTTCTCACCATGGCTCAGAGGCTTGCCATGTATTACGATTTAATCACCAGTCGGGTACACGGTGCGCACCGTGGCGCCGTCGCTGCCTGCCAAATGGCGCATGCTCGACTCCCTTCGTCGGCAGGCGAGGAAAGTAGGCATGGGCATAAAACTGAAGGCGACGCACGAGACCGAGGTCTATATCAGTCAGGGTGGGTATCTTGCTATCAGCCAAGACAGCGGCGATGGCGAGGATGCAATCGTAATTCTCTCGCCCGAGCAGGCACGGGTTGTCGCGAAGGAGATCATGCGTCAGCTCGAGGATACGAGTTGGTGGGACGAAAGCATCTCGACCGACAACGCCGAGTAACCATACTCGTCGCATGTGCCGTCCCGGGAAGGAGGGCACATGTCTGATCTCCCTCTCCCACTTACTCCAGCAGACGCCGACCTGCGCAATTTCCGCGAAATGCCGATCGACGTGCCGCGGCTGCTCGGATCCGATCTTGTTCACGACGAGTCGCCGGAGGCATGCTGGTCAGCGATGCTGCTCTGGTGTGTGTCGTGGCATGAAGTGCCTGCCGGAAGCATTCCGGATAACGACGATTGGCTCGCGAAGCGTGCGGGCTACTGGCACAAGGGCAAGCTCGATCCGACGTGGCACGACGTGCGCGCCGGGGCGCTGCACGGCTGGATCAAATGCGCCGACGGGCGCCTGTATCACCCTGTCCTCGCCGAGAAGGTCAATGCCGCATGGTTCTCGAAACACCGTCACGCGCACGACAAGCTCGGCGAGCGTATTCGGAAACGGAACAAAGCGAGGGCCGAAGCGGGGCTCGCTCCGCTGGCGGTACCGGAGCTCGATGCGTGGATTGATATGGGTCGTCCGCTGGAACGCGATCTTTTTCCGGAGGAATTTAGCACTCCTTCCGGCGGAAACGATATGGAATTCCGGCGGAAGACGGGGACCATTCCGGCGGAAGGAGGCCACGCTCCGGCGGAAGCCGGCGGAAAAAATGGGCGACCGGCGGGGCGTCGTCAGGCTGGCGCCTCGGCTGAAGGTCACTCGAATGGTAAAAATTACGGCTCCGACGGAAATCTCGGATTTTCCGGTGGAAACGATGACCCTTCCGGCGGAAGTGGTGGATTTTCCGGCGGAAGCAAAGGCGGCTCCGCTGGAATTCCCTCGGAAAATGCTCTGAACAGAGCGGAGCGGAATAGAACAGAACAAGTAAACACAGCAAGCGGCGGCGGCACAGCACAGGCAGTAACGCGCGAGGACGAACTGAACGCCGCCGCCGCCTTCGTCGAGATCCTTCGTTCGAGCGGCGTCGGCTTCGCCGCCGACGACGAGCGCGTGCGCAGCTGGCCATCGCTCGGCGCGATCCCGATCGACCTGCGCACGGCGATTCAGGTCGCGCTGCTGCGCCGGAAGCGCGAGCGTTCGGACCAGCCGCTGAACGTCGGGCTGCTGAACTCGCTGCTGCCCGAGGCGATCGCGCAGCGCACTGGCCGTGCAGGCTCTGGTTCGACCACGGAACCCGCTGGCCCATGGCATACGAGCTGGCCCGGCATCGTCGCGCATGGCCGCTCTCTCGGCCTCGAACAGGACGAACACGAGACGTGTCCCGATTTCAAGCTGCGGGTGCTTCGCGCCGCGGGCGATGGCCCGTGGTGGGACGACCACAACCGCGCGTTTCGCAACACTGCCGGGCCCGTCGCGGCCGGCGCACTGCTGGGGGAAGGGCGATGAACTGCAAACCCGGAGACATGGCCGTGATCGCGCGCGGCCTTGCACGCGACCGAATTGTCGAAGTGAAGGCACCCTACGGCGACTACATGCATTTCGGCTTCTGCTGGTACGTCGAAGCGCCAGCACCGATCCCGGCCATGGACGCGCGGACTGGCTTGTCATGTCAGATCACGAACGGCTGGTGCCCGGATGCATGGTTGCGACCGATCAGCGGCGTGCCGGTGACGGACAACGTGAGCGACGAGGTGACGGCATGAATATCCGAATCTCGCGCGACACCTTCTTCGTTGCCCACCGAAAAGGCTTCTTCTTCCGCCTGCGCGGCAAGGGGCTCGCATTCGAGATCGACCACCGGCGGTACTTCTCCGAGCGCTATGGCTACCGGAAGGTCTACCGCATCGGTCGACTCTCGCTGGAGGTGCTTCGATGAGCCAGCAGACCCTCATCGCGGGCTCGCCGATCGCGCGGCGCGTCGAGTTCGTCGTGCCGGGTGCGCCTGTCGCGAAGGGGCGCCCGAAGTTTGCTCGCCGCGGAGCGCACGTCACGACCTATACGCCCGAGAAGACCGAGCGGTACGAGAACCTCGTGAAGATGGCCGCCCGCGCAGCGATGCGCAGCGCCACGCCGTACGCCGGCCCGATCCGCCTGATCGTGCACATCGGCCTGCCGATTCCGGCGAGCTGGTCGATGAAGCGCCAGGGCGAGGCGGCCGCCGGCGCCATCGGCGCGACGAAGAAGCCGGACGCCGACAACGTTGTCAAGGCGTTGAAGGACGGCATGAACGGAGTGGTGTACGTCGACGACGGCCAGGTCGTCGACCTCTGGGTGTCGAAACGCTACGCGCGCACGCCGGGCGTGCGCATCGAGGCGATCGAATTGAATCTGAAGTCAGCATAAGGAGCGGGGCCTTGAAAGCAAAAGGAAAACTCACGATCAACGCGATCATCGCGGCCATGAAGCCCGGCATCCGGTACTCTGCGCACGACCTCTCTCGTCGCCTGAAGCATCCGGTTTCGTCGGTGCGCCAACTGCTGTCGCTCGACGTCGCGCTCGTGCGGCTCGACTGCCATTCGGAGAACCGCGGTCGGATGTACTCGCTCGCGGGCACGAGCCGCTCACCCGGGACGCATGTCGACACGCGAATCCGGCCGGACTTCACCAGCAACCTGTCGGGCTACATGGCCGAGCTCAACACGCGCCAGGCGCTGGCGATGACGACGCGGGGTGTGCGATGAGCGACGTCGTCGAGTTCAAATCCGCGTTCGATGCCGTGCGCTTCGCGCTCTGCTACTCGTCGCAGCAGTATGGCGAGACGATGCTGGCGAAGCGGCTGCGCGGCGAATCAATCGGTACGGGGATGGGTCTGGTCGGGCTCGACGGCGCCGGCCAGGCCGGCGAGATCCGTCGGCACCTCTGGGAACTGCCCGAGCTGCACCTCTCCGTGATCGTCGCGCGCGCAGCGCCGCATGACTTGCCGTGCTCATGTGGCGCGGCGTGTTGCAGCGGGCGAACGCCGAATCTCGAGTGGCAGGCCGCGATTGGGTGGCTGATTCGGGCGTCCGCCGCCTACTGCTCGGGGTTCTCGCACTACCGCGTGCGTCGGGCGATCATCGAGCGTCTGTTCGGGGTGAAGTGCGACCTGGTCGACATCGCGCACGACTGCGAAGCGCACGTGAACACCGTCAGCAAGCAGAACGCAGCGGTGCGGAAGTGGATCGAGGGCGATAAGAAAACCGGCGAGGCGGGCGTCGAGGGGCTCGCGTGGTCGGTGATTGAGCGGCGGTTCAGCGAGCTCGGATTGCTGCAGGAACGAACGACAGCTTGACAATGTGTGTTTCGCACACAATAATCCGCCATATTCGATACACGTCATACGTGCGTCCGAAGCAAAAAGCCCGCGAAAGCGGGCTTTTTCGTTTGCGTCGTCGGACCTGTTCGCCTACAATCCTGGCCGCGGGGTGGAGCAGTCTGGCAGCTCGTCGGGCTCATAACCCGAAGGTCATAGGTTCAAATCCTATCCCCGCAACCAACATCGAAGCCCGCTGAGCCGACAAGCCAGCGGGCTTTTTCGTGCAGTGTTATTTCGCGTTAGGTTTGGTACGAGGAACGCGCTTGACCGTGGGCTTAGGCGCTTTCGCTACAGGTTTCGCTGCCGCCTTCTTAGCTGCTACGCGCACCGTCGGCTTGGAATCCTCGAGTACCGCAGCGAGTTGTTCCCAACTGTATTTGTGAGCGTTGACGCTGTTGCCCTTCGGCCACCATTCGACGGACCCCTTGCTGAATTTAAGGGCGCCGATCTTGCGGCCATTGGTGCTTTTTACGGTCAGAATTTGATCTACTTTTCCGATTTCTACTTCGGAAGTGAGTGCCAAGCTGACTTTTGCCATAGTTATTAATCCCCGTAGTTTGCCGGAGTATCCCGGTTGAGTGATTCTACGATACGGCGTGAAACCGACGAGATAAGCCGGCTCGCTGAAAGGCGCTGATGGAATTGTGCCAGCCTTGCTGGCACCAGACACGCAGCCCATCGCTATTCCGCTACCGCGGATTAGTCGACCCGCAGCTTCGAGACGTTGTCGAATACGTTGTCGATTCGATTGCGAATGGCGTTCTTGACGTCATGGGGAACTGCGGGGTCGGCATGCAGGGTGTCAAACGCACTGTGGATCCACAGGCGCATGCGTTGTGCTGCCTCGTCCTTATCCTTCGCGTCCTTGATCTGAATCGAGATCAGCGCTGCCAAGATTGCGCCGTCGGCGGTCCGCGTTGCGGCTTGATGTACGTCGTTGGCAAGAAGTTGTTGTTCGTTGCTCATTGGTCCCTCGTATAGGTGGTTTGCCCGGGCGACCGCCCGGCCATGAAATTGTATAGGTCGCCATCATTTTTGCTTTTGACGTAGGTATATCGCAGCAACGCGTAGCGCCGCCGGAGTCAGAGCGCATTGGCGCGGGATTAGTGCTATTCTGGCCTTGGCCTTAGCTGCGCCGGCGGGGAAGACGCAGCGAGGTGATCAGCCAGCGCGCCGAATGGTGCAGACGGGTTTCCGCCGCCCTGCTGGCACCAGATACGTTGAGCCCACTGAGCGAGAGCCAGCGGGCTTTTTCGTTACAGCTCCTTCAATCTCTTCGTGAGCGTCTCGACTGCAGTTCCGATAAACGTTCCGAGATTCTCGCCGGCTTCAGCGGATTTGACCGTCCAGCCATTGGTGGGCAACGTTATGCCCGCGCCAAGTGCTTCCTTGACGAGCGCGATTGCAGTGTTCTGAGCGTCTCGTTCACTCATTGCCATTTTCTTTGCCCCGTAGTGAGCCGGTGGATCCCGGCTTGATAATTCTACGCCGAGGTCAAGCCGTCACCGAGCACCCGTGAACAACATGCCTCATTCGAGCCGATCCGATGTCGCACGGATGGCGCACGCGCCGCGTCCTGCGCCGCCCGACATCCTCTTCGGCGATTCGAGCTGGATCCGGCGCATCGTGCCGGCCGACGGCGTCACCGAGTGGGTGACCGAGACGTTTGTGCGCGCCGGCGCGCCGCTGCACAACCCAGACCACGAGCACTTGATCGACGCCGACGTCGCCTACCTCTGGGCGGCCGTTGAGAGCGTCCGCCAGATGCGACGCGTCGTCGGCCAGTGCGAAGAGGTGATGATCCGCGCCGGCGGCTGGCAGCGCGCCAGGCAGGAGCAGCAGTACCTCGAATGGTTCGGCCGCGTGCCGGCGTTCCTGATCACGCTCGACGCGGACTACGCGCGCGAGTGTAACGACCTCCAGTGGTGCGCGCTCGTCGAGCACGAGCTGTATCACATCGGCCAGCGCACCGACGCGTTCGGCGCGCCGGCCTTCACGAAAGACGGCATGCCGAAGCTCGGCATCCGCGGCCACGACGTCGAGGAATTCGTCGGCATCGTCCGGCGCTACGGCGTGGCCGGCGGCGCGGGCGACACCGCCAAGCTCGTCGCCGCGGCTCAGCGCGCCCCCGAGGTCGGTCACGTCGACATCGCGCGCGCCTGCGGCACCTGCATCCTGCGGGCTGCATAGCCTCCCCTGAAAGTTTTCCGTCATGGCAGCACTTCCCGAACCGATCAAGGTGTTCGTCACGCAGGCGCTCGCCTGTTTTGACACGCCTTCCCGTGCGGCGAAGGCCGTCCGCGAGGAATTCGGCGTCGAGGTGTCGCCGCAGCAGTGCGAGCGGTATGACCCGACGAAGCGGGCCGG
Source organism: Burkholderia sp. BE17 (assembly GCF_009362305.1). NCBI lineage: Bacteria > Pseudomonadati > Pseudomonadota > Betaproteobacteria > Burkholderiales > Burkholderiaceae > Burkholderia > Burkholderia sp. BE17. Next base: position 70,125 of record NZ_WHNU01000035.1, read on the forward strand.
CGCGACGCTCAGCAAGAAGTTCCGCGAGATCTTCGAGCGCACGCGCGAGGAGTTCCTCAACGACACATCGCGCATCGGTGTGTCGCACCGTGCCGTGCGCCTGCGCGCGCTCGACCGAGCCGTCGCGAAGGCAGAGGAGCGCAACAACCTGCCGCTGATGGCGCAGCTGCTCGAGCAGGCTGCGAAGGAATCCGGCGACGCCTACACGAACCGGCGGCGCCTCGAGCACACTGGGGAGAACGGCGGCCCGATCGAGAACAGGACGGTCGTCGTCGATGAAAGCCAGGTCGCAGCCGCCGTCGCCAAACTCGAAGACGAGTATTGACCCCGCCATCGAGCGGGCCGTCCTGAAGACGAAGTGCGAACGGGATCACCTGTTCTTCAGCCGCTACTTCTTCAAGCACCGGCAGGCGATCAAGTTCCGCGTCAACTGGCACCACGTGCTGATCGCCGACACGGTGCAGCGCGTGATCGACGGCACGCTGAAGAACGTCGTCATCAACGTGCCGCCGGGCTCGTCGAAGACTGAGCTGGTCGCGATCAACCTGATCGCGCGCGGCCTCGCGCTGAACCCGCGCGCGCGATTCCTGCACATCAGCTACTCGGACGACCTCGCGCTGCTGAACAGCGAGACGGCGCGCGACATCGTCGCATCCGACGAGTACCAGGCGCTCTGGCCGCTGAAGGTGGCTGACGACGCGAAGTCGAAGAAGCGCTGGAACGTGCTCGTCGACGGGAAGAAAGCCGGCGGCGTGTACGCCGTGTCTCTCGGCGGCCAGATCACCGGCTTCCGGGCCGGGCACATGACCGAGGGCTGGCAGGGCGCGATCATCATCGACGACCCGCTGAAGGTCGAGGACGCGTACAGCAAGACGAACCGGGACAAAGCTAACCGCAAGCTGCAGTCGACCGTGAAGAGCCGAAAGGCGAGTCCGGACACGCCGATCATCGTGATCATGCAGCGGCTCGCCGAGGAAGACCCAACGGGCTTCATCAAGGCCGGCAAGCTGCCGGGCGAGTGGGAGTTCATCGAGATCCCGGCGCTGATCACGGACGAGTACGTCGCGAAGCTGCCGGCGCACATCCGCGAACGCGTCGAGCGCGACGAGCGAGACGAGGACGGCCGGTACAGCTACTGGCCGTACAAGGAACCGCTGCAGGAGCTGCTCGCATCCGAGAAGGCGGACGCGTACGTCTTCAACGGCCAGTACATGCAGCGGCCGTCGCCGCTGGGCGGCGGGATCATCCAGAGCGGCAAGTTCTTGCGCTACGGCGCGCTGCCGCAGCTCCAGTACCGGAAGATCTTCGCCGACACGGCGCAGAAGACCGCCGAGCGGAACGACTACAGCGTATTCGAGTGCTGGGGCCTTGGGTACGACAACCGTGTGTACCTGATCGACCTGGTGCGCGGGAAGTGGAAGGCGCCCGAGCTGAAGCGGCGCGCGATCGACTTCTGGAACAAGCACGCGGCCATCGGCGCCGACGACCCTGGCGCGCCGGTGCTGCGCCAGATGAAGGTCGAGGACAAGTCCAGCGGTACCGGGCTGATCCAGGACATTCAGGCCGAGGGGGGCATCCCGATCGAGGGCATCGAGCGCGTGAAGGACAAGCTGACGCGCGTCATGGACGTCGTGAGCCACATCGACGCCGGCAACGTCGGCGTACCGCTGGATGCCCCATGGGTCAGCGACTTCTTGACCGAGTGCGATTCGTTCACGGCTGACGACACGCACATGCACGACGACCAGATCGATCCAATGGTCGACGCAATCAACGACATGCTGGGAGGCGCGAAGGACCTGTCGGTCTGGGAGCGGCTTGCCGGTTGAGCACGACAGGATTTCCCGGAATGTCGAAACGGAAGCAACAGACCCGGCCGCCGCGCGCGTCGGCGGCGACGCACGCCCATCGCACGGTCGACTCGTTCGCCAACTTCGAAGCGCGGCTCGGATGGGGCGCCGACAACCAGGCGTCGGCGGCGCAGTACACGCTGTCGTACCAGAGCCGCAACCGCGTCTGGCTGGAAGCCGCGTACCGCGGATCGTGGATCGTGCGCGCCGCGGTGGACGCGATCCCGGAGGACATGACCCGGAAGGGCATCGAGATGTCCGGGCTCGATCCGACCGACGTGTCGAAGATGGAGACGGCGCTCACGCGCAAGGCGATCTGGGACCAGCTCTGCGACACCGGCAAATGGGGGCAGCTGTACGGCGGCGCGATCGCAGTGATGCTGATCGACGGCCAGGACATGTCGCAGCCGCTTCGGCGGGAGACCATCGGGAAGGGCCAGTTCAAGGGCCTGCTCGTGCTCGACCGCTGGATGGTTGCGCCGCCGGTCGGCGAAGTCGTCACCGAGTTCGGCCCTGATCTCGGCATGCCGAAGTACTACGACGTGCTGCCGACCACGATCGGCTTGCCGCAGGGGCGCATTCACCACTCGCGCGTGCTGCGAATGGACGGCGAAGCGCTGCCGTACTACCAGCGCATCAGCGAGAACGGCTGGGGCTTGTCGATCCTCGAGCCGATGTGGGACCGGCTGATCGCGTTCGACAGCGCGACGGTCGGCGCCGGCCAGCTCGTCTACAAGGCGCATCTGCGCACGCTGAGCGTCGAGAAGCTGCGCGAGATCATCGCGGCCGGCGGCCCGGCGCTCAACGGCCTGCTGAAGCAGGTCGAGATGATCCGGCTCGGGCAGTCGAACGAGGGCATCACCCTTATCGACGCGACCGACAAGTTCGAGACGCACCAGTACGCGTTCAGCGGGCTGTCCGACGTCATGCTGCAGTTCGCGATGCAGCTCAGCGGCGCGACGGGCATTCCGCTCGATCGCCTGTTCGGTCAGCAGCCGGCCGGCCTGAGCGACACCGGCGAAGGGTCGCGCCAGCTGTATCACGAGAAGGTGCACACGCGGCAGGAGCGCCGGCTGCGCAACCCTCTGCACGGGCTGCTCGACGTGATGTGCCGGTCGGAAATCGGCCAGCCGTTGCCTGAGGACTTCTCGTACGAGTTCAATCCGCTGCAGGAGATGTCGGCCGCCGAGAAGGCGGAGATCGGCAACAAGACGGTCGACTCGGTGACGAAGGCCGTCGACGCCGATCTGATTCCTCGCAGCCAGGGCATGCGCGAGCTGAAGGCGTCGTCGCCCGACACCGGCATGTTCGGCGACATCCCTGACGAAGCGATCGAGCAGGCCGAGCGCGACGAAGAGGGCGAGGATCCGCCGGGAATTGATCCGGCGCTTCCGCTCGGCCCGGCGCCGGGCGCGGCCGCGCGCACGAATGATTCTCTGCTTCGCAGGCTTTTCCGACGTCGATGATCCTCACCCTCGATCGAAAGCGCGACCGGCGCAAGAACCCTGTTCGGCTGAGCGGGCCCGAGCGGCAGTACAGCCTCCAGTTGCGGAAGATCGCCGAGCAGGTCGGCGTGTTGGTGAACGGTTTCCCGGCTGGCGACGCGTCATTCGCGCCGACGATTGAGGAGCTGCTCCGGCGCTACGCCGAGGCTCTGGCGCCCTGGGCTGAAGCCACCGCAGCGCGGATGCTTGCCGACCTGAACCGGCGCGACGAGCAGGCGTGGATGCAGCAGGCGGCCGACATGTCGCGTGCGCTGCGTGACGAGATCCGCGGCGCGGCAACCGGCGAGACGATGCGCGCGCTGATGGCTGAGCAGGTGACGCTCATCAAGTCGATCCCGCTCGACGCCGCCGAGCGCGTGCACCGGCTGACGATCGAGGGGATGGTCGACGGCACACGCGCGGCGCAGATTTCGAAGGCGATTCAGGAGTCAGGGCAGGTCGCTAAGAGCCGCGCTGACCTGATTGCGCGCACCGAGGTCGCGCGCGCAGCGACGACGCTCACCGAGGCGCGAGCGCTGCACATCGGCAGCCCGGGCTATTTCTGGCGGACGTCAGCCGACTCCGATGTCCGCGAGGACCATCGCATCCTCGAAGGCCAGTTCATCACATGGGACAACCCGCCGATCGCCGATCGGCGCACCGGCCGCCGAGCCCATGCTGGCTGCATCTATGGATGCCGGTGCTGGACTGAAGTCGTATTTCCGAAGGACTGACCATGCTCTGTTTCGCTGCATTCGCCGCATTCGTATGCGGTGTTGTAGTCGGTCGCGCGCTGCGCCGGCCTCCAGTTCGCCTGATCGTTGGCGACGTATCAGTCGAGGCCCGCACGTGCGACGAGGCACTGAAGGCACTTCGCTTCATGACCCTTGTGAAACTGCCCCCGCCTCCCGTGCCGCGTGCGAAACCTTTTGTGCCGGACCCGCAGCGGGTGATCTGACATGCGCATCTACACCACTGACCACGCGTGCACGTGCGGCTCGCATGCGCCGCGTGCCCGCGCGCATACCCGCGACGGCATCACCGCATCGGGCGTGTACGCGGCCGAGCAGCTCGGCGAGCGGCAGTCGATCACGCCGGAAGGCTTCCTGCTCTGCGAGGCCGTGCCGATCGCACGCGTCGGCGCGCAGGACTACGCCTATTTCGAGCTGCCGGAGATCGAGGCGAAGGACGGCGTCATCGTCGCCGAGCGCACGGCAGACGTGCTGTTCAGCCCCGAGACGCTCGCCAGCTTCGAAGGCAAGCCGATCACGATCGACCATCCGCCGGATTTCGTGACGCCGGCGAACTACATGTCGGTGGCGCGCGGCACGGTCCGCAACGTGCGGCAAGGCGAAGGCGACCAGGCCGAGCTGATGCTCGCCGATCTGCTGATCACCGACGCCGAGGCGATCCGCCGCGTCCAGAGCAAGGGCGCGGACGCGCTCACGCAGGTAAGCAACGGCTACGACGCCGACTACGAACAGATTGCGCCTGGGCGGGCGCGACAGGTGGTGATCGTGGGCAACCACGTCGCCCTCGTGAAAAGCGCCCGCTGTGGCCCCGTGTGTTCGATCGGGGATAGCAGTTCCAACCTACTCCCGACAGGAGATGCAAGCATGGCAACCAAGAAAGGCTCCAAGTTCGTCGACGCGTTGCGCAAGGCGTTCATGACGCGCGATTCCGAAGCGTTCGAGAAGGTCGCGAACGAGATGACCGGCGACGAAGGCGGCGAGGGTGGCGACGGCCAACCCCAGATTCACATCCACATGCCCGGTACCGGCACCGATCCGAAGGCGGCTGTCTCCGCGACGGGCGACGATGGCGCGGGCGGTGGCGAAGGCGATCCGCTGAAGCAGGTGCTCGATGCGATCCAAGCCACCAACGGCAAGATCGATGCGCTGGCCGATCGCGTGACGAAGCTCGAAAGCGGCGGCACGCCGACCGGCGACGGTGACGGCGATGACGACGATCTGCTCGGTACCGGAACGACGGACAACGACGGTGCCGGCGAAGGCGACGACGACAAGACCGGCGCGCGTACCGGAGACAGCACCGCGCTGCGCGACCAGTTTCAGGATGCGCTCTCGCGCGCCGAGATCCTCGCGCCGGGAGTGCGACTGCCGACGTTCGATGCGAAGGCGGTCCGCAAGAAGACGGTCGACGCCATGTGTGTGCTGCGCCGCCGCGCATTGCGCGCCGCGCTGGACAACGAGAACGCCGAACTGGTCAAGTCGGTGGTCGGCGGCGCGAACGTGGCCAGCATGACCTGCGATTCCGTCGCGGCGTTCTTCAACGCAGCGTCGGAGGTCGTGCGCAGCAAGAACTCCGGCGTCACGCAGCGCCGGACGAACGATTCCGCTCAGACTGAGCGGAAAGACATCAACGCAATCCACGCGGAATTCTGGAAGGTCCGCAAGTAAGGAGCCGACATGCCCTCGTTGCAAGCTTATCAATATCGCATGCCGGCAGGCTTTGCCGGTGACCTCCAGCGCGCCGAAGTCGCCACGATCGAGACGCAGCTGATTGACTCGGCGGCACCGCCGGCGGCGTTCGGCGTTCCCGTGAAGATGGTGAACGGCAAGATCCAGCCGATCAACAACGCGGCCGACACGGCAGCGCTCGTCTACGGCGTGAACCTGCGCGCGTATCCGATCCAGGGTAACGGCACGGATCCGCTCGGGACGTCGACGCCGCCGACGAGCGGTGTGACCGACATCCTGAAGCGCGGCTACTTCAACGCCGCGCTCGGCGGCACCGCGCCGGCCACGAAGAACGGTACGGTGTACGTGCGCGTCGCGGCGGCCGCCGCTGGCAAGCCGCTCGGTGGTTTCGAAGCGGCAGTCGACGGCACGAACACCGTCGCGATGCCGGCGAACTGGTACTTCACCGGCCCGGCCGACGCATACGGCATCGTCGAAATCGCCGTCAACATCTGATCCGGCGCTGAACAGCGCTTCACCCGAAGCCCCGCAATCGCGGGGCTTTTGCATTTCTGGAGCCATTACATGGACATGTCCGAACTGAAGCACCTGCGCCGGGCCGGGGCCTCGATCCCGATGTCGGCGGCCGTCGCGGATGCGACGCGCCGGCTGATCCGCGCGCGTACGCAGGACCAGCAGTACACGTACGATCGCCAGACGATTGATTCGACCGGCGCATTCCTCGTCGGCCAGCTGGAACGCCTCGACCAGACGCTGAACGAGCCGCTCGTCGAGTACACCTGGTCGCGCGACATCTACATCCGCAGCGACGTGTCGGCGGCCGACGAAGTCGCGTCGTTCACGAACTCGGCGTTCGGGATGAGCGGCGGTATCAACCCGAACGGCCTGAACTGGATCTCGAACGAGGGCAACGCGCTCGCGGGCCCGTCGGTCGACATCGGCAAGACCGCGCAGCCGATGCTGCTCTGGGGTGCCGAGGTCAAGTACACGGTGCCCGAGCTCGTGAAGTCGCAGCAGCTCGGCATGCCCATCGACTCGCAGAAGGTCGAGGCGATGAACATGAAACGCAACATGGACCTCGACCAGATCGTCTACTACGGCGATCCGCAGATGAGCTTCACCGGCCTGGTGAATTCGACCGGCGCCGTCGGCAGCGTTTCGAACGTCGCGAACGGCGCGGCCGGCACGCCGCAGTGGGAGACGAAGACGCCGAAGGAGATCCTCAAAGACGTGAACGAGATCCTGACCTCGGCATGGCAAGCGTCCGGCTGGAAGGTGAAGCCGAACCGCCTCATGCTGCCGCCCGCGAAACTGGGTTGGGTTGCATCGCAGATCGTGAGCGACGCCGGCAACAAGTCGATCCTCACGTACCTGCTCGAGAACAACATCTGCACGCAGCAGGGCACGCCGCTGGAAATCCTCGAGCTGAAGTGGCTGATCGGCGCCGGCGCCGGCGGCACGCAGGGCCAGCTCGGCACCGTGGACCGGATGGTCGCGTACAACAGCGACAAGAAGTACGTCCAGTTCCCGATGACGGACCTGCAGCGTACGCCGCTCGAATATCGCTCGCTGTTCCAGATCACGACCTACTGGTCGCGTATCGGCCGCGTCGAATGGCGCTACGGTACGACGGCCGCTTACCGGGACGGGATCTGACATGGCGAAGATCAACGTTCTGACGGCGTTCACGATCCGGCTGGCCCACGAGGGCGAGGAGGTCATCCGGCGCGTCGAGGCCGGCGTGCAGGAGGTCGAGGACTTCATCGCCGACCACTGGTACGCGAAGGCGCACACGGGCCCGCTGCCGGAGAAGTCCGGCGATTCGGGCGCCTCGCAAGACGGCCCGGCGGATCCGGCCGCGGCTGCTGCAGCGGCAAAGGCCAGTCTCCAAGCCGAGTCGGATCGCCTGGAAAAGCTGCGCACCGAACTCGATACGTTCGGCAAGGGGCTGGACGACCGCGCGGCCGCGCTCGACACGCGCGAAGCGGCGGTTGCCGCGGGCGAGCAGGATCTTGCCGCGCGGGTCGCGGCCTTCGAGGCGGCCCAGAAGGACGCCGCGGCGGCCGCGAAGGATGGCGCAGCCGACGGCGCGACCCAGAAGCCCGGCAGCGGGAAGAAGGCATAATGGCCTCCCGGCGCCGCGCCATCGAGGCGCGCGCCGGCATCCGCATTTTGGCAAGGTGACACGTGGATATCGCCCAGTTCCGACAGTCGTTCCCCGAGTTCAACGATACGACGACGTACCCCGACTCCCTCGTCCAGTTCTGGATGACGGTCGCGGTCTCGCTCGTCAATGCCGAGCGCTGGGGCGAGCTGACTGATCTGGGAATCGCGCTCGTCACCGCGCACCACCTCGCGCTCGCGTTGAAGGACCAGAAGACGGCCGCAGTCGGCGGCGTGCCCGGGCAGGTAACCGGGCCGCAGTCGTCGAAGGCCGTCGACAAGGTGAGCGCGAGCTACGACACCGCGGCTGTCGCCATCAAGGACGGCGGCTTTTGGAACGCCACGATGTACGGCGTCCGCTATCTCAGCCTGGCGCAGATGATGGGCTCCGGCGGCATTCAGCTGTAACGCTGCCGCCGCCTATCGGGAGAATCCCATGGACGGCATGAAAATCGACCGCCTCGACGAGGTGCTGAAGTCGATCAGCGGGCTCGTGCAGAAGGAGGTGCTCGTCGGCGTGCCGGACAGCACCGCCGGCCGAAAGAACGAGGGCGAACCGCTCAGCAACGCAGAGATCGGCTACATCATGGAGAACGGGTCGCCGGCCAACAATATCCCGGCGCGCCCGCACCTGGTGCCCGGCGTGCAGGACGCGCGGCCGAAGTTCGAGCCGCAGCTCCAGAAGGGCGTCGAAGCGGCGCTCGACGGCGATCTCGAACAGGTCGAACGCCGGCTAAAGCTCGCCGGGCTTGCCGGACAAAACGGCGTGCGCGCGAAGATCAACAGCAACATTGCTCCTGAACTCGCTGACTCTACGCTGGCCGCGCGCCGGCGCCGCGGTGTGACGCGTGAGAACACGCTGGTCGACACCGCTCAGTATCGAAACGCGATCACGTACGTGGTCCGCAAGAAGGGGTGATAACCTTGGTTGGTCAAGTTCCATCGGGGCGTTGAATGGCCACACTGAGCGAAACTGAAATTGCGATCCATCACCTGTTGAATGTCTGGCGCAAGTTCGACCCTCATCCGAGCAGCGACACGATACTCGTACATCGCAATGAACCTTCCGTCGAAGCCGCCGCGGCGTTTCTCGAGATCGCGGGGTATGGCGACGACTGGGGCTTTGAGTTTGTCCTCAATCAGCGCGGGATCGAGCTCATGAATGCCGAGATTTGAACTGTCGGTTTAATCGACCAGTGGGCCGCCATGTGCGGCCCTTTTCTTTTGCAGGAACGACATGGCCTTTCTCGACGTAACCGAGGTCCTGCTCGATCCGGATTTCATGGACACGGGCCTGATCTGCAATCGCATGACGCAAACGGTCGACGGCCACGGCCGCGCACAGAACACCGCGGCATCGACGCCGTTCGCCGCCGTCGTGACGAGCGACAAGGGCGACATCCTGCATCGCAACGCCGACGGCAGCCGAATCATCGGCTCGATCACACTGCACACGATGTTCCGGCTGATGGACGGCGGCGCCGGCCACGACGCCGACGAGGTCGTGTGGGCGGGCCGCACCTACACGGTCGTGAACGTGAACGACTACTCGCACTTCGGCCGCGGCTTCGTCTGCGCGACGTGCGACCTGAAACCTCTCTCAGGGTGACCCCATGAACGACAGCTCGACCGGCGGATACCTGGCGCCAGCCGTCGATGCGCCGCCGGACGAGGACGATGCTCTCGACAACCTGGTCCAAGAACTGATCGCCGGCATCACGGCGCTCGCGCCGGACCTCGTGCGGCCGCGCTGGCAGACGACCGTGCCGAAGCAACCGGAGCCGTCCGTCGACTGGTGCGCGTTCGGCGTCCAGGAGCAGGAGCCGGACGCGGGCCCCGCGATCCAGCACGACGGCACCGACGACGGGCACGACGCGTACATCCGGCACCAGGGCATCGACGTCATGTGCACGTTCTACGGCCCCCATGCGAAGGGCTACGCGCAGCGACTTGGCGACGGTCTCGCGATCCCGCAGAACCGCGAGCAGCTCCAACTTCAGGAGATGGCCTTCGTCGGCGTCGGCGCGATCCGCCCGGCGCCCGACCTGGTCAATCAGCAGTGGGTGCGGCGCTACGACATGACCGTGAAGCTGCGCCGCAAGATCACCCGGACCTACGCGGTCCTCAACCTCAAATCGGCCACCGTGGCGACGACGACTGACTCGTCGACGCCCGTGGCCGGCGTTTCGAACATCCACTCGTAGGGGACCAGCATGTCCAACGGATTGCCGGTATCGCGTCTGATCAACGTGACGATCAACCTCGCCGCGCTGGCGGCGCAGGGCGCGAACATGAACACCGGGCTGATTCTCGGCCCGTCGGCCATCATCGACACCAACGAGCGCACGCGCTCGTACGGCGGCATCGACGAGGTGACGCCTGACTTCGGCACGAACACGCCGGAGTACTACGCCGCTGCGCTGTATTTCAACCAGGTGCCGAAGCCGAAAGAACTGTTGATCGGCCGGTGGGCGAAGACGGCAACGGCCGGCTCGCTGCACAGCGGCGTGCTGTCGGCCGCGCAGCAGCAAATCGCACTGTGGGATGTAGTCACGACCGGCGCATTCAACATCACGATCGACGGTGCTGCGAAGTCCGTCACCGGCCTCGACTTCTCGGCACAGACGAACCTCAATGGCGTCGCCACCGTGATCAATGCGAAATTGACCGGCGCGACGATCGCCTGGAACGGTTCGCAGTTCGTCGTGACGTCGAATACGACCGGCACGAATTCGAAGGTCGGCTATGCGACGGCCCCGGGTGCCGGCACCGACGTATCGGCGATGCTCGGTCTGACGAGCAGCCTTGCCGGCGTCCCGGCGGACGGTATCGTACCGGAGCAACCGGTCGATGCCGTGGCGATCTTCCTCGATCGCTTCGCGAACAAGTTCCTCGGGTTCGACTTCGCTGACGCATCGATCACCGACGACCAGCACATCGCGGTCTCGAACCTGATCGAAGCCGACCAAGCGCACATCTACGGGATCACGACGCAGAACCCGCAAGTGCTCGATTCAACCGTCACGACTGACCTCGCTAGCCGCCTGAAGGCTCTGAAGCTGAAGTACACGCTCCTGCAATATTCGAGCTCGTCGCCGTATGCGATTTCGTCGCTTCTCGGCCGCCTGCTGACGGTGAACTTTGACGGCAACAACACGACGATCACCGTCATGTTTAAGCAGGAACCGAGCGTCGCAGCCGAGGAACTCACGACTACGCAGGCGAACGCCCTGCAGGCGAAGAACTGCAACGTCTTCGTCGCGTACAGCAACGATACGTCGATCATCCAGTACGGCGTCACGCCGAGCGGCATCTTTGCTGACTCGGTCTACAACGCGATCTGGTTCCGCAATCGTCTGCAGACGGATCTGTACAACGCGCTTTATCAGAGCCCGACGAAGATTCCGCAAACTGATCCCGGCAATGCAAGCCTTGCCGCGGTGCTCGCGACCGGCTGCGAAGCGGCAGTAACCAACGCATACCTGGCTCCGGGCGTCTGGAATTCCGAAGGGTTCGGCGCGATCTCGAAGGGCGACACGCTCTCGAAGGGCTACTACATCTATGTGCCGCAGATCGCAACGCAGTCGCAGGCGGATCGCGAGGCGCGGAAGGCCGTTCCGTTCCAAATCGCAGCGAAGGAGGCGGGCGCAATTCACAGCGTCGACGTGTTGGTCACGGTCAACCGGTAATAAGGACATATCCACATGAGCACTTACAGCTTTCAGGACGTGGCGGGGACGCTCGTCGGGCCGGGCGGAATGTTTTCGCTCGGCTACGGCGAGGCAACCGCCGAAGAAGGCATCACGGTCGTCCGCGCGGGCGACAAGAACACGATGACAATCGGCTCTGATGGTGAAGGTATGCACAGCCTGCATGCTGACAGGTCCGGCCAGGTCACGCTGCGCTACCTCAAGACGGCGCCGATCAACGCCAAGTTGATGGCGCTCTACGACGCGCAGTCACTCGACAGCCGGCTCTGGGGCAAGAACCTCATCGAGATTCGCCAGACCGCATCGGGCGACGTGGCTACGGCGCGCAGCTGCGCGTTCAAGAAGGCGCCGGATCTGAAATACGCGAAGGACGGCGACATCGTCGAATGGATCTTCGATTCGATCAAGATCGACGGCATCCTCGGAACGTACTGACCATGACGACTGAAATCGAACTCAACGGCGCCCGGTACGCGATCGGCAAGCTGAGCGCGAAGCAGCAGTTTCACGTTTCGCGGCGCATTGCGCCGGTCATCCCGCCCATGATTCCGGTCCTGATGAAGTTCTATGCGGAGCTGGAGCAGGCGGACAACGCGCGCGTGCAGGCGCGCGCAAACGCCGCGCTTGCGGCACTGGCTGAAGAAACGCAGCCGATCGAGTCGGACGCGTCGGCGGCGCACGACGAGAAACGCGACATCCTCGCTCTCGTCGATGCCGTCGCGCCGGTACTCCAACCGTTCGCCGACGCGCTCGCTGACCTGAAGGACGAGGACGCCGACTACGTGTTCGACACATGCCTGTCCGTCGTCGAGCGTCAGCAGCAGCACGGCTGGTCGAAGATCTGGTCGGCGCAGCGAAACACGGCGATGTTCGATGACATCGGCATCGACGTGATGCTGCCGCTCGTCGTGCGCGTCGTGGTGGCGAACCTCGGCCCTTTTATCAGCGGGCTGCTTACCAGCCAAGCGAGCAGCCCGGCGGCGACGTAGGCTGGATCCGCACGCTGCCCAGCGGTGAGGATTGGTTGCTCGCGCCCGTGCATGCGCAGATGTGCCGTTACGAGTCGCTGCTCGACGGAACGCTCGGCTTGGACGACATCGCGCTGATGAACGATTCCCTTGCCGTCCGGGCAGACAACGACGCGGCGTTCCGCCGCAAGATGGAAAGAGAAAATGGCTGATTCCGTCGTCATCCGCGAGTTCCTCGTCGCGCTCGGCTTCAAGGTCGACGAAAAGGGCCTGAAGAACTTCAAGGAAGGCGTCGAAGGGACGACGAAGGGTGTCAAGCAGCTGATCGCCACGGTGTCCGGCGCCGCGCTCACGGTGAGCGCCGGCGTCGCGGCATTCGCGTCGAAGCTCGAGCGCCTGTACTTCGTATCGCAGCGCACGGGCGCATCGGCAACGAACCTGCGCGGCTTCGAGTTCGCCGCACGGAACATGGGCGTCTCGGCCGAGGCGGCCACCGGCACGATCGAGAACCTCGCGCGCTTCCTGCGCAACAACCCGGCGGGCGAGGGTTACCTCGCGACGCTTGGCGTGCAGACTCGCAACGCGAACGGCGAGCTGCGCGACACGGTCGACATCATGTCGGACCTCGGGAAGTCGCTGGCGAACAAGCCGACGTGGCTTGCCAGTCAGTACGGGAACATCCTCGGTATCGACGAGAACTTGCTGCTCGCGATGCGCAACGGGGATTTCGAGAAGTTCCTGAAGCAGTACCGCGAGATGTCGCAGTCGACCGGTCTCGATAAGGCTGCCCACGACGCGCACCAGTTCATGACCCGGCTGCGCGAGCTCGGTACGACGTTCGAGAACCTTGCGATCCGCGTCGAAGGCGCGATGCTGCAGAAGATCGGGCCCAGTCTCGATCGTTTCCAGCACTGGATGGACGAGCACGGCGACGAGATCGCGAACAGAATCGCCGACATTGCGAACGCAGTGCTGAAGGCCGCTGAGGTGATGGGGCCGCCGCTGGCGTGGCTGGCTGACAAGTTCGTTGAGCTAGACCGCGGGACGGACGGTTGGTCGACGAAGATTCTGCTGCTCGGCGTGGCGCTGAAGGCGCTGGGCGTATTCAAGATCGCCGGCGGTATCTGGAAGATCGTCGCGGCGCTTCGTGCCGGCGGCGCGGCCGCGAGCGGCGCAACTGGATTGCTTTCGGCTATGGGAGTAGAGCTTGCGGCCCTCGCATCGAGCGCGGCGGCTGTCGGTGCTGCGTTCCTCGGCTGGAAAATCGGCGACGGCGTTCGCGACCAGATCGACGGTCTGATCACAAAGCTGTCGGGTGGGCGCTTCCGCTCGTTGTGGGACATCCTCACGCTGAAGGATCGGCGCGGTCTTGATTCGACGGGCGGCTACACGCAGGACGAGGTCGATAGCGTTCGAAAGGACGGCGGCGGTGGCGCGAAGTTGACGCCGCCTCGTGGCCAAGCGGTTCCAGCGGCTCCTGCCGTAGCTGCACCGAATTCTGTCGCGGCTGGTTCGCCAACAGCTGAACTGGGAAGCGCGATGTCGCGCCTCGCAGACACGGCGTTCGGACGCCTGATTTCCCGCGGCGAGGGCGATTACAACAGCGTGAACCGCGGCGCGCGTGGCGGCTATCGCGCCGGCACGGAAAACCTCGAAGGCATGACGCTCGCGCAGGTCATGGCGGCGCAGCGCGCGGGGCAGTTCAACGCGGCCGGTCGCTACCAGATCATCGGTAGCACGCTGGCCGAAGCCGCGCGCGGATTGAAGCTGAACGGCGACGAGATGTTCGACCGCAAGCTGCAGGACCGCATCTTCGAGCAGTACCTGGTGCGTAATAAGCGGCGCGCGATCGCCGACTATGTCGAGGGGCGCAATGACGATCTGCGCGGCGCGCTGCGCGCGGCGTCGCGCGAGTGGGCGAGCGTCGCGGACCCGGACACCGGCCGCAGCTACTACGCTGGCAAGGGCAACAACCGCGCGAGCATCACGGCCGCCGAGATGGAAGCCGCGTTGCGCAACACGCGCGCGACGTACCAGCCGGCCGGCGCGCTGACTGCACAGTCGGCAGCAAGCGGCGGATCGACGAAGGTCGAGCTGCACCAGTCCACGCAGATCCACGTGACCGGCGCAGGCGATCCTTCGGCGGCCGGTCGCGCCGTCGAGCGCGAGCAGCGCGCGGTGAACGCCGACATGGTGCGCAATCTACAGGGGGTGATCTCGTGATCCTCGACATGATCATGATCTCGCCGAAGAAGATCGGCAGTATCACGGTGCAGGTCGCGATCGAAGAGGTATACAACGATGAGCTCGCGATCACCGAGCATCCGGTCGAGCAAGGGGCGCAGATCACCGATCACGCGTTCAAGCGGCAGCCGGATCTGTCGATGCGGTGCGGCTGGAGCAATGCCGACTACGAAGCGCTGCTCGGCGCCGCGGAAGCGACGTTCGATGGCGGTGGCCTGCCGTCGGCGCAGTACGTCAACGCGATCTACTCGCAACTGCTGGCGCTGCAGCAGGCGCGCACGCGGTTCGACGTCGCGACGAGCCGCCGCACCTACCAGAACATGCTTCTGCAGGGGCTGCGGCTCACGGTTGACGCGAAGACGTCGAGCGCGCTGATCCTGACGGCGACGCTCAAGCAGATCCGCATCGTGTCGACGCAGGTGACGAAGTTGCCACCGCGCGAGAACCAGGCCGACCCGGCGTCGACGGCCGAGACCGGCAACGGCGGTACGAAGGCCGCCGTGCCGGCGACGCCGGCGCCGGGAGGCGCAGTACCGCCGGGGAGTATGTGATGCCGAGCTACTTCGAGATTCCGTTTTCCCCGCGCCCGGAGCGCTTCACCGTGACGCTGAGCGGGACTGACTATCGCCTGACCGTCCAGTACCGCAAGGCCGGCGGCGCGGGATGGGTACTCGACATTGCGGACGCCTCGGATAACCCGCTGGTATCGGGCATCCCGCTGGTGACCGGCATCGACCTGCTCGCGCAGTACAAGCACCTGGGTTTCCAAGGGCGGCTGTGGGTGCAGGGCGCGGCTGATCCTGACGACGTACCGACGTACGAGGATCTGGGCATCGGATCGCATGTTTTCTGGGTGACGGACCAATGAGCGTTGAGCAGTTCGGCCGGAAGGTATCGCTGATCATCGGCTTTGACAGCGGCGAGGCGCTCGATCTGTCAGAGCTGCGCATCGTGTTCCGCGTGCAGCGTGGCGATCTGCAGACGCCGAACTCGGCGCGGATCCGCGTCTACAACGTGTCCGAGACGACGGCGCGACGCGCGCAGAAGGAGTTCACGCGCGTCGTTCTGCAGGCTGGCTACGAGGGCAACTACGGGATCATCTTCGACGGCCAGGTCAAGCAGGTGCGACGCGGGCGCGAGAGCCAGACGGACACCTTCCTCGACATCACCGCGGCGGACGGTGACTCGGCGTACAACTTCGCCGTGGTGAACACGACGCTCGCGGCTGGGTCGACGCCCACGGATCACGTAGCGGCAGCTTGCACCGCGATGAACCCGTACGGCGTGCAGCAAGGCTATCTCCCTGAACTGCCGTCGAACCCGCTGCCGCGCGGTAAGGTGATGTTCGGAATGGCGCGGGACTTCATGAGATGGACCGCACGGACCACGCAGACCGTCTGGAGCATCCAGGACGGGAAGGTCGTGTTGGTGCCGGAGACGGCGTACATGCCAGGCGAGATCCCGGTGATCACTTCCGCGACCGGCATGGTCGGGCTGCCGCAGCAGACCGCGAACGGCATTGAGGTGAAGATGCTGCTGAACCCCAGCGTGAAGATCGGTCGGCTGATCTGTCTGGACAACGCGAGCATCCAGCAGTACGAGTACAGCCTGAACGTCGGCCAGCAGGCCGAGAACGAGCGGATCGAGATGCAGGCGAAGCTGCAGGACGATGGCTTCTACTACGTGATGCTCGCGGAGGTGAGCGGCGATACGCGCGGCGAAGAGTGGTACACGAGCGTGACCTGCCTTGCGGCAGACGTCACGGTGCTGCCCGATTCGTTCAAGGATAAGGCGGCGGTGCCGTCCGCCGACGTGATCAAAAGGTACGGCTAACGGCCGTAGGTCGGCAGCGCCTTGATCGTCATCGTCGTGTTCTCGCCGTTCCGCTTGACGTCTGCGCGGGCGAGCACGTTGAGCGGCATCGATTTCGCCGGCATCTTCGGCACGATGATCACGGCGTCGCCGTCGATTGTCTCGCCCCAACAGCCAATGTCCCACACGCCGCGGTAGGACTCATAGCGCCGCATGTTCTTCGCGTTCGCAAGCGGCAGGTCGCACTTCTTCGCCGTGTACAGGATGGTCGGGAATTCGTTCTCGACGGTCACGCCGACCTTCATGCCAGCGAACGGGTAGACGTAGGCGTCGTCAGCGACGGCGGCGAGCGGCGCGAGCAGCGCCGCGGTCAACAGCAGTTTTTTCATTTTCATCCCATGGATAGACGTGAAAGGGTAGGC
Source organism: Burkholderia sp. BE17 (assembly GCF_009362305.1). Classification (NCBI taxonomy): domain Bacteria; kingdom Pseudomonadati; phylum Pseudomonadota; class Betaproteobacteria; order Burkholderiales; family Burkholderiaceae; genus Burkholderia; species Burkholderia sp. BE17. The sequence continues at coordinate 87,219 of NZ_WHNU01000035.1, forward strand.
GACCCGGAGGTCGCCCTGCGTGAAGCGTTCGACGGCGTGCGCGCGGGCATCTGGACGGCATTGCCCGGCATCGTCCAGTCGTTCGAAAGCGCGGCCGACCGGCCGCCGACATGCAGCGTGCAACCGGCGATCAAGGCGCTGATCCGAGGCATCGACGGCACCATTCAAAGTGTCGCGCTGCCGCTCCTGGTTGACTGCCCGGTCCAGTTCCCCGCTGGCGGAAATTGTACGTTGACGTTCCCGGTGGCGCCCGGCGACGAGTGCCTCGTCGTGTTTGCCTCGCGCTGCATCGACGCCTGGTGGCAATCGGGCGGCGTGCAGGAACAAGCCGAGCTGCGCATGCACGACCTGTCGGACGGGTTCGCGCTGCTCGGCTTTCGGTCGCGGCCGCGCGCGCTTGCCGGAGTCAGCGGCAGCTCGACGCAACTGCGCAGCGACGACGGCGCGACGTACATCGATCTGAACCCGACGCTGCAGAAGGTGAAGATCGTGGCGCCTGGCGGCTTCGACGTGGTCGCACCGCTGTCGACATTCTCGGCAGCGGTGACGATCACCGGGCTGCTCACGTTCGTCGGCGGCATGGTCGGCAGCGCGGCGAGCGGCGCCGCGGCGGTGTTCAACGGCATCCTGAACGTGATCGGCCAGATCACGGCGAACGGGAAGCGCGTCGACGATACGCACACGCACCCGAACGGTAACGGTGGCAACACGGGGCAGGTCAACTGATCGTCGGATCGCCAACAAAAAACCCCGCTCGAAGCGGGGTTTGTCGTTTCTGGAGCGGCCAAATCAGGCGTGCGCGTGCTCGCGGATCTCGCGTAGCGCATCGTCGCCGATCTTTTCCTTGGCGAGCTCGGTGTCGTAATGCGTCTGGAGGTTCATCCAGCTCTGCGGATCGACGCCGAAGAACGCACCAAGGCGCACCGCGGTGTCGGCCGTGATGGCGCGGTCGCCCTTCACGATCTCATTAATGCGACGAGCCGGGACGCTAATTGCCTTCGCCAGTGCGTATTGGCTGATGCCCATCGGCTCAAGCCAGTCTTCCGCCAGGATTTCACCGGGCGTCGCCAGGGGTACTTCTCGGGTCATGACTTTCTCCGGGTTGGTCAGTGGTAGTCGACGATTTCCACATCCGTGGCGCGGCCATTGGCGAACTTGAAGCAGATGCGCCACTGGTCGTTGATGCGGATGCTGAATTGGCCTTGTCGGTCCCCCTTCAGCGCTTCGAGCCGGTTGTTCGGCGGGATGCGAAGGAAGTCCAGATCGGCCGCAGCGTGCAACTGCTGGAGCTTGCGAATCGCGACGCGTTCGAAATTGACGAAGCGGGCGACCCGCGTGCCATTGAACAGCGCCTGAGTGTCTCGGCAGTTGAACGATGTAATCATGAATGGATAATAACGCAATGCGTTATTAACGTCAAACGTTATTATCGTTTTTGGGGTACGAATGCGATACCGAAAACTCGACGCGAACGGCGACTACGTCTTCGGCGGAGGCGCAGCCGACTTCCTCGCGAACACACCCGAGACGGTCGCGCAGGCCGTGCTGACGCGCCTGCGCCTGCTGCGCGGCGAATGGTTCCTCGACACGACGGCCGGCATGCCGTGGGCAACCGACGTGCTCGGGAAGTACACCTCCGGCAAGTACGACGCCGCGATCCGGACATGCATCCTCGGGACGCAGGGCGTGATCGAGCTGACGAGCTACTCGAGCTCGGCTGATCCGGAGACGCGCACGCTGACTGTCACCGCGACGATCAACACCATCTATGGCCCCACCACGGTACAGGCGGCATTGTGACTCTCACGACCATCGCACCAACCATCGACGCGAACGGCATCACCGCGCCGACATACGCGGACGTGTTCGCGTTTCTCCAGGACAAGTACCGATCGATCTACGGCGCCGACACGTACCTGGAGCCGGACAGCCAGGACGGCCAGATGCTCGGCGTGTTCGCGAAAGCCATCAGCGACGTCAACTCGGTCGCGATCGCGATCTACCGGTCGTTCAGCCCGGCGACGGCGCAGGGCGATGCGCTATCGAGCAACGTCAAGATCAACGGCATCGCGCGCAAGACCGCGTCGTTCTCGAGCGCCGACCTGGTACTGGTCGGGCAGGCTGGAAAGACGATTACCAACGGCGCGGCGAAAGACAGCAACAACGTGCAGTGGTTGCTGCCGGCCACGGTGACGATCCCGCCGAGCGGCACGATCACCGTCACGGCAACGTGCGCTTCGATCGGCGACATCTCTGCGCGCGCGGGCACGATCAACCAGATCGCGACGCCGGCGCTCGGCTGGCAGTCGGTGACGAACCCGGCCGATGCAGCCGAGGGCGCTCCCGTCGAGAAGGACCCGGTGCTACGGCAGCGGCAGACGGTGTCGACCGCGCTGCCGTCTCTTACGGTGCTCGACGGCATCATCGGCGCAGTGGCGAACGTGCCGGGCGTCACCCGATATGTCACCTACGAAAATGACACCAGTGCGACCGACACGAACGGCATCCCGTCGCATTCGATCTCGCTCGTGGTCGAGGGAGGCGACGCGACGGCCATCGCGAACGCGATCGCGGCGAAGAAAACGCCGGGGGCGGGGACGTACGGCACGACTGCCGTCATCGTCATGGACGTCTACGGTCGGCCGATCACGATCAAGTTCTTCCGGCCGGCGCCCGCGCCGATCGCCGCGACGGTCAGTCTGAAGGCGCTCACCGGCTATACCAGCCAGGCGGGGCAACAGATCCAGCAGGCCGTGTCCGACTACATCAACGGCGTGCAAATCGGCGGCGGCCTATCCGGCAGCGTCGAATGGGGTGACGCGCTGACCGCGGCGAACAGCGTGGGCGGCGGCATCACATTCAAGCTGTCCGGCCTGACTCTCACCGGTCCACGCGGCGCCGGCGCGCCGGACGTCGCATTGCTGTTCAACGAGGCGGCGTCGTGCACGCCCGCGAGCGTGACTTTGGTGGTGACGTGATGGCCGCATTGACCGACTACACCTCGCTGATCACCTCCGAGCATCGCGACCTGCCTCGGTTTGCGGCGGTTCTCGGCACGATCGTGCAGCCGCTCGTCGACCAGATGAACCTGTTGCAGAGCATGCCGGCCAAGTTCGACCTCGACAACGCGGTCGGCGTGCAGCTGGACGACGTGGGTCTCTGGGTAGGTGTGTCGCGGAAGATCCGCACGCCGCTGACGGGAATCTACTTCTCGTTCGACATCGCGGGGCTCGGCTTCGATCAGGGGATCTGGAAGGGGCCGTTCGATCCCGACACGGGCCTGACCATCCTCGACGACGACACATATCGGCTGGTCATCCGCGCGAAGATCGGCGCGAACCACTGGGACGGGACGCTCGAGCAGTCGGCGGCAATCCTGAACAGCATCTTCGGCGCGGACACGCACGTGTTCATCGAGGACGACCAGGACATGTCGATGACGATCGGGATCTCCGGGAAGGTTCCGTCCGCGGTGTTCCTCGCGCTGCTCGCGGGCGGCTATATCCCGCTGAAGCCGGAGGGCGTGCGCGTCAACTACACGATCGTCACGACCGTCGACGGCGCGCCGCTGTTCGGCTTCGACATGTCTGGCCCATATGTGGCCGGTTTCAATATCGGCGCATGGGGCAAGCCGATCTGACCCAAACAATGCATTTCACGCTTTGAGCCGCCTTCGGGCGGCTTTTTTTATGCTCGGAGCACTGATGGCAAACAACAATTTCAAGGCGTTTGCGGCGGCTGCCGGCGCGAACGTGATGACGCAGGCCGACTACGAGGCCCTGGCTGCGCTGCTCACCGGCTTCCAGAGCGGCACCGCGCAGTCGCAGCAACTCAACAAGGTGTGGCGCCAAAGCTCGATCATGGCGGCCGTGCTTGCGCAGTTCATTGTCGATCTGACCGGGCAGGATGCGATCGACGACGGCACGACGGCGACGCTGCTGGCGAACCTGAAGATGGCGGTGCAGGCGCAGTCTGTGGCGGTGGTCGGCCAGGCGCGCAATGTCAGCATGTCGGTCACGGCTGGGTCGAGTACTGCTACGCTCACTGCCGACGAGATCGTCGTTGGCGCGGCGCTTGGCGGAAAGAAGTATGTGCTCGGCGCATTCAGTAAGACGATCAACCTCGCGGCGACTGGCGCTGGCGGCATGGACACCGGCAGCGCTCCAGCATCCGGATTCGTCGCGTTGTATGCCATTTACAACCCGACTACTGGCACAAGCGCGCTGCTTGCGACAAATGCGACAAGCACTGTTGCGCCGAGTGTGTATGGCGGCGCGAACATGCCATCTGGATACACGGCGAGCGCACTGGTCAGTGTATGGGCAACCACATCCGGGTCACTCCTGGCAATAGGATTGCAAAACGATCGCGCAGTCTCGATTTTCGTGCAATCAGCGTTGAATAGCTCGACACAGCAGCCGACGATGACGGCACTTAACATTGCTGCCATTGTCCCGAAGAACGCAAGAAGCATCTCGGGTGTCCTGCACATCGGCTCGACTGCCGCAAGTTCTGGATTCATCAACGTAGCATCTAGCAGCAATTCGGTCGGGCAGCAGAATCTTGGAACCTACGTTTCGCAAACAACTGTGCCGATCGAATCACCGTTTTCCAATCTGCAAATCATCACGCCACAGACGATGTACTACGTTGCCACAACGGCATCTGGGACGATGTCAGCGGTCATCTATATTTCAGGGTATTCATTCTGATATGAGCGTACAAATAAACATTCAATTCTCAGATTCCACTGAAACAAAGATCGCCGGTTACTTTGCGAGTCCCCAATCTGACGACTCATACACGAACCTTGGCACGATCTCTTCATCGGATGCCAGATGGAGCATCTTCTATGAGGGCCAGCTTGCGACGGTACAAGTAAGCTTGCCTTCGCCGACGACAGATTGAAAATTAGGGGGCGCGGCCGAATGTTTCGGCCATGGCTTGGGAGAATAGCTGCGCAGATCGCACACTGGTCCTGCTGCCCTGACTGATAACGGGGTCACCCTTGCGCGGCTCGGGCATGAACCACGCCATTGCCAGACCGCCCCACACTTCGGGGTGACCACCTGACACGCTATGTTCGATTATCTGGCCCGGTACAAAATCTAATTCGATCCACTGCACGTACGGATTCGATGACCAGTGCGCGGAAAGCATCCCATTGCGACATCCGGGATTGCCGCTGTCGTGCATCAGCATGATCATCGGCTCTCGCGGGTGATATTTCAGGACCCGCTCAATGTCCGATTTCACACCAGCTTCTGAGTGATCGGCGTCGATGAGCACATAGTTCAATGGAAGATTGAGAGATTCAAGTCGAGCGAGTGCATCGGGGATGCTTTCGGCAGATGGTGCGATGAGGATTTCGGCATTGGGCGGCACCTCGAACCGGTTCGGCACATCCGGGTCAATGTCAATTGCAAGGATACGATCACAAAACGGGGCGGCGAGCGTCAGGCTACCGCCGTGATAGACCCCAACCTCAAGCGCACCCTTCGGTTTCATTCTGCTAAGAATACCGGTCAGAGCAATTTTCTCGGACCAGTTCATCTGCCAGTTGGCTTGTGTCACACCGGGGAACAGCTTCTCGTCGAAGGTCATGGGGTCTCTCGGCATTTTGTTCAAATCCGCACAAGTTTAGCACTGGCGGATGACTCGACTCCCAGCTCCCTATTGGAGTGACTGAATCAGCAACCGTAACTGTTGTGCTTCGCGATGTCCCTTGATTGTATAGAGCGCCTGATTGGGGTGAACGCAGTCCGGCAGCATCGATTTCCAGTCCGGCAATGACTTGATGTAGTCGTACTGCTGAATGAGCAGGACATCGTATTGCTGCGCGACCGTGCGCATGACGCCCACATACGAGTCAAGCATCGATCCCGGGCCTCTGCAGACCGGATTCGGTTCCTCGAGAACGGGCACGGCACCGGCGCCGCGGATCGCGGCCACGATTCCCACCAGCGCCTGCTGATAGTCGTCTGTCGTTTCGCGACCAGCATCGTTGATGCCGTAGTTGACGATGACGATGTTCGGCCGGATAGAGGCGAGGCGCGTCGCGAGCGGTGCGGAAAATGGCGTGAGCCCGTTCGCGGATTCTGGGGCCGTCATTCCCCCGATGCCGTTATTCGTGACCGTGATCTGGCCGCCGAGCGATTGCGCGAGCTCTACCTGCATGATGGTCGGCGCGGGCTGCGCGACGGGGGTCATCTGGCCGGGCGAGGTCATCGACCAGCCGTACATCGTCGAATCGCCTTCTGCATCGATCAGTACGGGTTTCTTCTCGCGGGCCGTAGGAGTGGGATGCGCGGCATCGTCGGATGCGCCGCCTCCGCCGCCTCCGCATGCGCTCATCGAGGCGGCCAAGCAGCCCAGCATCATCGCTACGGCTGCTGATCTCCATCGGCCGCCTCCGCGACGTGCGCGCCGAACTGCGCCATCTTCGCGAGGACGCGTGTGAATTCGTCCTCCGTGAGAGCGAGCTTGGCCGCAGCCACGAATGCCATGTGCGGACTCAGTTCGCGCGGGGACTGCCCCCCTGTGTACTTCCGCCACTGATGGTCGCCGGCCAGCCAGAAAAGGTCTGCCATCTGCTTGCCCGTCATCTGCAACTCGTGCTTCAACGTCGCGAGGTCGCGCGTGCTGGGCGGTGTGTACGTGATCGGCATGGGACTTTGCGCGCACTGCGCGCGTGCGAAAAGTGAGTTTCACGGTCGTTTCCTTTCGGGATGTCGGGCGGCGCTGGATGCGCTACCGCTACGAAGCAATTTAGACCCAATGGGTCTATTCGTCAAGGGGAATTTACCGCCACAGCGAGCGGTTGTTCATTTTGGGTGCGTTGACGCCGAGATTGCCGGCCGGACTGCACTGAGTGCGGCCGGATCTTGTCTCCAGTCACGCTCTAGCGGCCGCGATCATGTCCGCGACCATAGCCTTGTTGCTTGCTGCAATGCCGGAAAAATCGGTTGCGGGATCGTCGGACAGTCGGATCGTGTTGACGTGTTCGAGCTCGGCCGTCGCCGCGTCGAGCTCTCCGTTGTCAAACAGGCATTTCGCTCGTGCCGTACGAATGACCTGTTGAGCCGACGGTGATTCATGCGCAATGCAGTAGTCGATTAGACGTAGTTTCTCCGAAAGCGGCAGGTTCGCGAGCTTCACGCTCGCTTCTGCCTCGGAAATGGGCGCCACGCACCGGAAGATCGCGCTGCTTCCATATACCGTCTCGATGTGCTCAAATCGATCGGCGAAATAGGCCATTGTGATATGCGCCCAGTATTCATTGAAATGAATCCAGTCCTGCTGAACGACGATCGACTGACCAGGTACGAGTTGATGAAACATTTTGCTGACGACGTGGTGATTCAGGTCCCACGTTTTGGCGAGATCGATGAATAGCACTTCGATGTCGCCGCCGTTCCAGTCCAGGGTCAGAAAATCGCCGGGGCACGGTGAGATTATGTCCAGGTGCTCTTTGTTGAGCATCAGCCAGTCGGGAAACGCAGATCCAGTCGTAACAGACAGTTCGGTGTTCGTGAACCACTCATAGCCCTGGCGCAGCCATAGGTCGTAACTGAAGACCTTGCTTTGGCCGGTCCAGTTCGGATTCTTCTTGGCCCCGGCTGCGAGAGCTAAAGTACTAAGGCCGTTGTAAGGCCCGAGGTCAATGAGGGCTCCCTTGCCGGTCCAATGATCCTTGGCCAGCCCGTAAAGCAGGGCGATTTCAAATTCGTGCAGCATGGACCGCACACCAATGTCGCCAGTCGAAGGAGAACAGATAAACTCCTGAGGGGACACCTCGTAGAAAGGAACTTGCGTAGACGGATTCAAAATCTTCGAATATTCCCTCCAGAAACCCGGTGCCGTGGTGTTCTTGTGCGCCATTGACTTTTGTAATGCCGTGAACATGTCTCGCCCCCGCTTTGTTATTGACGGTGGCTGAGTGTATATCACTCGGCCGAAAGAGAATTGACATAGACCATTTTTACCAACATATCAGCCGCCCGCGAGGCGGCTTTTTCATTTCGGGGAATTGATGAAGAGTGATCTCGCGACGAGCGCTGCGAAGGTGGCGCCTGCAGTAGGTAGCAATTTCTGGCTGTGGCTGACCGGCCACGACATCAACTGGTGGGTAGCCGTCGCGACGATCGCGTATATCGGGCTGCAGGCGTACTACCTGGTCAAAAACAAGGGAAAGAGGGCATTACTCGATGGCTAACGTACCGAAGAAGACACTGGCGGGTGTTGTGGGGGCTGCTGCGGCAGCCCTTCTTTTTTCCATGGTCCCGAAGTTCGAGGGGCTCGAACTCGTCGCGCGGCCGGACCCGATCGGGATCATCACGGCTTGCAATGGCGATACGAAGGACGTGCGCGCCGGACAACGCTTCACGCCCGAGGAATGCCGCGCGCGCCTCGAGCAGCGGCTGATCGAGCACGCCGAGCCGGTGCTGAAATGCACGCCGGGTCTAAAGGGGCACACGTACCAGCTCGCGGCCGCGGTGAGCTTCGCCTACAACGTCGGCACGGGCGCGTACTGCGGCAGCACGTCGGCGAAGCGGTTCAACGCCGGCGACTGGAAGGGCGCGTGCCGCGCGCTGAACGAAGCGGACAACGGACGGCCGCAGTGGGTGACGGCCGGCGGCCGCGTGCTGCCCGGTCTTGTGGAACGGCGTGCGATCGAGCGCGCAACTTGCGAGCGCGGCCTATGACGACCTCGAAAACCCACGAAACGCGGCGGACGCTCGCCGAGGACGTCTTCTATCCTGACCACGAGCCGCGCACCGAGTCACCCACGTTCCGCGCGAGCAAACGCGCGATGAAGGCGGCCGGCGGCTACGTCTGCGCGGTGTGTGGCGACGACCAGGCGGTCGAGTCGCATCACCGGTTTTTCGAGTGGGCGTTCTCGCACGCGATCGACTGGAAGTGGATCCGCGAGGTCGCGATCAACAAGTGCGACACGATGTTCAGTCACAAGCTACGGCGAATCGTGCCGATCCCGCTCCAGCACCCGATCTGGGACGTGATCAAGCTGACGCAGGGCTTCGACTGGGAGGCTTTCGATCCGGCTCGGCCCGAGGCGTTCGTCGACTCGACCTACAACCAACTGCTGCTGTGCGCGCCCCACCATCGGGGCAAGGATCACGGCCGGCACGAGGAAAGCGACCCGGTCTGGAGCGTGCAGGCGTTCCTGCTGCCGGGCTTCGTCTACTCGCCGGATGAGCTGAAGCAGCTTCACGCGAAGGAGCCGAAATGATCTTCCTGAAATTTGCATGGGCGTACCTGCTGGCCGCGCTGCTCGGTGCGGCGGCCGGTGCCGGCGTCGAGCATCTGATCGGCGCCCGCCAGCTCGCCGACGAGCAGGCCGCGCGCGCGGCGGATGCGCAGCGGCACGCCAGCGATCTGACCTCGATCTCGCAGGCGGCACTCGCCGCGGAGCAGCGCGCGATCGCCGCCCACGACGCAGCTGCCTCGCAGGTGGCGGCCGTCGACGCACAACTCACGAAGGAGCGAACCGATCATGAAACCGAAAATCGCAGCCTGCGCGCTGCTCTTGCCGCTGGCACTGACCGGCTGCGCGTCGCCGTCCGGAACTGTACTACAGCCGGTTCCGACGGTCTGCCCGGAACTTCCGGCGCCGCCGGCGTGGGCGATGGTGCCGCCGCCGTCGCAGACCTCGACCCAGCGGTTGCGGAGCGCGTTTTCGGGGTCGCCGGCGACGACCAGCGCGAAATCGACAAACTGAAGGCGGTTCAGGGTTGGGTGTGTGCGGTGCGGCCGGCAACGCCGGGATGTTAGTTCAGACGCCTAGCCCGCTGTCATTGCCCCAGCACGTATTGGAGCGGTGCTTCGACCGCGAGGGACCCACCCATACTGCCAGCGAAGTGCAGGCAACAGATCAAGGCCCAAAGCGCCGCTGGACTGCCCGGGGTGCTAATGCCGAGAAAATTGCTCGTGCTGCAGAACATCAACGAATCGACGGCGAGGATTCCGTCGATTATTCCGGGTCTCAACTTCGACTTCATCGTGTCGAGTGATTTCCATCCTTTGAATCCAACGACGAAAAATGGTATGTATGGCGGGGCTGTTGGGCCGAAGGAGATACCACTGCCGAACTGCCGTTTGAGGGCTGAGAGCTTGCTCGCTGTTGCTTCGACCTCGCTCCATTGACTCGATAAATCTGACTTTACTTCGATGACAGCAGAAATCCCTTCGGCCAAGTAGAGGCGAGTCTTCTCCGATCCAACAATCGGCAAGCTCGGCACGAACGGATATTCGATGACTACGTCCAATTGACCACTTCTGTTCCCCGCCTGGTCAGTTGCGTCACCAGTACCGAAGCGAAAATGCGACGGCAACACCTGCGACAGAAAGCTATCGATGAAGGTCTGGCGCTCAAGTCCTTTAGTGTTGGAAGATAGGCTAATGTTGGATTCATACGCTCCAACAAGCATTTTGTGGATACCGATTAACCGGCTTATGACGTGTTGATTCAATTCGCGCCCCGTTCTCTTCTTTTATGAACGTCGAGTCTAACCGATCTTTCGAGGTTGACGTCTGAGGTATCTCGGCGCACCAGCTTTGCGTGATCAGCTCGCGGGGCCATCATCCAACTCGTCCGGTCCACAATAGCTGGCACCTGGAATTTCGATCGGCTCGATGTAGAACCCGCGCGCCGTCAGGTCCATCTTCGCGTCGCTGAACGAGTCAAAAATGTCGTATCCGCATTCGACGTACGTGATCGTGGAATCGAATTTGAGATCGTCGATATTGCGCTTCCATGTGAGCGGCAAGTCGGTCGAGTGCCCCGGATCGAAGTGGCCGACGCACAGGTACGGCGGACGAACGCCGCGAGGCGGCTGCGCCGAGCGTAGTACGAGCTCAACGTGAGCGACGACATGGTGTTCCGGGATGCGGTCGGCGTAACGCAGCAGGTACGCCCGTAGCGAGTGGCCGTCCTTCCGGTCTTGCGCCGCGGCGAAGCCGAACCAGTCGTCGTCGGAATCGCTGAATTCTTCCTGAATCGTGCGCATGTCGATCTCCAGTGCGACGAGCGTCCAGAATGCCACAGGTGCGTCGCTACCTCAGACGCGCCCGGCGCAGCTCCTCGCGAAGCAAGTGATAGAGCTTTCGAAACGGCCCAAACGGACCGTCCAGATCGCCGCGGTTCGACGTCATGCGGTCGGTCGTTTCCCACCAGTCCATGACCTTCTCAAGAGATTTTCGCAGCGTCACGATCTCGAGGATCAGGCGCCGGACCTCAGAATCGCGGTTGGTGCGCCAGAGCTCGCGCAGTTCCGATTCGGTCGGGGCAATGAAGTCCGGCATCGGCACGTGGCGGCAGTACTGCTCCTTGAGCGGCACCACATTTCGATTGACCCTTGTCTCGTCCAGCGCGCGGACGTCTGACTCGTCAAGGAACTGCCCGGTCATAGACTGAAATTCAGTGCGCGTGACGGGGAGGTGCGTGCGCCGGCGCTCCCCGGATTCGAGATCCGTGTACTCCCAGATGTAGGCCCAGCGCGGTTTCATGATGCGATGCGGTGCTGTATAAATATACAGTGTATCGCGGGGTAAGATGGGGCCGTCAAGGTCGAAAATTGGGGACGGCGATGTGTACAAACTACCGGGCGCCGCACGAGGATTTTGAGCTCCGTGAGTTGAGGATCGAGCCGTTCAGTGACCTGTACCGACGTTTCCCTTGGAAGCCTGAGATCTACCCCGACTATCTGGCGCCGATCGTCGCAAACGTCGACGGGACGCTCAAGCCGTTGGCGGCTGGCTTCGGCTTCTGGCCGCGAGCGCTGCAGAAGGCCAACATCGACAAAGCGAAGGAACAGGGCCGGAAGCCGCCGATCATGCGCAGCACGATGAACGTGCGCGACGATAACCTCGGAAAGTCACCTTTATACGGACCGGCATGGCGCGCCGGGCGGCGCTGCCTGATCCCGGCCGACTGGATCTATGAACCGTGCTACGAGACTGGGAAGAACGTGTGGCACCGGATCGGACTGGCCGATTGGCGAACAATGTGTGTCGCCGGCATCTGGCGGACGCTGCAGGGCCATGACGGCGCCGAGCATCACACGATGTCGATGATCACTGTCAACGGTGAGGGGCATCCGATCTTCTCGAGAATGCACAAACCGGATGATGAGAAGCGGGCCGTGGTGATCTTGCATCCGGACGACTGGGAGGAGTGGTTGACGACGCCGAACGCTGAGGCGGCGCGCGCAATGCTGCAGATCTATCCGGCCGACGAGATGATTGCCGAGACAGTGAGGTGAATTTCGCATTGCCCGCGCTTATCTCTAGATTTGCATGGCAGATTACGCTATCGGTAGTTTAGAAAACTATGCCGGCAAACTTGCGGTGCAGGATAAAATTTTTTGCAACTCTTTATTATATGGAAAGGTATTTTGTTTGATAAATCTAAGCTACGGTTTGGTGATTGATCCAACCAAAACGTATTTCATGGCCGTAGTTTGAGTGCCCGGCGAGACAGAGGAGTATGAATATTTCATCTTGAAGTGAGATGGGCGAGTTTGCCCTGCAGGTGGGGCGGGGCAATCTTTGGGTGAATTTGCTGCTTGAATATCAAGAAAATCTCCGTCAACCAGATCGACGCCGGGGAAAACGCTCACCCTTCCGTTAGGGTCCGAAAAACTTGGAGCATCCACCCAACCAGCCGCGACCGTGCCATCTGTCGATAGTACGCTGCACAGCGCATTTTGAGTCGTATAGTGTTTAACTCCACGTTCTGGTGACGGGGCAACGCTCATTGGATTGGGTTTGGGATGCGTAAGCTTGTATTCGGTCGCGATACTTGTTGCTGCGTCCGCTAAAACGATGGACGGTGAGCCCGTGCTAAAAAAGACTAGCCACCCTCGACCAACGACTGCTTCCGCAAATGCTCGATCGTTTGCGTTCATCACTGTGTGAGCGGTAACGGAACATCCGGGGCATGACGATTTAATTACAAGCGCACCAACGGATTGTGAAATTTCATGAATATTGCCGTGGACAACACCCCCGGCGAGACTTAGGATGTCTGGGAGCGGATCAACAGCATGAACCACAGTGTCACCCGTTGGCATACACCAACATGCGGTAAATACACACGACTCATATTGACCATCTGGGCATGCCATTGCCGTTCGGGGGATCGAAGCGGTGAGCCCAATAATTAGCGAAAGAGCAATTATTCGAAGCGCGTTGAGCAAATTCTTCGTCATGGTTGGTTCCTTCGTTTGTATTTTTTGGGTATCTATGAAACGGATCACGCATATGACGAAATAGTATGCAAAACATTCGTAAATTCAAGGGGCGCAAGCAGACTTCGTAGCGTCCAGCGAGAGTCATGCAACTAGCGGGAGCTCCGATCATCGTGAGCGCCAACGTGCTGTCACGCTGCTCTTGGCCGACGAAAACGGGGCAGAGGCCGTGCCGTCGCCGGAAAAATGACGGTGAATTTTCTGGAAGATGGGTCGACTGTCCGTTGCTGGACGCGGCATCCAAGAATCCCTAGATTCCAATGTTATTTGGTAAGTTATTGATTATTAACGAAAATGGCTCAGGATTGTGATTCCTGTCGTCGTGGGTTCGAGTCCCATCAGCCACCCCAACGAATGTATAAACAAAACAGGCGCTTAGGCGCCTGTTTTGCTTTGCGGGGGACAACTCGGGGACAATAGCGTCGATTCGAGCCTCGCCATCTCTAGAGCGTTCTGCTCGCCATCCATCCATTTCGCGTACGTTGTCAGGAACATCTCGATGCTGTGCCCGAGCTGTTTCGCGCAAAAGGCTGGAGTCATTCCGGCCATCAGCATTGCCGTCGCGTAGCTATGCCGCATGTTGTACGGCCGCCGGTAGCGAATTCCGAGTCGTTTCAGAATGGGCGTCCAGAAGCTTCGCCGGAACGCTCGTTCGTCCTCCCATCGCGCGCCGTAACGCGGATCGTGAAAAATCGAGGCGCCGGAGATCTGGGTAAATGATCGCTGACGTGTCAACGCGGCAAGTGCCCGGCTGTTGAGACGAACTGTGCGGGCAACTGCCGTTTCCGTTCGGTCCTTGTGCTCGCCGCGTACGAGCGCTTCTGCAACCAGGATCGTCCCGCTCTGCAAATCCACGTTCAGCCACTGCAGGCCGAAAATCTCGGACGCACGTAGACCGGTCCAGAACCAGAATTCGATGAGGTTGTGGACTTGCTCGGGGTATGCGCGTTCGGCCTCACCGATGACTCTTTCCGACTCGTCGCGGGAAAATGGATCGGGTGGGGCTTCTGACCTGCCTGATTTCTTCGGGCTATTTCAAGCTTGAGGAACTGCCTCGTGAGCGGCCCCCAGTAAACAGTGCCATGATGTAAGCGAGTTTTCGGCGGACTTTTTCAGTATGAAAGGAGCCGTACGATGAAACGCAAGCGCTTCCGTGTCGAGCATATTGTGGCGGTGTTGAAACAGGCCGAAGCAGGCATGCAGGGAGCAGGCAACTCGCTCGGATTCGGTCGGGCTGATAACGCTCTTTCTACCAGCGGAGCCCAGTCATTCAATTCTTGGTTCAGCTAGATTCCGTTGATATCGCCGCAACAGTTGTACTATAAATTCAATGGAAGTCCTGGAGCGGTTTCGTTATTTATGAAATTGTCCGGATATTCGATATAACGAGAATCGCATGCCAACCACATTAAACGTTAAATTTTCAGATTCGATAAAATCGACAATTGTCGCGTACTTCGCCAGCCCTCAATATTCATCGATATATACCAACCTTGGTACTGTCTCGACTGCTGATGCAATGTGGAAATCCTTTTGCGATGCGGCTGGTGGTGCGGAATCTGACATACCTGCACCGACGGCATCATGAGATCGCTATCCATGCCAATCCGAGGCTATCGCGTAGAATGCGGTGTTTGGGAAAACGGCTGCTGATAGACATGGATATAACCGGCATCGAAGCAAATTCATTGCGGCGACGGACGCGAGCAGAGGAGTCAGTCTCCCGGCTCCACTTCGCCTTTTTGGGCTTTGCAATCGCAGCGGGGGCCATAGCTTGGCTCGTGGCATCGTTGTATCGGTCGCATGCCGGGGTTCATGCAGTCGATGCTTCCATTCTGTTACCCGTCTATCGAGCGGACCTGGCACCCAAGCCTGTCGAGCGATTCACGTTCTTATTGCTGGTATCTACAATACCGATCTCCGCGTTTCTTTTCGTGCTGCTGGGATGTGGATGCCGGTTCCGGCGGTCGTCGGTTGCGCTATCGACGACAGTTGTCGCAGCCGTTGCGGCAGCGTTCCTTGTGCCATTTGCTCGGTTCGGATTCGACAGTTCCCTGTTGACAGGAGTGGTTCCGACTGGCGAGCACCCGCTTCTTCTGCTGTTTGGTGCAGTTGTGGTTGCTGTGCTGGTATGTGCTATTCCGGTTGACGCGCGGGCGCGCAACGCGAGGCGATCAGCATCATTGATCGCATTGGTGCTGTTTGTCGCAAGCGTCGGGCTCCAACTAGTCGCATGGCGTATCCTAAATGTGAACTCGATCACCGAAAACCCAACGTGGTCGACGAGCGTGGACGCAGTCATTTATTCCGTGAGCCAAGTGGTTGGCGGTCGTACGCTTCTCGCTGATCTTCCATCTCAATATGGGCTCTTTCCCGAGTTCGTCGGCCCTCTCTTTCGGCTCGTAGGACTGTCGGTATTTACCTTCTCCGTATTATTTGCAGCGATGCAGGTCGCATCTTTAGCTGCCGTGTACTCAGTTGCGCAGCGATTGCTTCGCCATCCGTTGTTCAAAATCGGATTCGGCATTGCACTTGTGATGGTCACGTATGAGACGTGCCTGTTCATGGTTGGCATTCGGGAACAGTACTTTCAATATTGGCCTATTCGTTTTTTTTGGCCAGCGCTTTCCCTGCTCGCATTTTACAGATATGCACACATGCCGACTCTGCGACGTGCAGTCTTAATGTCCCTGATCGGCGCGGTTGCTAGTCTATGGAATGCCGATTCGGGGCTGATGGTGGAGGCGGCCTTCGGAGTATTCCTGGTTGCGAAGTGGGCAGCCTTGTTTTCGCGCGATAAAGAAGGTTCGCGTGTTGAACGCCGTGCGATCGTACTAAAGGTGTGGCTGCATCTTGCGATCTTTGCGATTGCGATCGCTGTCATGGCGTTATACCTATGGACAAAGGCAGATAGGCCGCTGCAGTTGACGTGGCTCGTCGACTACCAGAAGTTGTTCTACGGGCTTGGTTTCATGATGCTGCCCTTGCCGCTCAGCGCAAGTCCGTGGATGGCCGTGTTGGGCGTCTACTTGTTGGGCGTTCTTTCTGCTGCTTCGAGTTGGCGGAAATCACCGCGGAACCGATCGGCCGATGTGTTGCTCTACACATGCCTGCTTGGGACAGGACTCTTCGTTTACTACGAGGGGAGGTCTCACATTCTCAATCTCATCACGGTATCGTGGCCTGCGTTATTGGCGGCGTCGCTGATGTCGGATCGGGCAATTCGCGCGACGGCCGCCGGAATATTGAATCGCTCATTTCTGGCGCCTGCGGCTATCTCGGGGGGGGTGATGCTACTTTGTTGCGTGGCTTTCATTCGAGGTATACCGATGCTCGCAGATTCGGCGAGGTCTGCAATTGTCGAAACGTCTGTGCCGGCATCGCCAGTTGTTCATGACGAAATCGAATTCATCTCAATGCACACGCGAGAGGGTGAGGCGTGCGTCATCCTTTCCAGGCGTCAAGGGCTTTACTATGCCTCGCTTCATTTGGTTTCACCGCTGATCGGCCCTGGAAATGCGGAGACGCTGACAGTCCGTGATCGAGATTCGATGATCACTCAGTTGAGGGGCAACAAATTCGCTTGTGTGTTTGTGGGACAGAGGGGCAGCGCACCAGATCTGGGTATAGACATTTCAAGCGATCTGCCGTCGTACCGCGTTGTGAGGTCGAACGCGCTTCAAACGATGGTTCAACTGGCGCCGAAATAGCCCGGCGGTTCATTGGAAGACAGAAGCCGCCTTCAGGTGGTTCTTTCGTTTACGGGGAATCGATGGAGAACGATTTCGCGGTAAGTGCGGCGAAAGCTGCGCCGGCAGTGGGAAGCAACTTTGGGTTGTGGCTGACGGGACACGACATCAACTGGTGGGTATAGCACTGCTTCTTTTCGTGTCTGCGACGTCGCCGGCGCCGATCGCAAAACCGTCAACGGACCAGGACGCAGATGTGCGTCGCTCTTCGTTGGCGTTTCGCATGACAACATGCTCACCCAATTCGCGAGGAACCTGTCCGCATTTTTGTGGGCGAGGCGGTTGAACAACGCGTTATCCACGCGCCTGGGTGAATCGTTCACCGAACAGGATAGCAAACTGGTTCATTGCTGATTTCCAGTCGAACGCTGCCCGCAC
>NZ_WHNU01000036.1:0-102285 GCF_009362305.1 Burkholderia sp. BE17
CCCCCGATGACGCCG
Organism: Burkholderia sp. BE17; assembly: GCF_009362305.1. NCBI lineage: Bacteria > Pseudomonadati > Pseudomonadota > Betaproteobacteria > Burkholderiales > Burkholderiaceae > Burkholderia > Burkholderia sp. BE17. Next base: position 16 of record NZ_WHNU01000036.1, read on the forward strand.
TCTGCCCACCCGAGCGATTTCTCTGGCGCCCCGTTGTTCGCGCGAACGGTCGCGTTCTGCGCGTTCACCGACGTGGAGGAACAGGCGCGGTCGTTCGAAGGCTGGAACCTGAATTACACGCAGATCTCGGGCGGCCTGTTTCATGGCTCGTCGTCGATCGTGTCGCTGGGCGGCATCAAGCTGCTGGTCGAGGACCTCGACAAGGTCATCCTGCAGCGGGGCGCGGTGCCGTCGGACCGGATCGCCGTGGCCGTGCCGCTGGAACTGGAAGGGCATGCGCGCATGTGCGGCGAGAAAAGCGGGCGCGACAGCCTGCACGTGTTCTCGAGCCTGCCGGAATTCGAGTTCTACTCGCCCGACCGGCACGTGCTCGTGAATGTCGAGATCGAGCCCGACAAGCTGTCGACGCAGGCGATGCGCACGGTCGCCGCGTCGCTGCGCGCGCGCACGCTCGCGCCGCTGATCCCGATGCCCACCTATGTCGCGGACCATCTTCGCGATCTGCTGCGCCGAACGCTGGCCGCCGCGGCGAAAAGCACCTCCGTCGAAGACGTGACGACGCAGGACCGGATCGAGCTGCTGGAGCGCACCGTCCTGTATGCGATCTCGGAAGTGTTGACGGCGGCCGCGCCGGAGGCCGGCGCGCAAGCCGCACGCCCGACGAAATACTGGTCGCTGGTCAACGCGGTGCAGGAGCGGCTTCAGGACGCATCGACCTGCCCGCTGTCGATCGCCGAACTGTGCGTGCAGCTCGGCATCAGCCGGCGCACCGCGCAGTATGCGTTCCACGACGCGCTCAACCTGAACCCGATTGCGTATCTGCGGGCCGTTCGACTGAATCACGCGCGCCGCGAGCTTCGGCTCGGCGAATCCGTGACGTCTGCCGCAACCAAATGGGGCTTCTGGCACCTGAGCAGTTTCGCGCAGGACTATCGCGCGATGTTCGGCGAGTTGCCGTCGGCCACGGCCAGGCGCTATGCGGCGCGCCGGGCCATCTGAAAGCCTTTCGCGGTTCGGCGGCCGATGCCGGACCCCACACCGGCCGCCGTCCTGCTCACGCCATCACTCGTCCTGCTGTTCCTGCTGCGCCTGCACCTGCCGCTGCTGGATGAATTGCCGTACGTCGCTCATCGTCACGCGGCCCGTGTGCTTCGCATCGATCTCGTCGAAATGCTTCGACACGAAACCGAGCCCGCTGCTCTGCGCCTGCGCCTTCGTCACGGCCGCGCCGTTGCTCAGCACCGTATTGGCGCCGAGCCTCGCGTCGACGCGCCGCTGCGCCTGCTGCTGCAGCGTCGTGCCGGTCGACGGCAACACCGGCGCCGCACGCGTGGCAGGAAAGAACGGACCGTCGACACCGCGCCCGCCATGCGGCAGCTTCACCGGCGCCACCGCCTGCGGCGGCAATGCGTAGGCGCTGCTCACCACGGCACCGAGGACGATCAACGCAGACATACGCCGAATCAATTTGATTAGGGACATGATCACTCGCATTCAATGGATGAATAGAGGGTTCCTTTGACAAGGAGTCCGTCGCTCAAGGCGCCGCCGCCAGCGTCGTCGCGGCCGTCGCGCCCGGGACGCTGCCGGTCGGCACGCTGGGCGGGTTCTCGTCCGGCCACGGCGGCGGAAGCGTATGCAGCGTCAGCGCCGTCGGAATCCGCTTGCCGCGATAGAACGTCGTCAGGTCACGCTTCATCTGCGGACGCGCGACATCGTCCAGGTAAGTCATGTGACCGCCCTGGAAGAAGTTCACCTGTAGCTTCGGATTCAGGCCCTTCACCGTCTGCAGCCGCGCGAGTTGCTTCTCGGTGTTGAAGAACGGCGTCGCGAGATCGTGGAAGCCATTCTCCGCGAGCACGCGAAGCTTCGGGTTGAGCTGCAGCGCACCGAGCAGATCGGGGATCGTGTCGGGCATCGGCTGGCCGTCGTGCGAGAAGTCCCATACGCCGATGATGTTGTCGTTCAGCGGCAGGTAGGTCGCGTTCGGCGCGGTATAGCCGAGGTAGTCCGGCATCTGCGTCGCGAGCGCGTTCGTGAACGGCTGCGAGATCAGGATGTCGGACGGGTCGCCGTCGTTCTGCAGCCGCGGATCGGAGTTCGGCAGCGACACGCGTCCGTCATACCGGCCGACCGTCGTTCCGGGCAGCAGGCTCGTGCCGAACGGGTTCGCGTTGAAGTAGCCGCGCAGCGCCTGTTGCGTCAGGCTCGACGGGATCGACCACAGCTGGAGCGTCGCATCGCTAGGGAACACCGGCGTGCCGAGCGCATCCGGAATGCCGAGCTGGCTCAACACCCACGACTGCGAATACTTCTGCAACTGGTTGTAGATCAGCGTCGTGAACAGTTCCGTCTGCAGTGCGTACAAAGCCTGGTTCACCGGCGCCGGCGATACCTGGTTGAAGTACGCCGCGACCGCCGCATAACCGGGCAGGTAGCCGGCCACCGTATCGGTTTCGAGCAGCAGCCCTTCCGTCGACTGCGTGATCGCCACCGCTTCCACCGCATCCGCGAAGTAGTTCAGGATCGCCGACTGCAGCACGATGCCCGTCAGGTGCACGCCGGCCGATTCGAGCGCAAGCGCCAGCATGTCGGTACGCGGCGTGCCGTACGATTCGCCGTACAGGTAGATCGGCGACGTGCTGCGGCTGTTGACGTTCAGGTAGCGCTGGATGAAGTCGCGCATGATGTTCACGTCCGCATCGGAACCCCAGTACTTCTGGTTGGTGTTCGGCAACACGGCTTCCGACAGGCCGGTTCCCGGCGGGTCGATGAACACGAGATCGGTGGTGTCGATCAGGCTTTCCGCATTGTCGACGAGCGGATAGTTCGGCCAGTTGCTGCCGAACAGCGGATCGGGCGTGGCGACGCGGGTCGGCGCGAACGAGCCGAGGCGCAGCCAGATCGACGACGAGCCGGGGCCGCCGTTATACACGAACGTGACGGGGCGCGGCTTCCCGTTCGTGCTCGGCGCGGTGTACGCGACATACGACATCGACGCTTCCGCATTGCCGTTCGCGTCCTGCGCGGTCAGGTGGCCGGTGGTGGTCGTGTAGTTGATGGTCGTGCCGCCGGACTTCCACTGGTAATGCATGACCGCCGCTTTCTCGGACACCTGCGCGGCGGCGAGGCCGTCGGTCGCATTCATCGAATACGCGACCTGATCGACGTAAGGCTGGTTGGCCGCCGGCGCCTGGCTGGCGGCCGCTTGCGCGCTGGCCTGCTGGCTGGCGGTCGCCTGCGCGAGGCTCGACGCGCCGACGGACGACGAATCGTCGCCGCCGCATGCCGCGAGCGCCAGTGTCATGACGGTCAATGCGCCTAGCCCGGCCAACCGGCCGTGACGACCACGGCGACCTTGGCGGCTGCCGGTACAGCTCCTGTCTGGTTTCATCTCTATCCTTGTGCTGGGTTCGAATACCGCTTCACAAAGGCCGCCTTCGCCGGCGAGACGCGCAGCAACACCCGCCACTCGCGCAAAAGGCGGTTGGGATCGGACTGCTTCAAGAGACTGAACGTGATACAGACACAGCAAACTGCCGGCGAGAATCGTGCGTGAACCGCCCCCTGCAGTTTGGACTTCTTTTCTGATTACCGAAATTTACGACATCGACAAAATAGGCGGTGCTGCGCCGCGTTGTCAAAGATCATTCCGATATTAAAAATCCCGTAATGATGCGAAGGCCGGCCAGTGTCTGGCATTTGAAAGAAAACGGGATTATTCGTGCAAGGTGCGCTTTATCGGCAATGCTTCGTCGAATATTTTACTTTTCTCGCACAACGTAGAAGCCTTTGCTGTATTGATGCAGCACCTCAAAAGCCTTCATATCGACAGGGTTTTTCTTTCATTTTTATTATCCTCAATCGATTAAAGCAGTGCAGCGGTATGGATACGCGATTCGATTCACCCTTTATTTAATCGTGGCGGCTTATGCATACCTCGCCATCCACAAAATACCGATTTTGCTAATTCCCATCGGCCACGGCGGAATTATTTACCCGATATCAGGCCGGATTTTCCGCAGTGCGAGCGGCGCGCGATACACACGCGGCCGCCCGCGCAACACCGTGCGGCACTGCCGCACGTCGCCCGTCACGAACACTCAACCCGCGATCAACGCCCGCCGCCCGGCAGCGCGATATCGATCAGCACCGGATCGTGATCCGACGACCGATACGCATCCGGCGCGTAGTACGTCTTCTGCTGCTCGGCCGACTTGTACGCCATCGTGTATTGCAGCGCGAGCGGCTCGTCCGCGTTGATGTGCCATTCGTGCACGGCCTTCACGTGCGACGCGAGCGGCAGCGTCGCGAGCGCGTGGTCCAGATAACCGGCTTCGCCGTTGTACACGTAGCTGTATGCGTTCGCGCCGATCCAGCGCGCGACGAGGTTGCGGTAGCCGCGCGATTCGAGCGCACGGATCGGGTCTTCATGCGTGTAGCTGTTGAAGTCGCCGATCAGCAGCACGCCCTGGCCCGCGACACCGGTCGGCGTGCCGGCGAGCCAGTCGGCGACCTTCGCCGCCGCACGCGTGCGCGTCGGGTTCCAGCAGCCCTGACCGTCGCCTTGGTCGAGATCGTCGTTCGCCGCGTCCGGGCAGTTCTTCGACTTCAGGTGGTTCACCGCGACCGTCAGCGCCTGCTTGCCGCCGATGCGGCGGAACGACTGCGCGAGCGGCTGGCGGTTCTTGTCGTCGATCGCGAGCGTGGCCGCGCGGCCGACCGGTTCGACCTTGCGGCTGTCGTAGATCATCGCGACCGCGATCGCGTCGCCGCCGAGGCGCGACGTGCCCGGATCGACGACGCGCCAGGTGTTGCCGAGCTTCGCCGCGAGCTGGCGCACCGCGCTCAGTTCGCCGTAGCCGTTGTTCTGGATTTCCATCAGGCCGATCACGTCGGCGTCGAGCGCCTTCAGCGCGCTGACGATCTTCGCTTCCTGGCGCTGGAATTCCTGGTAGTTCTTCGCGCCGCGGTTGTTCGGATCGTCGAAGCCGCCGCCGAGACCGTTGCCGTTGAAGTAGTTGAGGACGTTGAACGACGCGACGCGCAGGTTCGATTTCGGGTCGCGCGCGGGCGCGTTGGTGCGCGGATTCGTGCGCGCGTCGAATGCCGGCACGGCCGCGCCGGGCAGCGGCTGCACGCGCCATGCGCCGTAACGCACTTCGAGCACGCCTTCGACGTCGCGCACCGTGTAGCCCGCGCGCAGCGTGTTCGCGGCCGACAGGCCCGGCGCCGGATACGGCACGGTCGCGGGGTTCTGCTTGTTCGAGCCGTCGTCGAGGACCAGCCGGTTGCGTGCGTTCGCATCGATCTGCGTCTGCGCCTGCGCGGGCGGCACGACGCTCGTCGGCGTGCGCAGGCGGCCGTTGCTGAGCAACACGCTGCCGTAGCGGCCGAGCTCGTAGTTGTCGGTGACGTTCAGCGTCTGCGGCAGGCGCACGAGCATCCCTTCATACGCGGCGAACGCGTTCGGGCTGTCGACCGGCAGCGTGAGCGTCGCGGGCGTGACGGTCTGGCCGTTCGCGCACACCGCGATCGCACCCGACTGCGTGAGCTGCGTCTGCCCGTATTTCTCCTCGACCTTGCCCGTCACGTGCACGAGATCGCCGGCCTTCGCACGCACTTTCGGCGCATAGACGAACAGGCCTTCGGACACGCCCGGCTGGTTGCGGCGCTGCGCGTCGGCCTGCTGGACGAAGAAGCCGCCGAAGCCGTCGGTGCCGCCGAAATCGGCGGTGACGACGGCTTCGATCGACACGTTCTGGCCGGCGAGCGGCGACGGCGCGCCCGGGCCCTGGATATCGGCGATCGGCGTCGCACTGCCGCCGCAGTTCGCGCTGACGGGAGCGCCAGTGGCGGCGATCGCCGGGGCGGCGAGCGTGGGCAGAAGCAATAGCGGGGCAAACAGGCGGATTGTCGAGCGCATGACGGGGAATCCCGGTTGTGAGGGTGGCGAAAGCTTAGCGGCGCTCAATGACAGTTTTTAGTAATAGACAGACAGGCCGATGTAATTTTCGACATCACGCTGCGATCGCAACCGGCCGCACGATCACGCGAGAAAAAGCGGGGAATCGTCCGACAAATATCCGCCGTGCGCGCGACGATTCCCCTGCGTGACCTTCGGCAACGCACCACCGCGCTAAATCGTCCCCGGCAACGCACTCGACACGAGCACGGCCGCCACCATCAGCACGCCGGCCAGCACGACCGCCTCGATTCGCAACACGGCGCCGAACCGTCGCAACAGGCCGGCCGGCATCGCGGCGGCCGGGTCCTTCAGCGCGGCCAGCAGCTTCGGCATCCCGAAGAACCGGTTGTGTCCGCCGAGCGCCGCCGCGGTCAGCACCAGCGCGAACTTCAGCAGCAGGATCTGCCCGTACGTCGACGCGAGCAGGTTGGCGGGCGTATCGACACCGCGCCATCCGTTGTACGCGCCGGTCGCGAACAGCACGATCAACGCATAGGTCGACGCATCGGAAAGCGACTGCACGAACGACGCGCCGGTCGCACGTTCGCCCGCGGGCATGCCAACGAGTCGCGGCATCACGCCGAACGCCGTCACGAGCACGAGCCCGACCCACGCGCTGATCGCCAGCAGATGCAGCCAGTCGACCCACACCGGCACGCTGAACAGCCCCGCGTCGACCGGATGGCCGCCGTTGCTGCGTGCGAGCGCGACGCATGCGAGCGCGGCCCACATCGCGAACGGAAAACGCGTGTCGTTCGCATGCCTGACGAACGACAGCAGCACGACGACAACCATGAACACGGCGCCGGCCAGCCACGCATGGCCGAAGCCGGTACCCACGAGCATCGCGCGGACGGACGGCCCTGCGTCGAGCATCGACACTTCGCTCATCAGCGCGCAGTGCGCCCAGAACGCCGTGATGCTCGCGAGCAGCGACACGACCGACGCGATGCGCAGCGTCGCGACGAGACGCCGCCCGATGCCGTGCTGCCACGCCGACGCGCCGCGCGCGAGCCAGTGGCTGCCGAGCAGCGTGCCGACGATCACCGCGAACCCGGCGTTCTGGATCGCCACCGATACGAGCCGCAGCAGGCCGATGAAGCCGTCGTTCACCCTTTCACCTTGAACGTATAGGTGCCCTTGGTGCGATGCGCGTCGGCCGTCATCGCCGCCCACTGCACCGTGTACGCGCCCGGCGCGAGCTTCGGCATCGCGACGGTCATCACGCGCGGGTTCGACGCATCGACCTTCGCCTTTTCCTGCGTGACGGCGTTGCCGTTCGCGTCCGACACCTTCACCGAACTGAACGTCGGTTCGAGGTCTTCGTTGAACGTAAGCCGCAACGTATCGGGCGCCGTGTCGACCGTGCTGCCTGTCGCGGGCGCGGCGCTTTCCAGCTTGCCGTGCGCCGATGCCGCGACCGGCGCGGCCGCGAGAATCGCGCCGACCGCGGCGAAGGCGGCCAGCCGCGTGAGAGTCGTGATCTTCATGTTCATGCCCTGCGTCACGGCTTCTTCAGCTCGACGACGGTCAGCGCGCCGCCCACGTCCTCGGCGACGAAGTCGACCTTGTCGCCCACCTTCACCTGCGACAGCATCGCAGGGTCCTTCACCTTGAACACCATCGTCATCGCGTCCATCCCGAGGTTGTCCAGCGGGCCGTGCTTGATCGTCAGCCTGCCCGCGACCGTGTCGACCTTGCGGATCTCGCCGTGCGACATTCCGTGCTTCGCGTCGGCGCCCTGCATCGCGCCGCCGCTCATGTTCATGCCGGCCATGTCGCCGGCCGCGTACGACGCGGCGGAAAACGCCAGCGCGCAACCCATTGCAATCGAAACCAGTCCCTTCTTCATCATGCTTGCTCCCGAGTGAGTGAATCGAAACCGGCGGCCGCATCGGCACGGCCGCCGCGTGCTGCTACTACTGCTCAGCCGTCCGGTAATTCGCCGGTGTATTCGTATGCGACGGTGCCCTTCGGATGCCGGAACCAGCCCGGGTCGCGATAGTCGTTGCGGCCGAGCCCCTGCCGCACCTTGAGCACCGTGAACATGCCGCCCATCTCCAGCGGCCCGAACGGGCCCGTGCCCGTCATCATCGGCAGCGTGTTGTCGGGCAGCGGCATCTCCATGTTGCCCATCGCACCGCCCGTGCTGCCCATCGCCATGTAGTCCGGCACGAGCTTGCCGATCTTTTTCGCGAGATCCTTCTGCGGCACGCCGATCAGGTTCGGCACCTGGTGGCCCATCGCATTCATCGTGTGATGCGACTTGTGGCAATGGAACGCCCAGTCGCCCGGGCGATCGGCGGTGAACTCGATCGCGCGCATCTGGCCCACCGCGACATCGGTCGTCACTTCCGGCCAGCGCGCCGCCGGCGGAATCCAGCCGCCGTCGGTGCCCGCGACTTCGAAGCTGTAGCCGTGCAGGTGGATCGGATGGTTCGTCATCGTCAGGTTGCCGAAACGAATCCGCACGCGGTCGCCCGCGCGCACCGGCAGCGGATCGACGCCCGGGAACACGCGCGAGTTGAAGGTCCACATGTTGAAGTCCGTCATCTCGTTCACGCGCGGCGTGTAGCTGCCCGGATCGATGTCGTACGCGGCGAGCAGGAACACGAAGTCGCGATCGACCGGCATCGTGCCGCGATCCTTCGGGTGCACGATGAACATGCCCATCATCCCCATCGCCATCTGCACCATCTCGTCGGCGTGCGGGTGATACATGAACGTGCCGTGCGATTCGAGCTGGAACTCGTAGACGAAGGTCTTGCCGGGCGGGATATGCGGCTGCGTGAGGCCGCCGACGCCATCCATCCCGTTCGGCAGCCGCAGCCCGTGCCAGTGGATCGTCGTGTGCTCGGGCAGCCGGTTGGTCACGAAGATGCGGACCTTGTCGCCTTCGACGGCCTCGATCGTCGGGCCCGGCGACTGGCCGTTGTAGCCCCACAGGTTCGCGTTCATGCCGGGCGCCATCTCGCGCACGACGGGCTCGGCCGTCAGGTGGAATTCCTTCCAGCCGTTCTTCATCCGCCACGGCAGCGTCCAGCCGTTCAGCGTCGCGACGGGCGTGTACGGGCGGCCGTTCGGCGGCACGAGCGGCGGCTGCGTGGCGGTTTTCGCCATCGTGGGCGCTTCGGGCAGCGACGCGGCGCCGGCCTTGCTGACCATCGCGGCGCCCAGCAGCGCGGCGCCCGAGCCGCTGAGAAATTGTCGACGGGACACCATGTCAATGACCTTCAGGATGCGTTGCGGGCGCAGGTTGCGCCGCGGGTGAGGAAGCCGGCTGCGACGCAGCGTCGGTTCGGGGTTCGGGTTCGGGTTCGGCGGAAGCCGCCGCGCGCGGCGCGGGGCCCGCAGTCGGCAGCCGGCCGCCGACGGCCATCTGCAGATCGGTTTCGGCGAGCCAGTAATCCTTCAGCGAATCGATGTAGCCGTTCACCGCGCCGACCTGCTCGCGCGCATCGGTCAGCAGCTCGAACACGCTCGCGAGCATCCCGTTGTAGCGCAGCAGCAGCTCGTCCGAGATCGTCTTGCGCAGCGGCACGACTTCGTCGCGATAGTGCTTCGCGACGTCGTAGCTCGTCACGTACGACGCGTACGATTCGCGCACTTCGGAGCGCGCATCGATGGCCGTCTTCGCGAGCCGGTTCGCCGATTGCATGTAGACGGCCTCGGCCCGCGCGACCTTCGCGCCGCCCCAGTCGAACAACGGAATCTCGACGCTGATCTCGTAACCGTGCTCGTGACCCTTGCCGGTCTCGTAGTTGTTCACGTAGCCGAGATCGACCGCATTGACGAAGCGCGTGGCCTTGCTGAGGCCGAGCGACGACGCGACACCTTGCGTCTGCAGCTTCGCGGCCTGGATATCGAGGCGGTTGCTCATCGCGAAGCGTTCGAGATCGGGCAGGTCCGGGCGCGCTTTCGGCAGGTCGGGCAAACGGTCGGGCAGCGCGTACTGCGTGCGCTCGCCCCACAAGCCCATCGCGCGCGTGAGCTTCTCGCGCGCGGCCACGGCCTGCTGGCGCGCCTTCGCATGCTGCGCGACCGCGTCGGCATGGAACGCCTGTTCGCGTGCGTAATCGAGCCGGCTGAAGTTGCCGGCCTGCCGCATGCGCTGCGCGAGTTCGGCGGCCGCGCTCGCCGCGTCGCGCACCTGCTGCGCGTAGTTCGCGGCCTGCTCGGCGGCGACGGCCTCGACATACGCACGGCGCGCGTCGGCCGCGACCTTCAGCATCGCATCGGCCGTTTCGAGCTTGGTCTGCTCGAAACGGCGGCGTTCGATATTCGTCGCGAGCGGCATCGTCAGCAGCGCGAACACGTTCGCCGAGAACGTGCGGCCGAGGCTCAGCTCGCCGTCGCCGGCGCGCGTGCGGCTGAACGAGAAGCGCGGGTTCGGCAGCCGGCCGGCCTGCACGAGGTCGGCTTCCGACAGCCCGAGCTCCGCATACGACGCCTGCAGGCCACGGTTGTTCAGCAGCGCGACCTGCACCGCGTCGTCCATCGACAGCGGCTTCGCGAGCAGTTCCCGGGTCCGCTTGTCGACGGCTTCGCGGTCGGCATCGGTGCGGACGACGACGGCGTCTTTCCCGATCCGTTCCGACGCGGTGGACGACACGGCGTCGAAGCCGCCATCTTTCGAAAACGTCGTGCAGCCCGCGAGGAACGCCAGCACGATTGCGGCCGCGCCGATCCGCGGCGATATCGCCAGGTGCTTCATTGCGCCGCCCCTCCGTGCATCGAATGGGCGCCGCCGTCGCCCGCCGGGGTGCCGGGCTTCGCGGCGCCGGTCGTGCGCCCCTTCGCGGGCCGTTCCATCACGTCCCGGTTCAGCTGCTTCCAGCCCGGGCCTTCGTCGTCCCGATACGGCCGGTAGCCGTCGAACGCGGACGTCACGGTGACGTCCGGCACCGTCGCGGAGGCGTCCGCCGGATCGGGAAACGGGGTTTGCGCAGGCGCGAGCGACGGCATGAGGGCCGCCGCGCTCAACAGCGCCGCAGTGATCAATCGCATGAACAAGTCTCGTCGTGAGTCGTCCGGCGGACCGCGTACGGCCGCCGGCGTGGATTGCGGAGCGCGGCCGGTCGGCCGCGGGCAGGGACTAGACGGGAATTCGGCGAGGCGGCCGCTCGATGCCGCCGGTCAGGAACGACACGACGACGGCCGCGGGCGGATACGACGCGCTCGCGATGCTGGCGTCCGCCGCAGCCGGCACCGCGGGTTCGCCCGACATGCCCGTGCCGAAGCAGCAGGACACGCAGGCGGCGCACGACGGCGCATGACTTGCGTGGCTGTCGCGGCTGTCGTGTTCGGCGTGGCTGCCCTGCGCGACCGGCATCGTGTGCGACGCCGCTTCCGCATGCGGCACGGCAGCGCCCGCGCACTGCATCGACACGGTCGCGAACGACTGGATCGGCAGGCTCAGCGCCAGCAGCACGACGAGGATGAATTTGCGCCAGTACGACATGGAAACGGAATCAGGCAAGCAACGACCGGATGGGCCGGCGCAGCGCCGCGACGGCGCGCTCCGGAGACAAGACGGCTGCAGCTTATCGCCGCCGCGGTGACGACGACATGGTCGAAACATGACCAGATTTTCATGAAACGCGGGGGAAGCGGCGAGTAAGCACTTCATGAAAAATCCGTCATCCCGCGGTCATCTTTCGCGCACGCGCGGCACCCTATGCTCTGGCGTTACACTGACCGGCTGGAATCACGGACAGCCTGCCTCACCATGCGGATACTGATAGTCGAAGACGAACCCAAGATGGCGTCGTACCTCCGGAAGGGGCTGATGGAGGCGAGCTACACGGTCGACATCGCGGAGAACGGCAAGGACGGGCTGTTCCTCGCGCTGCACGAGGATTTCGATCTCGTCGTGCTCGACGTGATGCTGCCGGAAATGGACGGCTTCGAGGTGCTTCGGCGGCTGCGCGCGCAAAAGCAGACGCCCGTGCTGCTGCTCACGGCCCGCGAGGCGATCGAGGACAAGGTCGCCGGCCTCGAACTGGGCGCCGACGACTACCTGCTCAAGCCGTTCGCGTATGCCGAATTCCTCGCGCGCATCCGCTCGCTGCTGCGACGCGCGCCGCGCAACGTGCGCGACATCCTGCATGTGGCCGATCTCGAAATCGACCTGATCAAGCGCCGCGTGCGGCGCGCCGACAACCGCATCGACCTGACCGCGCAGGAGTTCGCGCTGCTGCAACTGCTCGCGGAACGCGAGGGCGAGGTGCTGACGCGCACCTTCATCACGTCGCAGATCTGGGACATGAATTTCGACAGCGACACGAACGTCGTCGATGCGGCGATCAAGCGGCTGCGCGCGAAGATCGACAACGCGTACGACAAGAAGCTGATCCACACGATCCGCGGCATGGGTTACGTGCTCGAGGATCGCTCGTGACAGCGAGCCCGGCTTCGTATTCGCTGCTGCGGCGCCTGACGCTCGCGTTCGCCGTCGTCGCCGCGCTCGTGTTCGCGCTGACCGGTGCGTACCTCTATCGCTCGCTGTCCGCCGAACTGACGCGGCGCGACGACATCGAGATCTCCGGCAAGCTCAACCAGTTCCTGCAGCTCGCGCACGCGAGCGGATCGACGGCCGCGCTGCGCGACGATCCGGCCGTGTTCCACGAGGTGCTGCTGTCGCATCCGGGCGTCTATCTCGGCATCTACGACGGGCAGAACCGCCCGCTCGTCGAGCACACCGACGAAGCCGGCAACACGCTGGCCTCGGTGATCGCGGCGCCGCACCCGGCCAGCGGGACCGGTGGAACCGGCGGCCCGTTCACCTGCTCGCCGCCCGGCATCGGCACGTCGCGCTGCGTGTATGCACGCGCCACGCTGCCGTCCGGCGAGGCGATCCAGGTCGCGCTCGCACGCACGGCGACCGATCGCCAGTCGCTGCTCGAAAGCTATCGCGTCGACATCTGGCTCGCGGCGGCCGTCGGCGCGCTGCTGGTCGGCGCGCTCGGCTACGCGGTCGCATCGCGCGGCCTGCGCCCGGTCGAGAGCCTCGGCCGGCAGACGTCGAGCATCGAGGCGCACAACCTGAACGCTCGCCTCGACGCGCGCGGCGGCCCCGTCGAGCTGCGCGAGCTCGCGACGTCGGTCAACCGGATGCTCGACCGCCTCGAACGCGCATTCGTGCGGCTGTCGCAGTTCTCGTCCGATCTCGCGCACGACATGCGCACGCCGCTCGCCAACATGATCAGCTCGTCGCAGATCACGCTGTCGCGCGCACGCACGACCGAAGAATACGAAGCGCTGATCGATTCGAATATCGAGGAATGCGAACGGCTGCAGCGGATGATCGAGAACATGCTGTTTCTCGCGCGCACCGACAACGCGCGGCAGCACCTGAAAACCGCCGAACTCGACGCGGGCAGTGAACTGCGCCGGCTCGCGTCGTATTTCCAGGCGCTGGCCGACGAGGCCGGCGTGCGCATCGACGTGCATGGCGAGGCGCCGGTCGTCGCGGACGCGACGCTGTTCCGGCGCGCGGTCAGCAACCTCGCGTCGAACGCGCTCGAACACGCGGAAGCCGCGTCGACGATCGAGCTGGCCGTGTCCGCGCAAGCCGGCTACGCGGTCGTCGAGGTCACGAATCGCGGCGCGGCGATTCCGCCGGAACAGGTCGACCGGATCTTCGAGCGCTTCTATCGCATCGATTCGTCGCGGCACGGTGCGGCGCGGAACGCGGGGCTCGGGCTCGCGATCGTCAAGTCGATCATGGAACTGCATCGCGGCAAGGTCGAGGTCGTGAGCCGCGACGGATGCACGACGTTCGCGCTTTACTTTCCGCGCGGCACCGATAGTTAGTTTGGCCGTTCGCTGCCGGCTCGCGATCACCGGGCCTGCCCGGTGCCGAACGATCCGCGCAAGCGGACGAGCAGCACGATGGTCGCCGCGCTGAACACCGCCCCCGCGTAGAACGTGGCCGCGGCGCCCGCCCTGTCCCACAGCATGCCGGCGACGACACTCGATACGAGCGTCGCGACGCCGCTGAGCAGATTGAAAACGCCGAACGCCGTGCCTCTCAATTCGGACGGCGCGGCTTGCGCGACCATCGTGGCGAGCAACCCTTGTGTCATCCCCATATGGAGCCCCCACAGCGCCACGCCGACGAGTACGGTTCCCCAGTGCGTGCCGTGCGCGAGCACGAGATCGGCTGCAATCAGCATCACGAGTCCGGCCACCATCAGCTTCGTGTGGCTCGTCGTGTCGGCGAGCTTGCCGAACGGGTAGGCCGACAGCGCGTACACGATGTTCATCGCCACCATCACCAGCGGAACGAGCGCGACGGGTACGCCGCCGCCCATCGCGCGCAGCACCAGGAAAGCCTCGCTGAAGCGGGCCAGCGCGAACACGGCGCCGACGGCGACGACCCACCAGTAGCGCGCGCCGAGTTGCTTCACGACGTCGCGGCGGATCGGGTTGATGCGCTTGTCGCCCGGCGCGCGCGCCGGCTCCTCGATACCGAACGCGAGCAGCGCCACGGCCAGCATGCCCGGGATCACGGCCAGCCAGAATGCGAGGCGGAAGTCGTCGCTCCACATCAGCATGATGGCGACGGCCAGCAGCGGCCCGAGAAACGCACCCACCGTGTCGAGCGCCTGTCGCAGCCCGTACGCGGCGCCGCGCAGGTGGACCGGCGTGACGTCGGCCACGAGCGCATCGCGCGGCGCGCCGCGGATTCCCTTGCCGATCCGGTCGACGATCCGCGCCGTCACCACGACGCCGATCGTCGGCGCGATGGCGAACAGCGGCTTGCTGAGCGCGCCGAGCCCGTATCCGGCGACCGCCAGCCACTTGCGATTGCGCAGATAGTCGCTCAACGTGCCGGAGAACACCTTGACGACCGGCGCCGTCGCCTCGGCGATCCCCTCGATGACGCCGATCGTGGTCGCGCTCGCGCCGAGCCCCGCCATCAGGAACATCGGCAACAGGCTGTGGATGATTTCCGACGATACGTCCATCAACAGGCTGACGCAGCCCAGCACCCAGACGCTGCGCGGAATCTGACGAAGAATGCGGGTCGACGCTTCGGTCTGCATGGGTCGCTCTCGATTCGGGAAGCCTGACACGGGACGCCACCGATACTACTGCAGGCCGGTGACACGCGGCACGCATGGGCCGTCGCGCGCGTGATACGTCCTTCCGCACCATCTGCAAAGCAGGACATCAGCTGGCCGCTTCAGGCTTTCGCCACCACCCATCGCATCGGGCCGGGCATCTAGCGCGGGACGTCACCGGATGCGCCGTCAAAGCGGACGCGCGCGGCATGGATGTCGGGATAACGACGATCGGCCCAATCGATGAGGGCCGCCATCGGGTCCAACAGGGATTGGCCTAGCGGGGCCAGACGATATTCGACGCTTGGCGGGCTGGTGGGAAAAACATGGCGGGTGATGAGGCCGTCGCGCTCCAGATCGCGGAGCGTCTGGGTCAGCATGCGCTTGGAAATGTCCGGGATGGCTCGGTGAAGCTCACTGAAGCGCTGCGATCGCGTCGCGAGTTCCATGATCATGAGCATGCTCCATTTGTCGCCGATGCGGTCGAGCACGTCGCGAACCGCGCAGTGTGCGGGCTGGGCGTCGCTCACTTGGCGTTGATATCGGCTGAATCTCTCGATCGCATTCCGGGCGGTGCTCATTCGGGTTCCCTTTAACTCTTCTGGTAACAAAAAAGTGCCTCCTTCCGGCGCGAGGCATAGGTCTCTATGATAGACCTGCCCTCAACCAAAGACCGCTCCTGAGGGGGGTTCCGATGTCAAACCCCGTTCCCGGCGGCCTTCCGTACCAGTCACCCCGGCCGCAGCCCCAGCCGCAGAAATGTCGGCGTTCAAGGGCAATATCAATTTCAGGAGAAACACATGTTCTTAGTCATGGGCATTACAGGACGCGTAGGCGGCGCAACAGCCCGACATCTGCTGGCGCAAGGCAGGGAAGTGCGGGCGCTGGTCCGCAATCGCGAGAAGGCGACGAATTGGGCAGATCGAGGTGTGGAACTGATCGACGGCGACTGGAATGATGCGGCCGCCGTAGGGAGGGCGCTCGAAGGGGTCGAAGGTGCATTCGTCATGCTGCCGGCTGTCTGGGCACCCTCGCCTGATTTCAGCGAAGCAAAGAGCGTGATCGCGAACTATGTCGACGCGCTGACCGGGGCGCCACCGCCGCGGGTAGTCGTGCTGTCGTCGATGGGGGCGAACCGAACCAGCGGGCTGGGAATGATCACGGCCCTGTCGCTTCTGGAGCAAGGACTGCGCAACCTGACGTTGCCGATCGCCCATGTGCGAGCCGGCGGGTTTTTCGAAAACTTCCTTTACGGCCTGCACGTCGCCCAGGGCGGCACGCTACCCGTCTACTACAACCCGACGAGTCGGAAATCGACCATGGTCGCGACCGACGATGTCGGCGCCGAGGTAGCGACGCTGCTGACCGGGCCGGCGTGGTCCGGGCATCGCGTCGTAGAGCTTGGCTCGATGGTCAGCGCGGATGAAATCGCGGCCCAGCTGGGCGAAGTCTTGCAGCGCGACGTCAAGGCCTTTGCCATCCCGCGGGCCGGGTGGCCCGCCACGTTCGAACAGTTCGGCATCCCGAAGGGCCGGACCGGATCGGCCGAAGCGATGTTCGATGCCGTCAACGCAGGCTGGATGGACCTCGGCGTCGCGGGTACGGAGCACGTCGCGGGCACGACGTCCCCTCGCGATGTCTTTGCGGCGGCCCGCAACGCCGCTACGGCATGAACAGCGGAGATCGGCCGGCTCGTCCGGCCACGCGGCCACACTGGCCCTCGGCAGCGCCCTCGTCAGGGAAGGTAGAACGAATGTCCAGGATTTCCTGGCGCCAGGTATTGCCTTTGGTTCTTGCCGCCTTTTTCGTCGTGGGATCGCTCGGCAACATCGTCGCCCCGCAATCTATCGTTGAGGAATACTTGAAGTGGGGATATCCGCACTGGTTCCATTTCGTGACGGGTTCGCTGGAACTCATGACCGCCGTTCTGCTGGCACGAGCACCGACGCGGCTGTGGGGCGCGGCGCTCGGCTGCACCGTGATGCTGGCTGCGCTGGCAACCGTCACGGTCCACGGCGAATACGGACATGGGGTGGCGCCACTTGTCGTGGCGACACTATCGATTGTTGTCGGCCGGATTGCGTGGCGTCAGCGGCTCGCTGCCGGTTCTAACGCTCGGGCCTGAACCTTGCGCGACCTTCAAGATGATTCCGCGCGAGCAGGTCGTGCGCGACATCGTGGCGGGTATCGGGCGCCGCGCCGACATGATCGTCGTGCCACTGCCCAACCCCATCGCCATCGCCGCCAGGGCGCCCGGTTTCTTAAGGCGCTTCATTGAACGCGCCGCTTTTCGCAGCGGCGGCGTCGAACGCGCTGCCCGACATTGTCGCGCGCGGCAGCCAGTAGACCCCAACGCGGGTTCGTCAGCAAGTTGAATTGCATGACGCGTTTTGAGGGTTATACGACCTTTGAGCCATCCAATTCAGATTCCATAATTTGCTCAGGAATCGAGCCGGAACACGAACACAAACGCGATTGCGGCTTGTGCGTCCGGTTTGATCAATCTCGAGCAAAGAAAGGAACGGAAGATGAGGCTTAAGAACAAGTCAGCTTTGATTACGGGCGGTACCAGCGGCATCGGTCTCGCGACCGCCAGGCTTTTCATTGCGGAAGGCGCCCGAGTTGCGGTTACCGGTCGCGATGATGCAGTGTTCGAGCGCGTGAAGGCCGAGCTTGGCGAGAATGCGTTGGTTCTCAAGGGCGATGTCCGTTCGATCGACGACATGCGAGCGATTGCCGCCGAGGTAAAGGAGCGGTTCGGCGGGCTGGATGTCGTGTTCGCCAACGCCGGTTGGGCTTTCCCGTCCGCGGTCAACGACATCGACGACCATCTCTACAACGAGATCATGGACATCAACGTCAAGGGCGTGGTGTTCACGCTTCAAGCGGTGCTGCCGGACTTGCGAGAGGGTTCCTCAGTCATCCTCAACACATCGTTCGTCGCCCAGACCGGCAAGCATGGCATCTCGTTGACTGCGGCGGCGAAGGCCGCCGTGCGATCGCTTGCCCGTAGCTGGTCCTACGAGTTTCTCGATCGCAAGATTCGGTTCAACGCGATCGCGCCTGGCGGCACGGACACGCCCCTGCTCGGCAAGTGGGGGATGTCGGACGAGGATGTCCGCAACTTCAAGAGCGAGTTCGCGAAGACCATCCCGGTAGGCCATCTGGGAAAGCCAGAGGACATTGCCTACGCGGCGCTCTATCTCGCCAGCGACGAATCCTCCTACGTTGTCGGCAGCGAACTGATTGTCGATGGCGGCGCCTCGCAGCTTTAAGCCTGCGCGTTCCGATTCAAGAGCCCGGCACGTTCTTCCGGCTCATCCACACCTTGATCACACGTCCACCCGCATGCCTGTCGTGGTGGTTTTCAGTCCGGCCCACGCCTGTTGAGCACGGAGGGGCCGAAGCGCAAGGAGAATTGATCTTGACCGACAGCAACGATAACAATGCCAACGAAAAGGCACTCACCGGAGCAGGTCGCTCGCGCCGCGATATGCTCAAGTTCGGCAGCATCGCCACGCTGGGCGCCGTGCTGGGTGGCGGAGCCCTGCTTGGCCACACCACGCCTGCTCTTGCGCAGGCAGCCAGCAACGGAGAACTTGCTCCGGATGCCCCGCTCAACATCTTGATTGTCAATTACGACGGCGGGACGCTTCTCGACTTCGCCGGCCCCAGCGAAATTTTCCACCGCTTACCGAATACGAACGTTCGCTATGCGAGCCTCAATGGGGGCAACGTGACTCTCGAATTCGGAGTCGTGTATGGCAAGACCGAACGACTGGCCGATATCGAAAAGACCGACCTGATCCTGGTGCCCGGCGGCTCCGATTTGACGGCGCCGATGCGGCCCGAGTATCAAGCGCAGATCCGGCGTTTGGCGGAAAGCGCCAAACACGTCACGTCGGTTTGCAACGGATCGCTGGTGCTCGCTGCGACGGGCATTCTCAAGGGCAAGCGAAGCGCCTGCCATTGGGCCTTCGTCAACAAGCTGTCCGAATATGGCGCGATCCCCGTGCCGGACCGGTTCGTGGAAGACGACAACGGCCGCTTCATGAGCGGCGGCGGCGTGACGGCGGGCATCGATTTCGCCCTTCGCGTCGCAGAGAAGCTGCGCGGTCGGCAGGCCGCCGAATTCACGCAACTCGTGATCGAATACGATCCCGCTCCGCCGTTCCGTTCCGGTCATCCCAGAGACGCACGGCCGGAACTCGTCGCGATGGTCGACAAGGAACTGCCTGGTGCATCCAGGGGGCTCGCACGCATCCCGGGCGTTCGCTGAGATGCCCGCAGCCAATGTCGGTGGGACTTGCACGCGTTTCGATGAAGCCGCGGCCGACATCGCTTGCCTCACCTGCCCAAGCTCGCGCAGCCCCTTCGATTCAAACCCTGATCGGAAATCCTGAAATGCAACAGATTCGTCGTTTTACTGCAGCCCTTGCAGCCTGCTTTTCCTGTTTCGCGTTTGCAGCGCCAGCCATTGCCGGCGGCCCGCAGCCTCAAACCGAAGCGGCCATCAAAGCCGAGAACGCGCGATGGGCGGATGCCTTTGCGCGAGGGGACTATGACGCGATAGGCCGTCTATATACGAAAGACGGCGCACTCCTGCCGCCCGGCGGCGACAGGGTGACGGGGGGCAGCGCGATTGCCGCGCACTTCGCCAACGGGTATGCCGCGGCAAAACCCGACACCGTATCGTTCAGCAATTACGAGTTCTACGGTAACGACCGGACCGTGACGGAGGTTTCGGATGCGGAAATCCGTGACCCTGCTGGAAACCTCAAATACCGCGGCAAGCAGATCCTCCTCTTTCTGAAGGAGGGCGGCGCGTGGAAATTGCATCGCGACATCTGGAATGATTACGCCGCCCGGAAACCCGATGGCCGTTGAGCGCCCCGCGATCCAGGCAGTCACGTACCGCGAGCGCCAATAGCCCGGCGCTCGATCAGCGCGCACTGTTCAATCTGCTCTCGCGCCGGATCGCCTGCGGAGGGTGGCCATACAGTTTGATAAAGGCCCGCCGCATGCGTTCCGGATCAGTGAATCCCACGGCCAGAGCAATTTGTTCGATGGGCTCACTACCGTCCTGCAGGCGCAGCCTCGCAGCTTCGACGCGCAAACGTTCGACCGCCTTGGCGGGCGTTTCCCCGGTTTCCCGACGAAACGCTCGTCCGAACTGCCTCGGGCTCAATCTTGCCGCATCGGCGAGTCGTTCCACCGGTAGCGCTTCGGCCAGATGTTCTCTCGCGAAGTTCAGGGCGATGCGGATACGATCCGATTCAGGCTCCATTTGCGACATGGCGGAGAATTGGGACTGCCCGCCCGGCCGACGGTACGGAACGACCAGCAGCCTGGAAACAGCGCGCGCGACGTCCGCACCCATATCTCTTTCGATCAAGCCGAGCGCCAGGTCAATTCCGGAGGCAATGCCCGCCGACGTCCAGATGCGGCCGTCTACGATATAGATGCTATCGCCCTCGACCCGGGCGCGAGGGAAGCGGGACTGCAACAGCGCAGCGTATCGCCAGTGCGTGGTTGCTCTCAAGCCGTCCAGCAAGCCGGTTTCCGCAAGCAGAAACGCTCCGGTACACACGCTCGCCACCCGCGACGCCCTGGCGCACAATTTCCTGGCAGCGGCGATGTTCTCCGGTGTCTGCATCGGGCCGATATCACCGCCCACGAAAACGACGGTGTCGAACATGCGCCTTCCGACCGGCTCGGTCTCGATCGAAAGGCCGGTATTACCACGTACCGGGCCTCCAGACTGCGAGATGACATGAAGATCGTACGGAGTATGGCCAGCGGCTCCGGCCACCTGATTAAAAGCCGACAGTGGCCCGCCAAGATCGAGCGCGTCGTGGCCGCTGCAAACAAAAAACCCGATTCGATGCATGA
Organism: Burkholderia sp. BE17; assembly: GCF_009362305.1. Classification (NCBI taxonomy): domain Bacteria; kingdom Pseudomonadati; phylum Pseudomonadota; class Betaproteobacteria; order Burkholderiales; family Burkholderiaceae; genus Burkholderia; species Burkholderia sp. BE17. The sequence continues at coordinate 20,944 of NZ_WHNU01000036.1, forward strand.
CGGAGTCGTTAGCCGAATACCCTGAGAAGGCGTATTTTACGGAAATCCCTCAAATCGTGTCATGCAGGCGGAAATGACGGCAAATCGTCATTTGCCCCTCATCCGCCCGCTGAAGCGTCATTGGAACGGTAACGACTTCGACCGGCTACGTGCCGCGCGGCAGCCGGTCCGCGCCGCATGCGTCAGTCGACCCGCCGGCGCGTGAACGCGCCGCGGCGCGCCCCGCGACCGGCTCACTCCGCCAGCAATTCAGCGCCGCGGCGCGACGAGATGCCGACCAGCTGGTCGGCGGGCTGCGGCCGCGCGAACAGGAAGCCCTGCCCCTGGTGGCAACCGATCTCCTGCAGGAAGGCCAGCTGTTTCGCCGTCTCGACGCCCTCCATCACGACATCGAGCCCCAGCGCGCACCCCATCGCAACGATTGCGCGCACGATCGCATCGTCCGTGCTGCCCGAACCGCAGTCCGCGAGGAACGACTGATCGATCTTCAGCGTATCGACGGGCAGATCCTTCAGATACACCAGCGACGAATAACCCGTACCGAAATCGTCGATCGCCAGGCTGATCCCCCGCGTCGCGAGTTCGCGCAGCAGGATGCCGATTTCCTCGCGGGTGTTCATCGCCATGCTTTCGAGCAACTCGAGCTGCAGGTATTCGGCCGGCAATGCGGTTTCGCTGAGAATGGTCGTCAGGTCGCTGAGGAAGTGATCGGTAAAGCACTGCCGTGCCGACACGTTCACCGACACACGCCCGAACTCGAAGCCCTCGTCGAGCCAGCGGCGCGCCTGCCGGCAGGCTTCGTGCAGCACCCACCTGCCGATCGGGACGATCAGCGCGGACCGCTCCGCCAGCCCGATGAAGTCGCCCGGCGGCACCAGGCCCCTGCGTGGATGCAACCAGCGCAGCAGTGCCTCCACGCCGACGATCCGGCCGCTGGCCAGATCGTATTGCGGCTGGTAGAACAGGCGGAATTCATTCTGCTCGAGCGCGCGGTGCAACTCGCCGAGCGTCTCCAGCTGCTCGATCGCCGACGACGTCATCTTGCTCTCGAAGAACTGGAACACGTTCCTGCCGCGGCTCTTCGCGCCGTACATCGCCTGGTCCGCGAGCAGGATCAAGTCCTCCGCCTCGGTGCCGTCGTCCGGATAGATGCTGATGCCAATGCTCGGCGTCACGAAGATCTCGCGATCGCCGATATCGATCGCCCGTCCCACTTCGTCCAGCAGCTTGCGCGCCACTCGCCCGACGTCGCGGACATCGTCGACCTCCTCGAGCACGAGCGCGAATTCGTCGCCGCCCATGCGCGCCACCGTGTCGTTCGCGCGCACTTTCGCGACGATGCGCTCCGCGACCATCTTCAGCACCTCGTCGCCGGCGTTGTGGCCGAGCGTATCGTTGACCAGCTTGAAGCGGTCGAGATCGAGGTACATCACCGCGACCTTGCGACCGAGCCGCTTCGCGTGGACGATCGCGTGCGAGAGCCGCTCCTCGAACAGCATCCGGTTCGCGAGATTGGTGAGCACGTCGTGCGTGGCGAGATAGCCCAGCCGCTCCTCCGCCTGGCGCCGCTGCGTGATGTCGGAAAAGATCGCCGCGTAGTGAGAGATCTCGCCCTCGCTGTCGCGAATGCTGGTGATCGTCAGGTATTCGAGAAACAGCTCGCCGGTCTTGCGGCGATTCCAGATTTCGCCTTGCCAGTGGCCATCGGTCGTCAGCGAATGCCACAGCTGCTTGTAGAAATCGGGCGTCTGGCGCCCGGAACTCAGCAGGCCCGGGTTGCGCCCGATCACTTCGTCCTCGGTGTACCCGGTCAGGCGCGTGAAGGCCTGGTTGACGCGCTCGATCCTCGCGTGCCGGTCGGTCACCATGATGCCTTCGAGTGCCGATTCGAACACCCGATCCGCCATGCGCAGGTTGAAGCGTGCGAGACCCAGCGCTTCGTCGCGCTCGCGCAAGGCGCTGCGCAGCTCGTTCGCGTATTCGTGCTCGATGCTCTGCAGCACGTCCGCGAAACAGAGCAGCCCGGTCAGCCTGCCATCGTCGTCCTGGATGCCGACATGCCGCATATTGTGCTCGGTCATGAAGCGCTGCGCCGCATACAGGCTCTGCTTGGCGGTCAGCATCTGCAGCGGCTTGCTCGCGTAGGCCCCGACCGCGCCTTGGGCCCCGCCGTCCGCCAGGAGCCGGACGATGTCCCGTTCGGTCAGGATGCCGTGCTCGCCGTCGTCGTAGCCGACGAGGATCGCATCGAGCCGTTGCGCGCGCATCCGCGCGATGACTTCGTGCAGTGCGGCCTGCTCGGGCACCACAACGGGCGGATGGACGCAGATCGATTCGATCGGCTTCAGGTGCAGGAAAAATTCCGGCCCCTGGTTCACCACGACGTCGGTCTGCGTCAGCACGCCGATCGCGGCGCCATCCCGGACCACCACGAAGTGCCGCACGCCCGACTGCTTGAACTTCATCGCGGCTTCACCCAGCGGCATATCGGCCTCGAGCGTCAGCACCGGATGGCTCATCACCTCGCTGACCGGCCTATCGAGTTCGCGCGAACTGTCGCCGGCCGACAGTGCATCATGCTCGGTCCAGATCCCGACGACCTGTTCATCCTGCATCACGACGATCGAGCTGCAACGTTCGGCGAACATGCGTCGCGCGACCTCCCGCACCGGCGTGGCGGGCGCGCAGGACAGAATCTGACGCGCAACGAGGCGCGCAATCGGAACATCGTAGCTGTTCGGATACATTCTCTAACCAAGACGAAAAATCCTCGCCGGCGCACGTCGATCCGGCAACCTTCGGGCTCGCCTGCGGCGGCTGGCAAGATACGATCTCACTTGCCTCGAATGGTTGCGTACTCATCGAACTCGCAAACGGGGAATTGACCCATCGCTTGAGGCGTCGTGGCGACGCGCGCGGCACTTTGGCCCCGAGACCACGGTCGACGCCCCCTTGTCCGGCGAATCCACATGCCGGAGCACCGCCCTCTCAGGGGCAGCCGCCCTGAGTTAACGGCAGATTCGGACAAGAGTTGAGTGCCGCGACGACATCCGGTTTGCGCGGCGGCAAGTCGAGCGGCTACGGGCAGGGTGAGGCCGACGGCGCGGCCATCGCCCCCCTTATTGCGAGGCTCGCTGCGGGCGGTGTGCGGGTAGCCCACGCACCTGATCGTCGTACCAGGCGGCGGCGGCAAGCCAGAGCATGGTCAGGTCGTTGGGGGCGAAGCTCGGCAATCCATTGCACGCTGCGCGGATTGCGTTGAACTCCCCCGATTCGGCTGCCTCGCTGGCGTTCAATAGCAGACCCAGCTCGCCATGCCGTTCGAGCAGTGCCCGCCGGATATCGGCGTGAATCGGCAGCGTAGTCACGACGTCCTCGATCGTGCTGCCGAACAGCACATGAACCAGCGAGAACACGCCCGCAATGAACGCGGTCTCGGCAAACCGATCGTCGTCGGGCCGCAGCCGGCCGGCGGCAAGTTCCATGAATCGCGCACGCGTGCCGCACAGCTGCGCCAGCGGATCGGAGCGCAACGCGTCCAGACGTTCGTCTGCAAACAGGAGCAACTGTGCCCAGCGCGTGATTTGCCGCGTGCCGACCAGCATGATCGCCTCACGCAGCGATGAAACTGCCTGGCTAAGCCCGACCGCGCTCGAATTGAGCAGCATCAGCAGTTGAATGACGAGGTTCGGGATCCGCTTGAGTTCGGCTTCGAGTTCCACAATCTCCGGTTCGCCGCCCAGAAGCACGAGCAGGCGCAGCAGCGCGTCGCGCGATGGCGTGATGCGCCGCGATGTCAGCACCTGCGGCTTCGCAAAGTAGTAGCCCTGAAACAGGTCGAAGCCGGCGCGCATGGCGGCAGCATGGTCCTCCGGCGTTTCGACTTTCTCGGCGATCGAAACCTTGCCGTGCTGCCTGACGGCGTCGATCAGTTCGGCAAGGTGTTCGTGCGGGCATTCGAGAAAATCGATCTTGACGATATCGACGTAAGGCAGAAACTCGAGCAGGCGCGGGCAAACCCGAGAAACGTCATCCAGCGCGAGCCGGTAGCCCGCGCGCCGCAGTTCGTTACAGCGCCTGCAGAGCGCCTCGTCGAACGTCACGGTTTCGAGGATTTCGAGTACGAAGCGTTCGCGCGGCAACAACCGGACGATGTCGGACATCAGCACCGTCCGGTCGACGTTCACATAGCCGGTGCGATCGCCCAGTGCAGCGTTGAGGCCAATATCGCCGATGAGTCTCTCGATGACCTGCGCGGTGGCGGCAGCGTCATCCGTGATTCGGGCGCGATTGGCTGCCCCGGAGCGGAACAGCAGTTCGAATGCGTTCAATACTCCGCTGCGGTCCAGAATCGGCTGCCGCCCGAGGTAGACGTATTCCGGTGTGGCGGCTGTGCTGTCCGACGTCGGTTGATCGTCGGCGGGGCCGGGCAACGGTGCTCTGGTATTCAATCTTGAACGATTCCCGTTGAGTTGAGGTCTCGCGGATGCCAAGCGGGTATCCGTCGCATCCGGGGAGTTCGTTGCGCTGATGACTGGCGTCGTCTCCGGCTTCTTCAACGCTCACGAAGACACATGATAACCGTCCGTGCCGGCGCCGAGCCGCGCGGTTTGCTCCGCCTGTCGGTCACTCGCGACGCGGATGGCCGCCTAGAAGCTGTCCCATTCTCCAGCCGCTGCGGTTTGCGCTGCCGGAACGGGCTGCGGTGCGGGCCGATCCGGGGCCGACCTGGCCGGGGTCCGGGCGCGCGTCGGCGCCGCGGTCGTGTGCGTTTGCGTGACAGGGCGGCTGACTTCGGCGTCGCGTGACGCGTTCAGTCTGAACATCGAAACGGACGCTTTCAGATCGTTCGCCTGCGACTCGAGCGAGCTGGCGGCGGCCGCCGCCTGTTCGACCAGCGCCGCGTTCTGCTGCGTGACTTCGTCCATCTGCGTGACGGCCTGGTTGACCTGGCCGATACCCTTGCTCTGTTCCTGCGATGCGGCGGTGATTTCCCCCATGATGTCCGTCACGCGCCTGATCTCGTACGTAATCTCGCGCATCTTCGCACCCGCTTCCCGTACATGGCCGGCACCTGCCTGCACGCGCTCCACGGAATCGTGGATCAGCTCCTTGATTTCCTTGGACGCCGCCGAGGAGCGCTGTGCCAGCGAACGTACTTCCGAGGCGACCACCGCGAAACCCCGTCCCTGCTCACCCGCCCGCGCCGCTTCGACAGCCGCATTCAGCGCGAGGATATTGGTCTGGAACGCGATGCTCTCGATGATACCGACAATGTTGGCGATCTTGTCCGAGCTGGCGTTGATGCCATCCATGGTTTCCACCACGCGTGACACGACAGTGCCGCCCTGCTCCGCCACCTGGGCAGCCTGCGCGGCGAGTTGGCTGGCCTGACTGGCATTGTCGGCATTCTGGGTGACGGTAGAGGTCAATTGCTCCATGCTGGCCGCCGTTTCCTCGAGCGAGGCGGCCTGCTCTTCGGTGCGCTGCGACAGGTCCTGGTTGCCCGCCGCGATCTGGTGCGTGGCGGTAGCGATCGAGTCGGCCGAAACCTTGATCGTACCGATCGTCTGCGTGAGCTGCTCCTGCATGCGCTTCATCGAAAAAAGCAGGCTCGAGCGGTCGTGCGGTGCGGTCTTCACCACGGCGGTCAGATCGTTGCCGGCGATCCGGTTTGCAATCTCGGCGGCATAGGACGGCTCACCGCCCAGTGAGCGCAAGATGCCGCGGTTGAGCAGCAACACGACAATCGACAGCGCGACGGCCAGCACCACCAGAATCCCGAGGCTCTGGTACAGCGTCGAGCGGAATGCAGCATCGAGGTCGTCGACATAAAGCCCCGTCATGAGAATCCAGTCCCACGGCTGATAGGTCAGGTTGTAGACGATTTTCGGAGAGGCTTCGGTTCTCCCCAGTTTCGGAAAGGAATACGCGGTAAAACCCCGGCCGGCATGCTTGATGACGGCGACCGTGTCCCTGAAGAAGTAGACGCCGTTCGGATCCTTGAAATCGCCGACGTCCTTGCCTTCCAGTTCCGGTCTTGCAGGGTTCATCAGCGCCATCGGCTGCGAATTGAGGATCACGAAGTAACCGTCTTCGCCGTACCGCATGTTCCGGACGCTGTCCAAGGCCCGCTTCTGGGCATCCGCTACCGGCATGGCGCCGGCGGCAGCCTGATCGCCAAGGGTCTTGACCGCACTCAGCGCGATCTCCGCTGCGTGTTTCAGGTCCGCCTTGCGCTCCTCCAGCCGCATTTCTCGAGTCTGGTAAGCGTTGTAGACCGATATGCCGGCGAGACACAGCAGGCTCAGGATGAGTGGCAACCAGAGTTTCTGCGCAAATGACAGCTTCATGTGCTTACCGACCTTGCAGATTGACCAACGGGGAGGAGAAGGTACGACGCTCACTCTGCAGAGTGAGCGTCGACGGAATACTTGCAGCAGATAACGGCCCGAGATCGATCGCGATTAGCAGTCGATTCTGGAGCGGTCCCTTACGGTACTTGCCAAAATGATGGCTGCCGATATGTGATAGGAGCAGGCGCGGGCGCCACGGAAAAAAATGCCGGACGCCGGAACTGGAGCTCGAGGGAGCGGACAGGAGACGATCAGCGCCCGGCGGATTCCTGCACATTCAGTGCGACAAAGGCCAAGAGGCGTGTCAACGGCCGCTTACGATCAGGTGACGGTCATACACGATAGTTGGCATGAAGGGCGGCTCGGGGTCCGACAGCGACATCCACGGAAATCCGCGAAGAAACATTTTTCGAGACGAAGGCTTGTCGAAAGAAATCCGCTCCGCTAGACTGCCGTTCGTCTTTGGGGAGTAGCCTGCTTTCCGCCTCGCGGAAAGCGAACGCGTCAACACACTCGGCTTTCGGCCGTGGCGCGTTCGGCCGATTCGGTCTGGCGAGACCATGGGCACATCGCGTCGTTCCTGGTCGGACGTCGGCGGATGTGCCATGGTTCGTCAGCGTCCGACCACGGAGTCCCCATGTTCCTCCCCGCCGTTCCCCCGCGCCCCATCGCCCTCTACGCACCAGCCTGCAGAGGTGCCGCATGACTTTCATGTTCGTCGAACTGGCGTTCATGCTGCTCGTGATCCTCGTGGCCGCCGAAGTCTTCACCAATGCGCTCGAACATCTCGGCGAACGCCTGAAGATTTCCGAAGGCGTGACGGGTTCGCTGTTCGCGGCCGTCGGCACCGCGCTGCCCGAAACGATGGTGCCGCTGCTCGCGCTGGCCGGCGGCACGGCGAACCAGGCGGTGAACGAGGAAATCGGCGTCGGCGCGATTCTCGGCGCGCCGCTGATGCTCGCGACGCTGACCACCTTCCTGATGACGCTCGCCGTGATCCGCTCGCGCGGGCTGCGCGGCACGATCGCGCCCGAGCGTACCGGCTTCGTGCGCGACATGAACTACTTCCTGGCCGCGTTCTCGCTGGCGACCGCGGCGATGTTCGTCCCGCATCACAACTGGGCCGTGCGCGCGCTGCTTTCCGCGATGCTGGTCGGCATCTACGCGATGTACGTCGTGATGACGTTCCGCGCGTCGAGCCAGCTCGTCGATGCCGGGCACGGCACCGAGGCGATGCACACGATGTTCCTGGCGCGCACGGGCCTGCCGACCAACCTGGCGACCATCGCGCTGCAGTTGCTGCTCGGCGTCGCGCTGCTGGTCGGCGGTGCGAAGGGCTTCATTCACGGCGTGGAAGGCGTGTCGCACGTGCTCGGCATATCGGCGCTGCTGCTGTCGCTGATCATCGTGCCGATTGCCACGGAATTACCGGAGAAGGTCAACAGCGTGCTGTGGATCCGCCGCAAGAAGGACACGCTCGCGTTCGGCAACATCACCGGCGCGATGGTGTTCCAGGGCACGCTGCTGCCGGCGATCGGCATCATGCTGACGCCGTGGGAGCCGCGCCCCGAAGTGCTGACCGGCGTGATCGTCACGCTCGCGGCGGCGGCCTGGCTGCGCGTCAATGCGCGCAAGCGCGGGCTCGCGATCTGGGCGTTGCTGGCGAACGGCGCGGGTTATGTGGTGTATCTGTTTCTGACGCTGGCGCGCTGACGCCGGGATCGGGCGCATTGCCCGACACGCACACGCGCGCGGACGCGGACGCGGACGCGGACGCGGACGCGGCAACGTCGGCCGCGTCCGTGCGATGCGGTTCACTGCATTGACGCGGGCGAAAGCAACACCCGCATCCGGACGATCAGGATGCCTTGACGAGCTTGACGATCGTCATCGTGCCGTTGACGTTCTCGATCCGGACCTTGACCTTGTCGCCCACATGCACCTGCTCGAGCATGGCCGCATCCTTCGCCTTGAACGCCATCGTCATCGGCGGCATCCCGACGTTGTCGAGCGCGCCGTGCTTCAGCGTGACCTTGCCGCTCGCGGCATCGACCTTCTTCACTTCCGCATCGGTCAGCGCGGCGTGCGATGCGGCCGAGCCGTCGGACGACATCTTCATGCCGGACATGTCCATGCTCTTCATGCCGGACATGTCCATGCCCGACATGTCTCCGGCGGCAAAGGCGGGGGCGGCGAAAGCGCCGATCGAGAGAGCGGCGGCGGCGGCGGCGGCGGTAATCATCAACTTCTTCATCGAGGTTCTCCAGTTTGGGTGGATGGCACGTTCATGCCGGAAGGCACTGCAGGTGAAACTGCGGGGAAATGCCGCGCATCGCTCGCTCGCCGCACACGACGGCGCTGAAGCAGAAGCCACGCGGCGGGAATGACGAACATCGACAGCAGCGGCGCGGTGACCATGCCGCCGACCATCGGCGCGGCGATGCGCTGCATGACTTCGGAGCCGGCGCCGTGCCCGACCATGATCGGCACGAGGCCGGCGAGCACGACGGCAACCGTCATCGCCTTCGGCCGCACGCGCAGCACCGCGCCTTCGCGAATCGCATCGAGCAGCAGCGCATCGGTCAGCGGTTCGCCGGCGTCGAGCCGGCGCGTCAGCGCGCCTTTCAGGTACAGCAGCATCACGACGCCGAATTCGGCGGCCACGCCCGCAAGCGCGATGAAACCCACCGACGTCGCGACGGACACCGCATGGCCGAGCCCCCACACGAGCCAGAAGCCGCCGACCAGCGCGAACGGCACCGTCGACATCAGCAGCAGCGCGTCGGCCGCCGAGCCGAACGTGAGAAACAGCAGCACGAAGATCACGACGAGCGTCACCGGCACGACGGTGCGCAGCGTCGCCGCCGCGCGTTCGAGATACTCGAACTGCCCCGACCACGCGATCGAATAGCCGGGCGGCAACGCGACCTGCTGCGCGACCGCCTGCTGCATCGCGCGAACCGCCGTGCGCAGATCCGTGCCGCGGATATCGACGTACACGTAGCCGGACAGCCGCGCGTTTTCGCTTCGGATCATGGGCGGGCCATCGGCGATCGCGATGCGCGCGACGTCGCCGAGGCGGATCTGCGCGCCGCGCGCGGTGACGACCGGCAGTTGCCGCAGGTTATCGAGCGAATCGCGGATCTCGCGCGGATAGCGGATGTTGATCGGAAAGCGCTCGCGCCCCGCGATCACTTCGCCGACATCGTCGCCGCCGACCGCCGACGACACGACCGACTGGATATCGGCCACCGACAGCCCGTAGCGCGCGGCGGCGAGCCGGTCGATATCGACGTCGACGTAGCGGCCGCCGTTCAGCCGCTCCGCGAGCGCGGACGTGACGCCCGGCACGCGCTTCACCGCCGCCTCGACCTGCGTCGCGATCGCGTCGATCCCCTTCAGGTCCGGCCCGGAGATCTTCACGCCGACCGGCGTCTTGATGCCGGTGGACAGCATGTCGAGCCGGTTGCGGATCGGCGGCACCCATACGTTCGACAGGCCCGGCACCTTCACCGTGCGATCGAGTTCGTCGACGAGCTTCTCCGGCGTCATGCCGGGCCGCCATGCGCTGCGCGGCTTGAAGCGGATCGTCGTCTCGAACATCTCCAGCGGCGCGGGGTCGGTCGCGGTATCGGCGCGGCCCGATTTGCCGAACACGGTGTCGACCTCGGGCACGGTCTTGATCAGCCGGTCGGTCTGCTGCAGCAGCTCGCTCGCCTTGTCGGCCGAGATGCCCGGCAACGCGGTCGGCATGTACAGCAGGTCGCCTTCGTCGAGCGGCGGCATGAATTCGCCGCCGAGCCGCGACAACGGCACGGCCGTCAGCACGAGCGCGACAAGGGCGATGCCGATCGCGAACCACGGGCGCCGCAGCGTCGCCTCGAGCAGCGGCCGGTACAGACGGATCAGCACGCGGTTGATCGGATTCGCGTTCTCGTGCGGAATGCGGCCGCGCACGAGATAGCCCATCAGCACCGGCACCAGCGTCACCGACAGCCCGGCGGCGGCGGCGATCGTGTAGGTCTTCGTGAACGCCAGCGGCGCGAACAGCTTGCCCTCCTGCCCTTCCAGCGAAAACACCGGAATGAACGACAGCGTGATGATCAGCAGCGAGAAGAACAGCGCCGGCCCGACTTCCGCGGCCGACGCCGCGACGAGTTCCCAGCGGCGCGCGGCCGTGATCGGCTCGCCGGGATGCGCGTGGTCGTAGGCTTCCAGATGCTTGTGCGCGTTCTCGATCATCACGATCGCCGCGTCGATCATCGCGCCGATCGCGATCGCGATCCCGCCGAGCGACATCAGGTTCGCGTTCACGCCCTGGTAGCGCATCACGATGAACGCAGCCAGCACGCCGAGCGGCAGCGACAGGATCGCGACGAACGCGCTGCGCAGATGGAACAGGAACACCGCGCAGACGATGCCGACGATCACGAATTCCTCGATCAGCTTGTCCTTCAGGTTGCCCACCGCGCGCTCGATCAGTTGCGAGCGATCGTAGGTCGTGACGATCTCGACGCCGGGCGGCAGCGAACGCTTCAGGTCGGCGAGCTTCGCCTTCACCGCGTCGATCGTCGTCAGCGCGTTCTTGCCCGAGCGCATCACGATCACGCCGCCCGTCACCTCGCCCTGACCGTTCAGCTCCGCGATCCCGCGCCGCATCGCCGGGCCCACCTGGATGCGCGCGACGTCGCCGAGCAGCACCGGCGTGCCCGCGTCGTCGGTGCGCAGCACGACATGCCTAAAATCGTCGAGCGTGCGCAGGTAGCCGGACGAACGCACCATGTACTCCGACTCGGCCAGCTCGACGACCGAACCGCCGGACTCCTGATTGGCCTGGCGCAGTGCGTCCGCAACCGCCGCCTCCGTGATCCCGTACGCGCGCAGCTTGTCGGGATCGAGCACGACCTGGTACTGGCGCACCATGCCGCCGATGCTCGCGACTTCGGATACGTCCGGCACGGCCTTCAGCTCGAACTTCAGGAACCAGTCGTTGAGCGCGCGCAGTTGCCCGAGATCGTGATGGCCGGTGCGGTCGACCAGCGCGTACTCGTACACCCAGCCGACGCCGGTCGCATCCGGCCCGAGCGACACGGTCGCGCCTGCCGGCAGCCGGCTCTGCACCTGGCTCAGGTATTCGAGCACGCGCGAACGTGCCCAGTACGGATCGGTGCGATCGTCGAACAGCACGTAGACGAACGCGTCGCCGAACGACGAGTACGCGCGGACGGTTTTCGCGCCGGGCACGCCGAGCAGCGTCGTCGTCAGCGGATAGGTCACCTGATCCTCGACGACCTGCGGCGCCTTGCCCGGATACGATGCCTTCACGATCACCTGCGTATCCGACAGGTCGGGCAGCGCATCGAGCGGCGTCTGCCGCAGCGAATGAACGCCCCATGCAGCGATCAGCACCGTAGCGAGCAGCACCAGGAAGCGATTGTCGATGGACCAGCGAATGATGCGCGCGATCATCGTTCGCCTCCTTGCGGTTCGACCTTCGTCAGCCGGTAGCCGTCGTCGGTCTGCGTGAACGCGAAGCGCACCGTCTGCCCTGGCTTCACGTCCGGGAACGCCCGTGCCGACGGCTTGCCGAACGCCATCGTCATCGCGCCCCAGCCGAGCGCCGGAACCGGCTGATGCGAGAACGTGATGTCGTCGGCCGTGACCTTCTCGACCTTGCCGGTCGTTTCGTAGATCGGCGACGCCGCCGCGGACGATGCGGGTGCGCTTGCTCCCGCGGCCCGCTCCAGCTTCGGCAGCACGCTTTTCAGGCTGGCTTCCGAATCGATCAGGAACTGCCCCGATGCGACGACCGTATCGCCTTCGTTCAAGCCGTCGAGCACTTCGGTGTCGCCGCCGACGTCGTTGCCCACCGTCACCGATACCGGCTGAAGCCGGCCGTCGCCGTTCTTCACGATGACGATCGTGCGCTTGCCGGTCGCGATCACCGCTTCGGACGGCACGAGCAGGCGCGAAACCGACTCCTTCGCGGCGACACGCACGCGCATCAGCATGCCGGGCGTGAGCTTCAGCGATGCGTTGTCGATCTCCACGCGCGCCTGCAGCGTGCGGCTGCCGGTGCTGATGCCGGGCAGCACTTCGCGGATGCGCCCGGTGAAGTGCCGCGCCGGATCGCCCGCGAACGTCGCGTCGACCGACATCCCCGGCTGCACGTTCAGCGCAAGTGCTTCGGGTACCTCGACGATGAGCCACAGCGTCGACAGCCCGGCGATCTTCGCAAGCGTCTGCCCGGGCGCGACCATCGCGCCGTCCCGCACATTCAGCTCGCTGACGACGCCGGTTTCCGGCGCGCTCAGCACGACGTGCGTCTGCGCACGGCCGGTGCGATCGAGATTCGCGATCATGCCGTCGGGAATCGACAGCGCCCGCATCCGCGCGCGCGACGCATCGAGCAGGCTGCCGTCCATCCCGCCGCGCTTGAGCGCGAGATATTCCTCCTGCGGCGCGAGCCAGTCCGGCACGAACAGCGACGCGACCGGCGCGCCCTTCGCGATGCGCTGCATCGGCGCGCGCGCATACAGACGGTCGATATAGCCGGTGACGCGCGACTGGACGACGTCCGCGCGCGATTCGTCGAACTGCGTGGTGCCCACCGCGTCGAATCCTGCCGCCGTCTGCTCGCGTCGGACGGTCGCGTAGCGAATGCCGAGGTTCTGCTGCAGGCCGGGATCGATCCGGATACCTGACGAACCGCCGCCTTCGTCCGCATAGACGGGCTGCAACTGCATGTCCATGAACGGCGATTTGCCCGGCTTGTCGAAGTGCTGGTTCGGCACCATCGGATCATGCCAGTACAGCACCTTGCGTCCTGTCTTCGGATCGGTCGCGCCTGCAGCGGCGACGGCAGGCGCTGCGGCCGCTGCCGCCATCCCCGCGCCGCCCGCCGCGTGGCGGACGCCCGCGAAATAGCCGGCGCCGAGCAGCGCCGCGGCAGCGAACGTCAACAGCGCCGCGCGCGCCAGTGATTGCTTCGTCATGAGGTTCTCCTTCACTGCGCGGCGGCCAGCGTCGCCGGCACGACCTGATATTCGAGCTGTGCCCAGGTCTGCGACACGTCGCGCCTGAGATCGAGCACCTGCAACTGCGCTTCCAGTTGCGCACGCCGTGCGGCGAACGTGTCGGCAAGCGAACCCGTGCCGGCCCGGTAGGCGGCGTTGGCGAGCTGCACGCGCTGATCGGCGGCGGGCAGCAGCGATGCGCTCAGGTTCGCGATGCGTTCGCGGCCGTTCGCCAGCGTTTCGGACTGCGTGCGGATATCGGCCTGTACCTGACGCAGCGTGTCCTCGTACATCAGCCGCACCTTCGTCGCGAGCGCGGCCTTCTCGGCGACGTCGCGGTTCTGGCGGTTCTTGCGGTTGATCGGCAGCGGGATCGATACGCCGACCGATACCATGTTCGAATACGCGCCGCCGCGCTGCTGGTACGCGACCTCCCACGTCCAGTTCGGGCTGCGCTCGCTGTTCGCGACCGCGGTGTCGGCTTCGGCAACCGCGATGTCGTCCGCGGCGGCGACGAGCGCAGGTTGCGACAGACGCAGTTCGTCCGGCGGCAGCGACGACACGAAGGACTCGGGCGCGGGCGGCGTGCCCGTCACGTCTGCAACCGGCGTGGCCGTCCAGCGGGCAAGCGCGATGAGTGCGGAACGATATGCCTGCTGCGCCTTTAGCACCTGATCCTGCGTTTGCGCGAGCATCGCGCGGGCCTGCACGACGTCGCCCGCGCTCGCCTTCGCGCCGCGATACGACGCCTGCGTCGCGTCGAGCTCATGGTTCATGTGCGCGAGCAGCGCCTGCTGAAGCGCGAGCGCCTGCTTTGCGTAGACGGCGTCGAGCCAGGCCGTCGCGGTCTGCCGGCGCACGGCGGCGAGCTGCACGAGATACCCCGCGCGTTCGCGGCCGACCTGCTCGTCGGCCAGCGCGGTGCGCAACCTCCGCTTGTCGCCGGACACCCATTCCTGCTCGATGCCGATGCGGCGCATCGTCATGAAGTCCTGGCCGATAGTGAAGCGCTGCCCGCCGTTGACCGGCAGGTTGTCGATGCCGGCCTTGAGCATCGGGTCCGGCAACTGGCCGGCCTTGACGGCCGCTTCCGAACTCGCGTGCACCGAAGCCTGCGCGGCCTGCATCGAAGCGGAACGATCGGTGGCGGACTGCAGCGCGGCGTCCAGCGTGAATGGCGACTGCTGCGCGTGAACGGCGCCCGTCACCAGCAGCACGGCCCACAGCACGGGCGCGCGCCGACACGCACGCCGCGTGCGCGGCGTGCCGAATTCGAATGACATGGTTTAACCCCAACATCGGAATCCATAGGGATTCCACGTCCTGAGCACAGGACGAACCTCACCGCGTGGGCGGTGAACCGGTCGGATGGGATCAGCTAATGCGTGGAGGGCGCCACAACCCGCTCGGGTCGCGGACCGGGACGGACTGCGTGTAGTGGAAGACGATCGTGCTGGCAAATGCAGCGGGACGGGTGACGTCGACGCGGGCGGCCGGGTGATAGAGACTGCCGAACTGGCATTGGGCCGTCACCTTGCAGGCCACGGTCTTGGCTTTGGCCTTCGCTTTCGCGCTGCTGGCGGCGGGCGACTTCATCGAATCGCAATCGCTCATGTCGGCGGACATCTTCATGCCGGTATCCGCTTCCATCGACATCGTGTGCTGCATCGGACATTCACCGGTCAGGCCGCTGGCTGCCAGCCCGCTGATGGGCAGCACCGCGCAAAGCAGCAGCAGGATGAAGGTCCGAAGCAGTTTCATGGCGGCGATTATAGCGCGGCATTTTGCTGCGTGGCGGCGCCTCGATAGCGCAAAACGGTCGCGGTGCGACGGGATGACGCGCCGTATCCGCGACCGTCGCCGCGCGCTACCGCGACAGGCCGTCCGCCGCCAGCACGGCCTGCACCGCCGGCCGTTCCCGCACGCGCTCGTACCACGCCCGCAGATGCGCATACCGGCTCAGGTCGATATCCGCGTTGTACACCGAGCGCATCCAGTCGGCCTTGCCCCAGCCGGTCAGCGCGAACAGGTACGCATCCGCAACCGTGAACGTGTCGCCCGTGACGAACACCTTGCCGTCGAGCTGACGGTCGATCCATGCAAAGCGGCTGTCGAGCTTCTGCCGCGCCGGCTCCACGTACTTCCCCGCCTGCACCGCATACAGCAGCGGGATGAAACCCTTGTGGATCTCGGTACCGAGGAAGTTGAGCCATTCCATCAGCCGGTAGCGCGCGAGCGTGCCGTACGCAGGCGCGAGCGCGGCATTCGGGCGCAGATCCGCGAGATACTGCGCGATCACCGGCCCTTCGCGCAGCATCGTGCCGTCGTCGAGTTCGAGCAGCGGCACGTAGCCGAGTTCGGTCACGTCGTAGTAGTTGCTTCCGCATTCGACGACATGCTTGCGCGCGTCGACGTTGACGATCTGCGCGTCGATGCCGCCTTCGTGCAGCACGATGCGGATCGCCTGCGAACAGCTGCCGGGAGCGTGATAGAGCTTCATGCGTTTCCTTGGTTGGTTGTCCGTGTATCGATTCGCCGCGACGCGGGCGCTAATATCTCGCATCGGCGCATGGCCGGGAAGACGGCAGTCGTTTGTGCCGTAGTCACAAAAAGTTTACCGACCAGGGTTCATCAGGATGAAAACGAGTGCGACAGGATGTTCCGTTGAAGAAGCGATGCGCATGCTCGGCGGCCGCTGGCGGCTGTTGCTGGTGTCGTATCTGCTCGACGGGCCGCGGCGCTTCAGCGACCTGCGCCGCGACATGCCGGGCATCTCGCAGCGCATGCTGACGCTCGACCTGCGCGCGCTCGAAGACGCGGGGCTCGTGCGTCGGACCATCTATCCTGAAGTGCCGGTGCGCGTCGAGTACGATCTGACCGCGGACGGCGACCGGCTGCGGCCGGTGGTCGACGTGATGCGCGAATTCGGGCTATGGCTGAAGGCGCGCGATGCCGATGCGTCGTGCGATACCGGTGTGACGCCCGAAGCGGCGGAGGCGATCGAAACGGCAAGCCGCTCACCCCAATAACCTATTACGCAGGAACCTACGTTCATGGACCTTCACGCTACCGTCGGCGCGGCAACGTCCGACCTCGACGACGACGAAAGCTTCGCCAGCATCTACTGTCACGACGCGGAGCAGGATTATTGCTTCGCACTGTCGCGCTTTCCGGACGACACGCTGATCGAAGTGATGGTGCGCGACCAGATCAACTGGCGCGTCAAGGATCTGTCGGTGCGCCTGACGGACGACACGATCGACGTCGAGATCGAACCGGGCATCGCCGCGCGTCTCGACGGCCAGACGCGCTATGTGATCCATCTCGCACCCGGCCAGTACGATCCGGTCGCGTTGCGCGCCGCACTGAAGGAGATCTTCGTCGGCAAGAGCGGGTATCGCGACGACAGCGCGGCCGGTTAGCGGCTCAATCGCACAGTCATCGTCGCCTTCGCGATGGCCTGGTAGTGAGCGGTAAAGCCGACGACCGCAGGCGTCGCGTCACGCTCGACCGGCAGCGTCGCCACCTTGAGCGCGGTCAGCGCAATGACGTAGCGATGTGTCTCGCCCTGCGGCGGGCACGGGCCAAGATAGCCGGCGTGGCCGGTGTCGTTCTTCATCGGGACGGCACCCGCCGGCAGTCTGGCAATGTCACTTCCCGAACCGGGCGCGATGCCATGAGCCGACGCCGGGATATCGGCGACGACCCAGTGCCAGAATCCGGAGCCCGTCGGTGCGTCGGCATCGAACATCGTCAGAAGGTAGCTTTGCGTTCCCTCCGGAACACCGCGCCACCGTATGGATGGCGAAATGTTTTGACCGTGGCAGCCGAAGCTGTCCGATACCTGCGCGGGATCAAACACGCCGCCGGCGAGCTCAGCGCTTTCGATCGAGAAATCGCCTGCTCGTGCCGTACCGGCAGCGATCATCGCAACACAAAGGGCGAAACCGGGCTTGAATGTCTTCATCGTCAACCTCACCAGCAAGCAGGAATGGAACGGACATTCTTGTCATCACGCCGATCCTGAACAAGGCGGGCAAAGGTACCGGTATCGCGACTACCCGGCAACCTCCGGCCATGTCGGTCCCGCTCGCGGAACATGCCGGATGCCGGTACATTGGCGGCAAACGGAAGCCGGGCCCCGCCGGCCGCTTTCATCCTCATCCGCGCCTTTCATCCCTGATCCGACCATGACGCGTCCCTCGCGACTCAGTTCGCTGCTCCACGGCTCCATGCTGCTGCTCGCTGCCTGTGCGTCGATTGCGCCCGCCGCGCATGCGGCCAGACTGACCTGCCACCTTCGGGGGGACAAGCGATGTCTTGCGAAGCGCGAAGTCGCAAGGACACCTGCCGGTGTTTCCCCTTAATGACGTTTTTCACCGCAATCGCTACAATCCCGCCGCTTCTCACCGGGGAACCGCATGCCGCAGAACGTGAACCCCTCCCACCGCGACAACGACCGCTTCAACGTGTCGTTCAAGGCGCTGGGCGAGCTGATCGAGACGGTCGGCACGCCGCACTTCGTGCCGCGCCTCACGCAACTGCTGAACGACGTGGTGCCGCTCGACGTCGCGCACGTCGAACGCTCGCGCGTCGACGGCACGATGCCCACGGGCTATCGATGCGAATGGATCGGCAGCAGCGGCATCGGCACCGCAACGTCGGACATCTCGGACGTGATGACGCTCTACTACGAGCGCTTTCTCGACAGCGACCCACTGTTCGCGGGGCTGCGCGGCAAGACCGGCACGATGCTCGTCGTGCGCGACATCGCGGCGATCCCGCCCGGCGAATTCCGCCAGCGACTGTTCGATGACGTCCATATCGGCCACGAATGCGTGCTCGCGCGCGGCACGCGCTATTCGCAGCATTCGATCGCGCTGGAGCGCGGCCGCGACCGGCCGCCGTTCACGCTCGCCGAGATGAATCGCTTTCGCAGCATCAGCGACGTGCTGTTCCCGCTGCTCGAACTGCATGCGTCGACCACCGCCGTGCGGCGCGTCGCGCACCTGGCACCCGAAGTCCATCCGCTCGCGCAGTTCGATGCGCGGATCGCGGCCGACGGCGTGAAGCTGTCGAAGCGCGAATACGAAACCTGCAAGCACCTGATCTCCGGCAAGACCGTGCCGGAAACCGCCGGGATCCTCGGCGTGCGCGTCGCGTCGGCCGAGTCGTACGTGAAGCGCGCGTTCGCGAAGCTGGGCGTGCGCACGAAACGCGAGCTCGCCGCGTGGGGTTCGGCCAGCACCGCGTTGCCTCCCGCCGGATCGCACGACGGCGCCGCGCCACCCGCGATCGCCCGCTGACCTGGCCAGGCCGCGCGGCCGCCTACGGTTGCGCCGCGTCGATGCGCCGGCGCCGCTCGCATCGAGCCCCGTCGATGTAAGCGTTGCGACTTCAAAATCTTCGCGCGGGCGTTCTCCTCTACCAGCGGCCGATCGCTTCACACCAGAAAGAGGAGACGGCCCCGAGCCCCACGAACCGAACCAGCCGATGGGCGGCAACGAAATGCCGCGCTTTGGCGGCATCGCCACGATATGCGACTGCCGCAGGCCGCGACGACCGACGGCCTCGACGTGTGCTTCGTCGGCGTGCCGCTCGACCTCGGCACGTCGAACCGCTCGGGTTCGCGCTTCGGCCAGCGCCAGATCCGCACCGAATCCGTGCTGCTGCGCCCGTACAACCTGGCCACGCGCGCCGCGCCGTCACTGTCGATGGGCCGCCGCTTCCGCCTCGGTATCGTGATACTCGGTAAACGCCGTGATCTTGCCGTTTTCGATCGTGATCAGATGCACCCACTCGTCCTCGTACGTGCGCCCGGTCGAGTGGACATACCAGCGTTGTGTGCCGAGTACGACGACCCGGTTGCCGCTGGCGATGAATTCGAGCGGCTCGAACCGTTCCGCGGTCTGCGTCGACGCAAGCGCCCCGAAAAACGCCGCGACCTCCTGAGGCCCATGTCGTCTGCCGGCGAACGGAATGAAGCTGGTCGGCCCCGGTATGAACCAGTCGACGCTATCGGATAACGTCTGCAGGATGCCGTCGATATCGGCCCTGCCGAACGCCGCGTACGCCTGTTGCACCAGTTGAATGTTGCTTTGCTCGGTCATCGTGACCTCCCGTCATCGCCGGTTCGCAGCGTTGCGACGCGAAGCGCGGGCTGCAGTCAATTCAGCATAGTCGAACCGCAGCGCGACACACTTAGGGTTGGCGAGCAATCGAGCGGCACGGATTTGATATGAGCAATCCGGGGCACCGCTATCCTGCCGCGACGATGACATGCGCCCGAATCTTGCCGGCCACCGGCCCGTCGCCAGCGTCATTGCCTCGTCACTTCCGAGTCGCCACAACGAACAGGCGCGGGAACGGCAGCAGCACGGTGCCGTCGCCGAGTGCCGGATAACCGTTCGGACCGGCGAGCGCCTCGCGATAATGCGCGAGGAACGCACGCTGTTCGCCGTCGTCGAGCGCCGCGAGGAACGGCCGCAACGCACTGCCCTTGAACCATTCGACGACCGCGTCCGCGCCGCCGCGCAGCGGGTGGTAGTAGGTCGTGCGCCACACGTCCACGCGCGAACACAGCGGCGACAGCAGCGCGTAGTAGTAACGCGCGTCGAACCGCTCGGTGCGCGCCGCGTCTTTCAGCTTGCCCGCCCACGGCCCGGCCGCCGCGACTTCGCGCATCAGCCGGTGCGCGGGTTCGTCGAGGTTGTCGGGCATCTGCACCGCGAGATGGCCGCCCGGCGCGAGCCGGCCGACAAGCATCGGAAACAGCGTGTCGTGCGCGGGCACCCATTGCAGCACCGCGTTCGACAGGATCAGGTCATAGCCGCCCGGATCGTCCCACGCAGCCACATCGGCGATGTCGAAACGCAGTGCCGGCAGGCGCTTGCGCGCGGCCGCGATCATGTCCGCCGATGCGTCGATTCCGTGGATCGTCGCGTCGGGTGCGCGTGCGATCAGCGCTTCCGTCGAATTGCCGGGCCCGCAGCCGATGTCGATCGCGGTGCGGATCGGCGTGCGCGGCACGGCGGCCAGCAGGTCGCGCACCGGCCGCGTGCGCTCGTCCTCGAATTGCACGTACTGGCTCGCGTATTGATCGAGTGGGGTCGTCACGATGGTTCTCCTTGTCGGCATGGGCGGCGCCGCCGCATCCGGGCGCGGGATGCATGCGGCCGCCGATGCAGCGCATTCTGCGACTGGCGCCGCACTTCAGTAAAATGAATTTAATATCGTTATTGATTCAAATTTCTGATGAAAATCGATACGCTCGGTGTCCAGGCGTTCGTCGCGATCGCCGACGGCGGCAGCTTCCGGCAGGCGGCCGACACGCTGCACGTGACGCAGACGGCGATCACGCAACGGCTGCGCAAGCTCGAGTCGTATCTCGGCGTTGCGCTGGTCGAACGCACGACGCGCCGCACCACGCTGACCGAAATCGGCCGGCGTTTCCTGCCGCAAGCGCGGCGGCTGCTCAACGAACTTTCCGATGCGCTGACCGAAATCCGCGAGACGGGCCTGAGCCAGCGCGGCGACGTCACGATCGCGTGCGTGCCGACGGTCGGCGTGCAATACCTGCCGCGCATCCTGCGCGCGTTCTCCGGGCACCGGCCGCACGATCGCGTGAAGATCCTCGATCACGCATCGGCGTCGGTGCTGCAGGCCGTGCTGCGGCGCGAAGCCGAATTCGGCATCGGCATCGCCGGCGACCAGCACCCCGAACTCGTCAGCGTGCCGCTCACGAACGACCCGTATGTGCTTGTCTGCCGCGACGATCATCCGCTCGCGAAGCGGCGGCGCATCCGCTGGGCGGCACTGCAACCGCATCCGCTGATCTTCGCCGGCGAAGTGAGCGGCAATCGCGGGCTGCTCGAAGGCGCGCTGAAAACCAGCGGCGTGTCGCTGCATTCGTTCTACGAGGTGCAGCGCAGCTCGACGGCGCTCGGGCTCGTCGCCGAAGGGCTCGGCGCGCCCGTGGTGCCGAAGCTCGCGATCCAGAAGAACGCGTATCCGATGATCCGCACGATCGAGCTCGTCGAGCCGTCGGTATCGCGCACGCTCGTGCTCGTCACGCGCAAGAGCGCGCAACTGTCGCCCGCGGCGCGGGCGCTCTACGACATGATCGTCGAACGCGCGACGCCTGGGCGGTGATTTGCGAGCGGTGCAGGCGCTCCCGAAACATCACCGGATACGAACGGCGGCTCATCCTGCGTTGCGCTTGCCGCCACCCGCTAGCGATGTCGGCGGATGTCAGGAACAGGCTCGTAACCGCGACAACACGCTCAAAGCGTCTTGACCATGAACACGCGCGCGGTCCCTTCCGGCTCGCACGGCACTTCGCCGAAGGTCTCGTAACCCTGCTTCCGGTAGAAGTCAGGCGCCTGGAACGAGATCGTGTACAGCACCGCGCGTGCGCACCCGCGCCGTTTCGCTTCCGCTTCGGCCTCGCGCAGTAACCGGCTGCCGAATCCGCCGCCGCGCAGCGATTCGGGCAGGTAGAACAGATCGATGAAGAAAAGGCCGAGCGAAGTCCGGCCGGTGAGGCCGCCCGATACCTCGCCGGTCGCGGGGTCGGTCACGTAGACGTCGAGCGCGGCCGCATCGGCGCGCCCAGTCATCGCGTGGTTGAATTCGCCGAGCTTGCGGCTGATGAAGTCTCGTGCGGCCGGCTGCTCGGTGTCGGTCAGTCGAAGGGTAACGTCGGGAAGGGCTGTCATCGGGCGAATGCATGCGTGAAAAGGCCGCCGGGCATACAGCACCCGCTGCGGGCGTCGCACGACTATAGCGCGTCGCCCGCGCGCCGGCATGCGGTCGCATCGAGTGCGACCGGCGCTGCCGCGGCAAAAGCGCGAACGGCGGGCGCATCGCGCGGCCGCCGCTTCGTTGCACGTTGTCGCGTTGCGTCGGCTCACGCCACCGCGAACGCAGCCTTCATGTCGGTCACGACGCGCCGCTCGTGCTGCTCACGGCCGAGTTCGCGACGCGCGTGCAGATCGACCGCTATTTCCGCGAGCACGACGTGCGGTCGCGTGTGCTGATGGAGGCGAATTCGCTTGGTGCGGTGATCGAGATCGTGCGCCGCACGAATCTCGCGACGCTGCTGCCCGCGACGATCGCGACCGGACACGACGATCTCGTCGCCGTCGCGCTCGATCCGGCCGTGCTGCGGCGAACGGCTGTGCTGCTGCAGCGCAAGGGCGCGTACCGGAGCGCGGCCGCGCGTGCGTTCGTCGAGCTGGCGCTCGCGCTAGGGGCGGCGAAAGCAAAGGGAAAAGGCGATTCACGCCCGGCGCGCCAAAGGGCGGCCGGTAAATGAACGCCTGCGTCGAATCGAATCGACGCGAAGAAACGCGTCAGTTGTAGCCGAGAATCGCCACCGCCGCGACGTCCGGCCGATCGTGCGTATTCCCGACGAGCGACGTCATCGGCTCCTGCAGCACGGCCTGATACGACGTCACGCGCGCCTCTTCCGGCACGCCCGCGTCATCCGGTGCCGGTTCGTCGAACGCGTCGAGACCGCTGAAGAACCCCGATTGCTTCTGCGAAAAAGTCATCTCCACTCCTTTGATATGTCGTTGATGTTCTAGTTGACCTGCTTCAACGCCGCCTCATGCACATGCGTGCCGTCATGCACGGCCTCCGATCGCGCAAGCTGCGCGCGCGTGCGCCGCGTGATGTGAATCACCGCGAATACCACCGGCGCGATCAGCAGGCCTTCCGCCAGCTCCGGATCGACCGGCAGGTTCATCACGTGCAGCGCCTTGAACGCCGCCGTCGCGAGCGACAGCACGTAGTACGAAATGGCTGCCACCGACAGCCCTTCGACCGCGTGCTGCAGATGAAGCTGATTGCGCGCGGTGCGCTCCATGCCCGCCAGCAGGCGCGTCACGTCCTTTTCCTGCGCGAGGTTCACGCGCGTGCGCAACAGGTCGACCGCACGCGCGATCCGCGCGGCGATCTGCTCGTGGCGCGCCCACACGCTGCGGCACGTCTCCATCGCCGGCGCAAAACGCCGCTCCATGAATTCGGCGATCGTCGGCATTCCTTCGATGCGCTCCTCGCGCAATTCCTGGATGCGCGCCAGCACGAGCTTCTCGTACGCACGCGACGCACTGAAACGCGCGCCCGAACCCGACAGCGATTCGACCCGCACCGCGAGATGCGTGAGCTTGACGAGCAGCGCCGCGTCGTCGCCGTCGGCGCCGCTCGCGTCCATCCGCTGCATCAGCGCATGCAGCGCCGCGTGGATCTCGTCGAGTTCGCGGCTCATCCGCCGCGCGACCGGCAGCGCGAGCAGCGCCATCATCCGGTACGTTTCGATTTCGTACAGACGCTGCAGCAGGCGGCCGCCCTGCTCCTCGCGGAAATCCTCGTCGACGACGAGAAAGCGCATGAAGCCATCGTCGCGCACATGCCAGTCGCAGAACACCTTGCCGCCGCCGAGCACGTTGCTGCCGACGAGCGCGGGCCCGTCGATCCAGCGGCGCAGGTCGCCGCAGACGAGCCGCGCGGCGTCGCCCGACAGCAGTTCCATCCGCACCGCGACGAAACGGATGCCGGCCAGCCGCGCGAACCACGCGGCCGGAATGCCTTCGATCGCGAGATCGTCGAAATAGCCGGTGTCGCGACGCGGCGCGACGAACGTAAAGGTCGAGAATTCGGTATGGCGTTCCCACTTCAGGTGCCAGCCGCACGGCGACTGCACCGCGTAGTGCGTCGCGCCTTCGTGCGGCGCGGTTATGCCGGTGTCGCGGCACAGCGCGTGCAGCAGCGTTTCGTGGATGTCGGGCTGGCCGTCCGCATAGATCGCGTAATGCGTGAGCGACACGGCTTCGGCAAGCCGCAGGAACGGCCGCGCATGCAATTCCGCGGCCAATGCCGCGCGCAACGGATGGTCCATCATCGATACACCACTCTTCCCTGTTCAAGCCTGCGTGCCGGGCAAAACGCCAGCGTGATTGCACTATGGCAGACACACAGCAACAATAAAAACGCATAATGCTGATCGTTACGTTCAGTTTTCCTGATACCCATGAAGATGCTCGATCACGACGTGCTGGCCACCGTCGTCGCCGTCGCGGAAACCGGCAACATGACCCGCGCCGCCGAGGCCGTGAACCGCTCGCAGTCGGCGGTGAGCATGCAGATCAAGAGCCTGGAAGACGCGATCGGCCGGCCGCTGTTCGTGCGCAAGCCGCGCAGCATCGTGCTGACGCGCGAGGGCGAGGTGCTGCTGGGATTCGCCAGACGAATGCTGGCGCTGCGCGACGAGGCGTGGGCGGCCGTGGTGCGGCCGGAAGTGACCGGTAAAGTGGTGATCGGCGTGCCGGACGACTATGCATCGTCGCTGCTGCCGTCGGTCCTGAAGAAATTCTCGGCGACCTACCCGAAGGTCGAGATTCAGGTGATGGGGCTGCCGAGCAGCGCGCTCGCGCCGCTGATCAAGGAAGGCACCGTCGATCTCGTGTGCGGCACGCGCATCAAGGGGCTGACCGGCGACTTCATCCGCCACGAGCCGATGGCGTGGGCCGCGATGACGAACGGGCCGCGCGTGTGGGAGGAGCGGCCGCTGCCGATCGCGGTGTTCATGCCGGGCAGCGTCGCGCGCGAGAACGCGATCCGCAGCCTCGAACGCGCGAAGGTGCCGTATCGCACCTCGTATGAAAGCCCGAGCCTGCTCGGGCTGCTCAGCATGGTCGAGGCCGGCCTCGCGGTCGCGCCGCTCGCGCGCTGCGCGATTCCCGCGCAACTGTCGATGCTCGGCCGCTCGCACGGGCTGCCCGACCTGCCGCCGCTCGAACTGATTCTCGCGCGCAGCACGAAATCGAAGCGGCCGCCGTGCGACTTTCTCGCGGAACAGTTGATGGAGGATCTGCAGCGGCAGACCGGGCAAACCGGCGACGCGTGATCAGCGCGTCGCGCGAAACCCGGCCGCGGCAAGCGCCGCGTTGACGTTCGCCGCGACCGCATCGACGAGTGCCTCGAGCGTATCGCCGCGCACCTGCGCGTGTTCCGGCGCGACATGTTCGGCGCGTCGCCAGCCCCACTGCGCGCCCGACGCGACCGACAGCGTCGCACCGAACCGGTTGCCGTGGCGGCGGCCGAAGATGCTCACGCGCCGCTCGTCCAGATACGCCTGCTCGGGCAGGCAGAGCTGGATCTCGACCGCGACCTGATCGGAGTCGTTGACCCGCGCGGCCGGGTTGATCGCCGGCGCGAACACCTTGCCGATCCGCAACGTCACGCAGGTCTCCCACGCCGCGAGCGGTCCGCCGGCCGCGTCGACGCGCTCGGTGTCGACCGACCACTGATGCCCGTCGGGCACGACGATCGCCTGATGCAGCAACATTTCGGCCACGCGCACCGTCGTCACGAGCTGCCGCGCGAGCTGCCGGCCCGACGGCAGCGACGCCGTCCGCGCGCTATGCACTTCTTCCGTGAGGTACATGGACACTCCATATTCAGGATCGGCGCCGCGCGCGACGCGGCGCACGAACATCCGCCGCCCGACGGGCGGACAGCACCGCGACCGACGATCCGGCGACGAATCAAACGATCAACAAACAACCGACACGCAATAATCGCTCCCCGACTCACCGGGGCTGCGGCCCGACGCGCAACCGGCGCGCGACGGGCCCGATCACCGCATCGGCCTGCTGCGCGATCAGCATGTGCAGCATGAAATCCAGATCCTCCGGCGCGATCTCGAAGTGCACATGGATCACGTCGCGCACGGTGCGCGCGCTGACGACATACACGCCGAGCGGCGAATGCAGCAGCGCCGCGAGGCGGGCGCGCGCGAGTTCGCCGGAGCCGACCGTCAGCGTGACGGGCAACTGCAGGCGCGGACGCGGCGGCGGGAACGGAAGGACGTTGTGGCGTGCGCCGGCGCGCACCTGACGGCCGGCGACATCGAAGGCGGGAACGGGATGGATGAAGGTCATGGCGCGGACGGAAGCCGTCTCGGCTGTTCGACACATGCCCAGCTTAGAAGACCGCGCATAAACGCCGTGCAAAAAAACGGCGCGGTAATGCTAAAACGGCATGCGGGTACCGTCTTTCGTCAGCGGGCCGCGCGGCGACGGCACGCGCTTCTAGCGCTTCGTCGGCGATCCCTGTCGGATGCGGCTGGAAAAGGAAAAAACCGGCCGGCCTGACCGCAAGCCCCACTTGCGAAGAATGGAAATTGGAAGAATCTGTATGGCTTGCGAAAGAAACCGACGCGGTGCCGTGTCCCGGCGCCCCGCGCGCGGCCGCGTCAATCGGCGTGTTCGGCGGCGACGCCGCGCACGGTCACGATGCGCGCAGGCGGAATATTTGCCCAGACGATACGACTGCCGCAGGCAACGAATGCCGAATCGCCCAGCGGATGACGGCCGGGCGAGCGCAAATCGTAGGTAAATTGAACCATCACGCCATCGGCCGACAGCACGTGATGGCATTGCTCGACGATGGCCGTCACGTCCTCGCGCGGCAGCGTGCGCAACGGCAGGCACGACACGATCGCATCGACCCGCGCGGCGGGCGGCAGCAGCCGTTCGAGCTGCCGCGCATCGCCCCACACGATCGACACATCCGGAAAGCGTCGCCGCAGGTGCTGCACGAACGCCGGCGAACGCTCGACCACGACGAGGCGCCGTGGCGCGACGCCGCGTTCGAGCAACGCCGCGGTGATCGCGCCGGTGCCGCCGCCGAGTTCGACGACCAGCCCGTCGCCGTCCGGCACCGCGCCGGCCATCTCGCGCGCCAGATGCCGCGAACTCGGGCACAATGCGCCCACCGCGGCCGGGCGGCCGACCCACTCGCGCACGAACAGTGCGGAGACGCGCCACACGTTTGGCCAGATCATTGGCCGGCCTTGAGCGGTTGCGCCTTCGGCTTCGACGTGCCGACGACTTCGTGGAACGGGGCTACGGCGACACGGGGCTTGTTCACTGGCATCCTCCTGGACGAAGCGGTCCGCCGCAGGAAGAGCGACGATCCAATCGATTCTAGGAAACGCAAACTTAAGGCGACGTGAAGATTGTCCCTAATTGCCCGCGCCGCCGCATCCGTGAGTGGGTCGCCGACGGGAGCGAAGCAGCGTGACCGATCGGGAACGAACGGCACGCCGCATCGCGCGCGGCACCGCCTCACCTCAGGTTGGTTCTCGCCAGCTCGACGATCTCGTCGCCGCGCCCGCTCAGGATCGCACGCAGCATGAACAGGCTGAAGCCCTTCGCATGCGCGATCTCGATCTTCGGCGGCATCGCAAGCTCGTATTTCGACGTGACGACGTCGACCACCGCCGGCCCGTCGTGCGCGAACGCCGTGCGCAATGCCTGCTCGACGTTCTCCGAATGCTCGACGCGTACGCTGAAGATACCCGCGCCCTTCGCGATCGCCGCGAAATCGGTCGGGCTCAGGTCGACGTTGGTATCGAGATAACCGGCCGCCTTCAGCTCCATCGACACGAAGCCGAGCAGGCTGTTGTTGTACACGACGATCTTGATCGGCAGGTTGAGCTGGCGCGCGCTCAGCAGATCGCCGAGCAGCATCGACAGCCCGCCGTCGCCGGACAGCGACACCACCTGCCGCCCCGGATGCGCACCCTGCGCGCCGAGCGCCTGCGGCATCGCGTTCGCCATCGACCCGTGGTTGAACGAGCCGTGCAGTTGCCGCTTGCCGTTCATCGTCAGGTAGCGCGCGGCCCACAGCGTCGGCGTGCCGACGTCGGCCGTGAAGATCGCGTCGTCGGCCGCGACTTCGTCGACGAGCTTCGTCAGGTATTGCGGATGGATCGCGCGGCCCGGCGGCTCGGCCACCGCGAGATCGTCGAGCCCCTTGCGCGCGGCCGCGTAATGCTTCAGCGCATTCTCGAGGAAGCGCCGCTGGGCCTTGCGCGTCAGGCGCGGCAGCAGCGCGGCGATCGTCTCCTTCACGGTGCCGACGAGGCCGAGCGCGAGCGGCGCGCGATGGCCGAGCTGCGAGCCCTTCCAGTCGATCTGCGCGATCTTCGCGTTCGACGGATAGAACGGCCGGTACGGGAAATCCGTGCCGAGCATCAGCAGCGTGTCGCACGATTCCATCGCGTGATAGCCGGAACTGAAGCCGATCAGCCCGGTCATCCCGACGTCGAACGGGTTGTCCCATTCGACGAACTGCTTGCCGCGCAGCGCATGCACGACCGGCGCGCCGAGCGTGTCGGCCAGCGCGACCACTTCGTCGTGCGCGCCCTGCGTACCGCTGCCGCACAGCAGCGTGACCGCGTCGGAACCGTTCAGCAATGCCGCGAGCCGGTCGAGATCGGCTTCGGCCGGCAGGATCGACGGCGGCGCCGATTCGCTCCACGCCGGCGCTTCTTCCGGGCCGTCGCCGAGCGCGATGTCGCCCGGCAGCACGATCACCGCGACACCGCGTTCCTCGATCGCGGTGCGCATCGCGCGCGCGAGCACGCGCGGGAACTGCGACGCATTGGTCACCAGCTCCGCGAAGTGGCTGCACTCGCGGAACAGTTCCTGCGGATGGGTTTCCTGGAAGTAGCCGAGCCCGATTTCGGTCGACGGGATGTGCGCGGCGATCGCGAGCACCGGCTGGTGATTGCGGTGGCAGTCGTACAGCCCGTTGATCAGGTGCAGGTTGCCGGGGCCGCAGCTGCCCGCGCACACCGCGAGCCGCCCGGTCGACGCGGCATCCGCGCCGGCCGCGAACGCGGCGCTTTCCTCGTGCCGCGTATGCATCCAGCGGATCGAGCCGATCTGGGCCAGGCTGAACGACAGGCCGTTCAGGCTGTCGCCCGTCACGCCCCAGATGCGCTCGACGCCCGCCGCCGCCAGCGTCTTCGCCAGGTATTCCGCCATCGTCTGTCTTGCCATCACGCCCTCACTCGTTGATTGATCGAGACATGCATGAAGCGGCCGCGCGCTCGCACGTTTCGCCGACCGGACGAGCATACGCGACTGGCCCGCGCCGCGTCGCGACGGTGCAACCGGGCCGACTGCCGTATGAGGCGCACCCACGCGATCGGTTCGATCCGGCGCCGCGCAGCGCGGCGGGCGTCATCGTTTCGTCACCTTCGCGTCGGCGAACGGACAGGCTGGCCGGCGCCGCGCTCAGCTCCAGTCGGACGCCGACTCGTCCGGATCGACCAGCGTGAGCCCCGCCGCCGGCAGCGGCAGCGCGGTCTTGTAGCGCACCTGCTTCAACGCGAAGCTCGACCGGATGTTCGACACGCCGGGAATCGTCGTGAGCCGCTCGATGATGAAGCGCTCGAGCGTGCGCATGTCGGGCATCACGACGCGCAGCAGATAGTCGGCGTCG
Organism: Burkholderia sp. BE17; assembly: GCF_009362305.1. Classification (NCBI taxonomy): domain Bacteria; kingdom Pseudomonadati; phylum Pseudomonadota; class Betaproteobacteria; order Burkholderiales; family Burkholderiaceae; genus Burkholderia; species Burkholderia sp. BE17. The sequence goes on from NZ_WHNU01000036.1 coordinate 50,615, forward strand.
CCCGACATCAAATAACACTCCATCACCTCGGGCCGCTGCGAGATCGCCTCCTCGAAGCGCTGCAGCGCGTCCTCGACCTGCTTCTCGAGGCTGACCTGGATGAACACGTTGATCCGCAGCCCGAGCGGCTCGGGATCGAGCAGCGTGACCTGCTGCCGGAACAGCCCGAGTTTCTCCAGCGCGCGCACGCGGTTGAAGCACGGCGTGGCCGACAGGTTCACCGCGCGCGCGAGTTCCGCGTTCGTGATCCGCGCGTTCTGCTGAAGCTGGTTCAGGATGCCGATGTCGATGCGGTCGAGCCGCTTGGGAGAGGCGCTCATAGTCTGAATATTCCTTCTATCACGACGATTCCGGAATATTTACACTATCCGGCGGCAAATTCCCAATGAATTCAGACGCATATTTTGCGGATCGACGCGTAGCATGAGTCCCATTGATGCGTGCCGCCGACGGCGCGCGGGAGACTCCCATGACGGATCTGTCGAACGGTATCGAACACGCGCAGCGCGCGGCCCTCGCGCGCACCGATGCGGACCCGGAAGAAACCGCCGAATGGCTCGAGGCGCTCGACGCGGTGGTCGCGCACGTCGGCCGCGACCGCGCGCAATACCTGTTCGACCGGCTCGCCGAGCATGCGCGCGCAACCGGCCTCGCGTCGGCGCGCACGCCCGTCACGCGCTACCTGAACACGATTGAGCTCGCCGAGCAGCCGCCGTATCCGGGCGACCTCGACCTGGAGGAACGGCTGTCGGCCGCGCTGCGCTGGAACGCGCTCGCGATGGTCGTGCGCGCGAACCGCGCGTACGGCGAACTCGGCGGCCACATCGCGAGCTATGCATCGGCGTCCGACCTGTTCGAGACCGGCTTCAACCACTTCTTCCGCGCGGCGTCGACCGCGGCCGGCGACGCACCCGGCACGGCCGGCGGCGATCTCGTGTACTTCCAGCCGCATTCGTCGCCGGGCGTCTATGCGCGCGCGTATCTCGAAGGCTTCCTCACCGAGGATCACCTGAAGCATTACCGCCGCGAAATCGCCGGCCCGGGCCTGTGCTCGTATCCGCACCCGTGGCTGATGCCCGATTTCTGGCAGTTCCCGACCGGCTCGATGGGGATCGGCCCGATCAACGCGATCTACCAGGCGCGCTTCATGCGCTACCTGCAGCATCGCGGCCTCGCGAACACCGCGGGCCGCACCGTGTGGGGCTTCTTCGGCGACGGCGAGATGGACGAACCCGAATCGCTCGGCGCGCTGTCGCTCGCCGCGCGCGAGGGGCTCGACAACCTCGTGTTCGTGATCAACTGCAACCTGCAGCGGCTCGACGGCCCGGTGCGCGGCAACGGCCGCGTGATCGACGAGCTCGAAGCGCAGTTCGCGGGCGCCGGCTGGAACACGATCAAGGTGCTGTGGGGCTCCGACTGGGATCCGCTGTTCGCACGCGACCACGCCGGCGCACTCGCCCGCGCGTTCGCCAATACCGTCGACGGGCAGTTCCAGACCTTCTCCGCGAACGACGGCGCCTACAACCGCGCGCGCTTCTTCAGCCAGGACCCTGCGCTCGAAGCGCTCGCCGCGCAGCTCACCGATGCGGAGATCGACCGCCTGCGCCGCGGCGGCCACGACGCGCGCAAGCTGCACGCCGCGTATGCGCGCGCGCTCGCGCACCGCGGCCAGCCGACCGTGATCCTCGCGAAGACGATGAAGGGTTACGGCATGGGCGCGGCCGGCCAGGGCCGGATGACGACCCATCAGCAGAAGAAGCTCGACGTCGACGATCTGAAGGCGTTCCGCGACCGCTTCCGGTTGCCGCTGTCGGACAGCGACGTCGAACAGTTGAAGTTTTACAAGCCAGCGGAAGACAGCCCGGAAATGCGTTACCTGCATGCCCGCCGGGCTGCCCTGGGAGGCTATCTGCCCAGAAGGCGGACAGCGGCATCGAAGGGGCTGACCGTCCCTTCGATGCCGGCCTGGGGAACGTTCGCGCTGGATGCGGCGGGCCGCGAGATGTCGACGACGATGGCGCTCGTGCGCATGCTCGCCGCGTTGATCAAGGATCGCGACATCGGCTCGCGCGTCGTACCGATCGTGGCTGACGAAGCGCGCACGTTCGGCATGGCCAGCCTGTTCCGGCAGGTCGGCATCTACTCGCCGCTCGGCCAGCGCTACGAGCCCGAGGATCTCGGCTCGATGCTCTACTACCGCGAGGACACGCGCGGGCAGATTCTCGAGGAAGGCATTTCGGAAGCGGGCGCGATCTCGTCGTGGATCGCCGCCGCGACGTCGTACAGCGTGCACGACCTGCCGATGCTGCCGTTCTACATCTACTACTCGATGTTCGGCTTCCAGCGCATCGGCGACCTGATCTGGGCCGCCGCCGACCAGCGCTCGCGCGGCTTTCTCATCGGCGCGACGTCGGGCCGCACGACGCTCGGCGGCGAGGGGTTGCAGCACCAGGACGGCAGCAGCCACCTCGCCGCGTCGACGATCCCGAACTGCCGCGCGTACGATCCGGCGTTCGCGTACGAAGTCGCGACGATCGTCGATGCGGGCATGCGCGAGATGGTCGAGCAGCAGCGCGACGTGTTCTATTACGTGACCGTGATGAACGAAAACTACGCGCAGCCGTCGATGCCCGACGACGAGGTGGCCGCGCGGCGCGAAGGCATCCTGAAGGGCATGCACCGGCTGCCGTCCGGTTCGAACGCAACCGCACGCGTGCAGTTGCTCGGCTCGGGCGCGATCCTCGGCGAAGTGCTCGCCGCGCAGCGGATGCTGAAGGACGACTGGTGCATCGATTCCGCCGTGTGGAGCGTCACGAGTTTCACGGAACTGCAGCGTGACGGGATGGAAGCCGAGCGTCGCGCGCGGCTCGACGACGACGCACAGTCGACGCCGTACGTCACCGCCGCGCTCGCCACGACGCGCGGGCCCGTGATCGCGGCGACCGACTACGTGCGCGCGGTGCCCGAACTGATCCGCGCGTACGTACCGCGCCGCTACGTGACACTCGGCACCGACGGGTTCGGCCGCAGCGACACGCGCGACGCGCTGCGCGCGTTCTTCGAGGTCGATCGCGCGAGCATCGTGCTCGCGGCGCTGAAGGCGCTGGCGGATGACGGAAAACTCGATGCGACTGTCGTGCGCGACGCACGCGAGCGCCTCGGCAAGTCGGCATATCCAGGCGGCGCGCCATGGCAGCGCTGACCGCGCGACGCGACCGTGCAGCAGCCGACGATGATTCGTCGACCAAAACAATACGACCGACTAGCCGAAGAGGCGCGGATCCAGCGCGAACGCTTCCTTGCCGATCACTTTCACACTCGAAGCAAAATCCGCATGCAGCGGGTTCATCAGCAAGTTGAAGTCGGTCGAGCAGACGACTGACGGTACGCGCATCGCCAACTGCTCGCCCGCTTCAAGCCAGACCCGCCCGATCCGCGCGGTCGACTCCGGATCCTGCGACAGTACCGCCCAATCGTCCGGCAGGTCCGGCTGGTACGCATTGTCATGGACGATGTCGGGCACTTCCAGCGTCACTAAAAAAAATCCGCCAACGGGAAGCAAGCCGGACATATGGACGAGTGACTCGAGCAACGACGTCGACGCATGGCAGCAGGTGTACAGCACCCGCATGCCGCGAGGATTCCAGCGGCCACCTGCGATCGCCGCGCCGTTCCCGCTCAGGTCGTCGGCCAGGTAGTGCCCCTTTCGTTCTTTCGCGAGACGATACAACCTCACGCGCCGACCCCGAACTGCGCACGGTTCAGAATGTCGCGCACCCGGTCGTAGCCGGGCTGTACGTCGAGCACTTCGAGCGGCTTCAAACCGTCGAGCTCCGCGTTCGCCCGGCTCATCCACGCCGCTGCGCGCTCGCGGTCCTCAAACAGATCGGTGGCGAGATTCAGTATATAAAGCACGCGCGCAACGCGATCGGACTCGCCTTGCGACAACCGGTCGTGTTTGGCGATTTTTCGCAGAATGGTCGAGCTGGGAAGGCTCAGCGCGCTCAATAGGGACTGAACCGGCACGCCGAGCAACTCGCGCGCGACACGCTCGATGATGACCGCGTCGAAACCCTCCGCGATCGCGCGCCGCTGCGACATCGGCGCCATCCGGCCAAAGGTGTCGAAATCGCCCTTGCCGGCGCCCAAACCGTTCGAGCCGCCCGCCGGCGACGCGGCGCGGGATGCGGCAGCCCGCTTGGCAGGCTGACGGGCCGCAGGTGGGGTTGCTGTCATGGCGATTCCCAAATGGGTTAATTTGAATTCTCATTGTATACACCCAAACGGGAATTTTCAATTTGCCAAACGGCATAGCCTAGGCCAATGGGAATCGACGACGCTCCGCGCTACACCGGCAACGCATGCGTCGACAGGATCTCCTTGAGCACCATGAACGAGCGCACCTGCCGCACGCCCGGCAGGTAGATCAGTTGTTCCGCATGCAGCCGGTTGAAGCTCTCGTTGTCGCGTGTGCGCACCAGCATGAAGTAGTCGAACTCGCCCGTCACGACGTGGCATTCGACACACCCCGACACCTTCTGCGCAGCCTTCTCGAACGCGGCGAACGCTTCCGGCGTCGAGCGGTCGAGCACGAAGCCGATCACGACCAGCATGCCGGCCCCGAGCGGCTTCGGGTCGAGCAGCGCGACGATCCCGCGAATCATCCCCATTTCCTTGAGCCGCTCGACGCGCCGCAGGCACGCCGGCGCGCTCAGCTTCACCTTCGCGGCGAGGCTCACGTTCGAGATCGACGCGTCCTGCTGAAGCTGCCTGAGGATCGCGCGATCGATGCGATCGAGCGCGGGCGCGGCATCGCCCGGCGCCGCCGGTCTTCCAGTTAATTTCATTGCGTCTTCCTCGATTTTTTCGAACTCGAATTGCTTGATCAGCACTCGATTCGTTATCAACGTAGGCCGACGATATTTATTTCGCAAGCTCATTTCGCGCGTGCTTGCCTATCATTTTTCCATCGGGACACGGCGTGCCGGCCCCTCCCGAACGCACCGATGCCCGCGCCAACCCCGCCTTTCCGGAGACAAAAATCGATGAACCTGCAACGCTTCCCCCGTTATCCGCTGACGTTTGGCCCGACCCCGATCCAGCCGCTCAAGCGGCTGAGCGCGCACCTCGGTGGCAAGGTCGAGCTGTATGCGAAGCGCGAGGACTGCAACAGCGGCCTCGCGTTCGGCGGCAACAAGACCCGCAAGCTCGAATACCTGATTCCCGACGCGCTCGCGCAGGGCGCGGACACGCTCGTGTCGATCGGCGGCGTCCAGTCGAACCAGACGCGCCAGGTCGCGGCCGTCGCCGCGCATCTCGGCATGAAATGCGTGCTCGTGCAGGAGCACTGGGTCAACTATGAAGACCCCGTGTATGACAAGGTCGGCAACATCCAGCTGTCGCGCATGATGGGCGCCGACGTGCGGCTCGTTGCCGACGGCTTCGACATCGGCATCCGCCGTAGCTGGGAAGAAGCGATGGAAAGCGTGCGGCAGGCGGGCGGCAAGCCGTATCCGATTCCGGCCGGCTGTTCCGAGCATCCGCTCGGCGGGCTCGGGTTCGTCGGCTTCGCTGAGGAAGTGCGCCAGCAGGAAGCCGAGCTCGGCTTCAAGTTCGACTACATCGTCGTGTGCTCGGTGACGGGCAGCACGCAGGCCGGGATGGTCGTCGGCTTCGCGGCCGATGGCCGCGCGGATCGCGTGATCGGCATCGACGCATCCGCGACGCCGGAGAAAACGCATGCGCAGATCACGCGCATCGCGCGGCATACGGCTGAAATCGTCGAGCTCGGGCGTCGCATCGACGAGCAGGACGTCGTGCTCGACACGCGCTACGCGGGCCCCGAATACGGGCTGCCGAACGACGGCACGCTCGAGGCGATCCGGCTGTGCGCGCGGCTCGAAGGCGTGCTGACCGATCCCGTCTATGAAGGCAAGTCGATGCACGGGATGATCGACAAGGTGCGGCGCGGCGAATTCGAGCCGGGCTCTAAGGTGCTGTATGCGCACCTGGGCGGCGTGCCGGCGTTGAGCGCGTATGCGGAGATTTTCCGCAACGGGTGACGGGGCCGGGCGGAGGCGCGGCGCGCACCGGCGTCACGCCTCCGTCGAACCGGCACGGCATCCGCGCGGTTCGGCTCCGCTCATCGGGCCGTGTCACGCAGTGCCTTCATCTCGATGTCGCCGTAATAAATCGTTCGCTCGGTCACGTCGGACGGGCGGGTCTTCCACCACCATTTGTAGAGGCCGAGCTTGAAGTAAGCGTCGCGATCGTTCGGATACGCATTCGGTACGCCCGCAACATGCACGACGCGTTCGCCGTTCCGGAACACCTCGGTCAGCGCGTCGACGCCTGAATCGTCCGGTCGATACCGCAGCACCCACCAGACCCGTTTCCCGCGATCCGCCGACGGGTCGCCGAACGCAATGGACCGGCTCGGCATGCCCGGCGCGCCGCGCACATCGACTTCGTACTTCCCGGCATTCAGCAGCAACGCAAACGGAGGCGATCCGTCGCTGCCGCCCTGATGCAATTGCGCGATCAGTTCCGGCTGTCTGGAATCGAACCGGTAGTCGGCGGGAATGACCGTCGACCAGCGCACCTCGTAGTCGCGACCGTTGACGAAGCGGAACACCGGAAAGAAGCTGATCTCGGCACGCGGCGTGCCGCTCGCCACGCTGCTGAAGTCCTGCGAGCGCTTCATCGTCACCCTCAACAGCGTGCCGCGAACACCGGAAATCTCGGCGGTGGTGATGTTCTGCACCGCCGGCTCCTGCAAACGAAGCCGCGCATCGATGCCGCTCGCCCAGTCCGACCGATAAAAATGCGCATCGTCATGCTTGCCGCCTTCCGGGCCCGCGCGGCAAGCCGACGCGACGAGCACGCATGCGGCAACGACGAAGCTACCGCGCATCCCGCTCTCCTTTTCGCCGAAACAGCCGCGACACGTACGCGCGCGCCAGCATCGCCAGGAAGCGGCTGTTGGTCGACAGATAGCGTTTCCACATCCGCCCCGGCTCCTGGATCACGCGAAACGCCCACTCCAGCCCGCTGCGCTGCATCCACGGCGGCGCCCGCTTGACCTTCCCCGCCACCACGTCGAACGTGCCGCCCACGCCCATCACGAAATCGACGCCCAACTGCGATTTCCAGCGATTGATGAAGTTTTCCTTGCGCGGCGACGTGATCGCGACGAACAGCAGCCGCGCACCCGAGCGGCGGATATCGTCCACGACCGCCTGTTCGTCGTCCCAGAAATAGCCGTGGTGATATCCGGCGACCGGCAGCCGCGGATAGCGTGCCGCCGCCACCGCGACGACCCGCTCGACGACCTCCGGCGTCGCGCCGAGCAGATAGACCGGCAGCCCTTTCGCTTCGGCCAGCGCCAGCAGCCGCTCGAACAGATCCACGCCCGCGACGCGCTCCGGCACCGGGATGCCGAGCAGCCGCGCGCCCCAGACGACACCCATGCCGTCGACGTTGACGATGTCGCATTCGCGGACCGACGCGGCGAGTTCCGCATCGCGCTGCAGGTTGACGAGCTTCGCGACGTTGACCACGACGTGCTGTGTGAATTGCCGTTTCTCGACTCTCGCGCCGATCCAGTCCACCGTATCGTTCATCGACATCAGATGGATCGGGCATGAAAAGATTTCAGCTCGGTTCATAACAAGGCCCCGCCATCATTTTTTTTGACTTCCGGAATATCGTCGGCAAATCGCGACGGTCGGCACAGCGACGTGTACAGATCCTTCAGCTTCGCCGACACATCGGCGGAGAAGCAACCGAGCGCCGCAAGCTTCTCGCGCCCGTTGGATCGCGCGCCGGCCTTCAACACATCGGCAAGCTCGTTCGTGAGACGGCCCGCGTCGTGGTCGAACACCACCATGCCCGGCGACACGCCGTCGAGCAGTTGCCGCACGTTGCCGACATCGACCGATACGACCGGCAGATCGAGCGCCATCGCTTCCTTGACCGATTGCGGCGACCCTTCCCGGGTCGACGTCATCAGCAGGCACGCGGCATGCGCCAGCAAGTCGCGCACCTCGCCGCGATCGAGACCGTCGAGATGCCGCTCCTGCACCCGGATGCCGTGCTGTTCCGCAAGCTGCCGCAGCACCAGCGAAAACAGCGGATAGTTCTTCTCCGGACGTTTCGGCGAAGACGGGAAGACAACGATCGGCACGGCGGATTGCATGAGCGCATCGTCGCGATCCCCGGCGAAGACCGTCTCGTTGACCGCACACGGAATCGTCACGCAGCGGCGGCGCAGCCGGATCAGGCGCGATGAAATTTCCGCACTCACGCCGATGCACGCATGCGCGAAACAGGCCATCGATTTCGACACCGCGCGCATCCACAGCGGACCCAGGATGTCCGTGCCGTGGAACGTGATGACAACCCGCGCTTTCGAAAACAGCCGGACCAGCGGTGCGGAACACGCGCTCAGGCCGAAGTGGTAATGCACGACGTCGTACCGGCCCGCACGAGCGGCCTTCCAGACCTGCCGGATCGAGCTCAGGTATTCGCGCTTGCCGCGATACCCTTCGATGACGAGCACATCGACCGTGCAGCCGCCGGAGCGCCGCAGCGCGTCGACCTGCTCGGTCACGAACACGCCTTGCCAGGGGCTCGCGCGGTTGCTGCCGAGATACATGTTCGTAACGACGAGAATTTTCACGAGCGAACTCCCACCACACCGCCGCGATGCACCGGGCCGACGCGCGGCCGCCCCCACGAGAACGCATACATCGCCAGCAGCGCGGAAAATACGTAAGACGGCGAAACAAACGCCATCGAAAAGATGTTGTCGAAGCAGAACGCACCGACGATGTAGAACCAGACGGCCGGCTTGCGCCGTCCTTGCCCGTACCCCAGCACGAACACCAGCCACGCGAGCGCGCCGAACACGCCCATCTCGACGAACAGGTGCGGGTAGAACGTGTCGGTGGTCTTCAACAGCCCGCCGAGCCCGTACCAGTCGAAGTGATAGAGCTGGTAGAGCGGCGACGAGAACTTCACCGACGCCGGGCCGCCGAAGCTGCCCAACCCTTCGCCAAGCAGATTGCCGTTGCCGATCGACTCGAACATCACGCGATAGGATTCGGCGCGCGCCGAATTGCCCGCGACGACGTAGAACAGGATCTTCGCCATGCCGACCTTCAACAGCGAATCCAGCACGCCCATCGCCATCAGCACGAGCATCGTGCCCGCGATGCCGGCGGCAGCCAGCCACGCGCGCACATCCCTGACGTTCCTCACGAACGGATAGAGCGCCAGCACCGCGAACAGCTTGAACGAGAAGCCGAGCAACGCGAACAACAGGAACCCCCACGACGCGATCGCCGCGCGACGGCCGGACCAGTACCAGCGGCACAGCAGGAACGCGCAGAGATTGATGAAGCTGAACTCCGAAAAGAACCCCATCCACCCCTGCGCACGCAGGAACAATCCCGAATCGATCCGCACCGGCATGAACAGCGGCAGCCCGACCGCATACGACACGTAGAAATACAGCTGGAACAGGTCGTTGCTCACGACCACGCCGATGAACGTCTTGACCAGCACGTCGAGCCGGTCGCGATACGGGAAGATCGCCACCGTGATCGCGACCGGAAAGAGGAAGCGGACGAGTTCCTCGATCCCGGCATGGACGTTGAACGACAGCAGCATCCCGATGCAGAGCGACACGGCGATGGGCAGCGCGAGAACGGCCAGCCGGTGAAAGCGCGGACGCAACAGGATCGCCGCGAACACGAGGCCGAACGCGCCGATCTTTACGACCTGCGAACGATCGTCGTCGAGCGTGAGCAGCGTGTCGCTGACGCAGAAGACGAAGTAGGCGAGCGCCAGCAGGCCGGCGCCCAGGTCGGCCACGCGCGATCGACGATGCGGCACGATCGCCGGGAATCGGGCGGCCGCATTCATGGCCGCGCTCCCGACGCCGCCGGCATCGCTTGCATATCGGCGACGCCCAACGCGCTGATCGATTCCGCATAGGCCGCGCATACCCGCCGTGCATGCATCACGACGATCGCGTTCCGGATCAGCGTCACGACCACCGCGGACGCCAGCATGCAGAAGAACCCGGTTTCGCCGCCGATCGCAACGCAGCCGCCGAGCAAAACGACGAACAGCGCCGAGGTGCCGATGTTGATCCGCGCGGTGGCCGCGCCCTGCTCGAACGCCATCATCACGTTGCTGCCGACGACGCCGAGCACGCCGGCCGCGCACTGGATCGCCAGCAGCACGCCGCCCGCGAGCGCCACGTACGCGCCGCTGCCGTCGAGCCCGTAGCGGTAGGTCAGCCCCGCCACCATTGCAAGGTTCGCGACAAGTACGACCAGGTTCGACAGGTCGATATCGCGCCGCATCGCGCCCAGCGTCGCGTCGAGCGGCGCCTTGTCCTTCTTCCGCTTCACGAGGTCCGGCAATTGCGCGATCGAAATGGCGCGCGGCAGCAGGTTGCCGATCGCGGTCACCGAGGAAAACAACGACAGCATCCCCGCGAACGACGCGCCGCACATCGCGTTCGCCGCCGGCACGGTCACCAGCGCGATGCCGCCGGACAGGAAATTGGTCAGCCCGAACTGCAGCCCCTTCACGTCGATGCGCATCGAAAACGCGCGACGATCGGGCGCGCCGATCGCGGCGAACATCGCGACGGCCACCACGACCAGCGCAACGGCGAGGCACGGCGACGCGGAATAGCCGTGGCGCGTGCCGATCCACAGCATCGCGCACGAGCCCGCGATCAGCAGGCAGTCGAACGCGATCGTGATCCGGTAGCGGCGGTACGACACGAAGAAATGTCGCGCGAGCTGATACACGGTCCAGCCCCACATCAGCGCGACCACGCCGCCGAGATCGAACGCGACGAAGCCGGTGGCGGACACCAGCACGCATGCGATCGTGGCGGCCACGGCGGTCCATCCCGCCATCGACACCAGCGAGTAGAACGCGCCGCGCGCCGCCTGCTTCCCGTCGCTCGCCGGTACGCGCACCAGAATCAGCGTCGCCCAGCCGATGGCCGTGAAGAAGCCGATCATCTGCGCGATCGACAGGTTGGACGCCGCAGCCCCAAGCTCGTCCAGCGAATAGATCCGCTGGACGACCCAGAACGTCAGCACGCGATAGAGGCCGGGCGCGCCGGTACAGACAAGCGCCTCGACACGGCCCAGCAGCTTTTTGGCGTCGGCCTTCCGCAGCATGATTTTTGTGCGCCCGCCCGTTACCCGCGCGCCAGCACGCCGCGCGTGTCGATCACGACCTTGGTCTGCAGCCGCACCGGGTCCATGCGCCGGAACGGCGCGTGATCGACGAGGATCACGATCACGTCGGCTTCGGCCAGCGCGGTGCTCAGATCGCACAGCCGGGTCGTTGCTTCCAGCGCTGCCGGCAACGCGACGATGTTGGGTTCGACGACCAGCAGCGTTGCGCCGGCGTTCTCCGCCAGCGCTTCGACGATCTCCATCGCCGGGCTCTCGCGCAGATCGTCGATATCCGCCTTGAACGCAAGCCCGAGACACGCGATCACCGGCTCGCGGAACCGGCTCGCCGCCTGCCGCACGCGCTCGTAGACGAAATGCGGCTTGTCGTCGTTCACGTTGCGCGCGGTGCGGATCAAACGCGCGTGCTCCGGCGCGGAATCGACGATGAACCACGGATCGACCGCGATGCAATGGCCGCCCACGCCCGGCCCCGGCTGCAGCACGCTGACGCGCGGATGGCGGTTCGCCAGCCGGATCAGTTCCCATACGTTGATGTCCAGCTGGTCGCAAATCACCGACAGCTCGTTCGCGAACGCGATGTTCACGTCGCGAAACGCGTTCTCGGTCAGCTTGCACATCTCGGCGGTGCGTACATCGGTCAGGATGCATTCGCCGCGCACGAACACCTCGTACAGCTCCTGCGCACGCGTGCCGCATTTGCGCGTCATGCCGCCGATCACGCGGTCGTTCTCCACGAGTTCGCGCACGACATGGCCCGGCAGCACGCGCTCGGGGCAATGCGCGATACGGATGTCGGAGCGCTCGCCGGCCTGTTGCGGAAAGCTCAGGTCCGGGCGGTGCGCCGCGAGCCACGCGGCAATTTTTTCGGTCGCACCGACCGGCGAAGTCGACTCCAGCACCACCAGGTCGCCCTTCTTCAGCACCGGCGCGATCGACCGGCATGCGGCCTCGATATAGGTCAGGTCCGGCTTGTTGCCATCGGCAAACGGTGTCGGCACCGCGATCAGGAACGCATCGGCCGGCTCGGGCGTTGCCGTCGCGCGCAGGTAGCCTTGCGTCACGGCGGCATGCACGAGCATGTCCAGTTCGGGTTCGACGATATGGATCTCGCCGCGATTGATCGTGTCGACCGCGTGCTGCGACACGTCGACGCCGACCACGCTTTTACGGCGCGCGGCAAAGGCCGCCGCGGTGGGCAGGCCGATGTAGCCCAGCCCGATGACGGAAACGGTTTCGAAAGACATGAATGAGGTTCTCCAGACGTCGGGGGATTCAGCAGGGCGCGCCGGCCAGGTATGCCGACCCCTGCGTCAAGATCGGCGGCGAGACCAGCAGATCCGCAATCCGCTCGCTCGCGCGGCCGTCGCCATACGGGTTGTGCGCGCGGCTCATCGCGCGATAGGCGCGGCCGTCGTCCCACAGCTCGACCACCGCGCCGACCAGCCGCTCGACTTCGGTGCCGACCAGTCTCACCGTGCCGGCCGCGACGGCTTCCGGCCGCTCGGTGGTGTCGCGCATCACGAGCACCGGCTTGCCGAGCGACGGCGCCTCTTCCTGGATCCCGCCGGAATCGGTCAGGATCAGCCACGCGCGGCTCATCAGGTACACGAACGGCAAGTACTCCTGCGGCTCGATCAGCACGACGTTGCCGATGTCGCCGAGCAGCCGCGTGACGGGCTCGCGCACGTTCGGATTCAGGTGCATCGGGTAGACGATGAGGCACTCCGGATAGCGCTTCGCGATGGTCGCGATCGCTTCGCAGATCTGCTCGAACCCGCGGCCGAAGTTCTCGCGGCGGTGGCCGGTCACGAGGATCATGCGCCGCTCGTCGTCGACGAACGGGAACCGCTCACGCATCTGCCGCACCAGCGCCCGGTCGTGCTCGAGGCGCCCGGTGATCGTCAGCAAGGCATCGATCACGGTGTTGCCGGTCACGTGCACGCGGTCGGCTTCGACGCCTTCAGCCAGCAGGTTCGCCCGTGAGGTTTCGGTGGGCGCGAAGTGATGCAGCGCGAGCGCGCCCGTCACCTTCCGGTTCGCCTCTTCCGGCCACGGCGAATACAGGTTGCCGGTGCGCAACCCGGCTTCCACGTGACCGACCGGAATGCGTCGGTAGTACGCCGCGAGCGTCGCGCCGAGCGTCGTGGTCGTATCGCCGTGCACGAGCACGAGATCGGGCCGGAACGATTCCAGCACCGGGTCGAGCGCATTGAGGATGTGCCCGGTCAGGCCGCCGAGCGTCTGCCCCGCGCGCATCAGGTCGAGATCGAAATCCGGCGCGATGCCGAACAGGTCGAGCACCTGGTCGAGCATCTGGCGATGCTGGGCCGTCACGCAGACGCCGCAGCGCACGCCTTCGCGGGCCCGCAGCGCGTGGACGAGCGGCGCCATCTTGATGGCTTCCGGGCGGGTGCCGAACGTGACGAGGATGTTTTCGTGGTGATGGGTCATCGGAATCTCCGTCGGCGGATCACGTGCGATCCGCGGCGGTTTGCGAATCGGCGTTGTCATACCCGTACGCGCCGTAGTTGCCGTACCGGGCGGAGCGCAGCCCCGGCCAGAAGCCGTTGAACACGACCGCGGTCGCGCGCGCGCCGACGCGTTCGATCCGCTTCGACGCTTCGAGCAGTTCGCCCGAGGTCGTCACGCCGGCACGTGCCGCAAGCAGGATCGTGTCCGCATGCGCGGCCAGGACGACGGCGTCCGTCACCGGCAACAGCGGCGGCGCGTCGAGCAGCACGACGTCGTAATCGCGTGCGACGTGCATCAGCAACGCCGACAGACGATCGGACGACAGCAGTTCGACGGGCCGATCGGCATACGGGCCGGCCGGCAGCAGGTCGACGTTCGGCGCGACGTCGCGCACGATGGCGTCGGCGGCGGTCGCGCCGCCGCGAAGGACGGTCGACAGGCCGATCTCCGGCCGCATGCCGAAGCGCTTGGCCAGCTTGCCGCGACGCAGGTCGCCGTCGATCAGCAGCACCCGCTTGTTCGACTGTCCGAGCAGCGCGGCCACGTTGGCCGACACGAACGATTTCCCGACACCCGCGGACGGCCCCGTGATCAGCACACGGTTGCCGTCGGGCTGGTCCATCAACTGGAACCGCAGTGCCGTGCACAGGCTTCGCAGCGCCTCGACCGCGGGTTCGTTCGGTCGCGCCAGCGCCAGGACCGTCGCCCCGCCTGCCACGGCGTCACGCTGCGCGAACCGGTGTTGCGCAACGCTGTGCGGAATCGTCGCCATCACGTTCAGGTTCGTGTCGCGCTCGATCTCCGCGGGATCGGTCACGCCGCCGAACAGCACCGCGCGGCCGATCACGGCGCACGTGCCGAGCACGAGCCCCATCAGTGCGGCCATCACCGTGACCAGCGCCGGCCTTGGCCGCACGGGCTTGTCCGGCACGATCGCGCAATCGATCACGCGCACGTTGCCGATCTTGCTCGCGGTCGCCAGGCGAAGCTGCTGGACGCTGTTCAGCAAGCCGACGTAAATCTCCGTTTGCACGGTCACGTCGCGGCGCAGGCGTACGACGTTCTGCTGCGCATCGGGCAAGCGCCGGATCGTGTCGTTGATCGTCCCGATCTGCGCGTTGGCGGCGGCGATCTGCCGGTCGACCGCCGCGAGCTCCGGGTGAGCCGGCGTCAGCGTCGACGCCAACGCCCGCCGCTTCTGTTCGAGCTCGAACAGCGACATCTGCGCGGCGGTCGATTGCGTCAGCATCGCCTTCGCCTGCTCGGTCAGGTCCACGATTTCATGGCGGGCCTGGTATTCATTGAGGCGATCTTCGGCCGCACGCAACTGACGCTCCACGGCCGGGACCTGGTCGCTCAGGAACGCCAGCGACTTCTCGGCGGTGGCCGCCTTGCGGCTCGCGTTCTGCCGCACGTAGTTGTCGGCGATTGCGTTCAGCACGGCCGCCGCGAGCACCGGATCATGGCTTTCGTACGACACGCCGATCACGCCGGACTGATCCTTGCCTCGGTTCGCTATCGTCAGTTTCTTCTGCAGTTCGGCGAGCACGACCTGCCTCGAATCCGCCTTCACGACGAACTGCGCGCCCGCTTCGGCTTCGATGCCGGCGACCTGCAGCGTCACGTCGCCGGCTGCCGTCTTCACGCGCAGCGGTTCGCCGATCGCGCCTTCCGCATCGCGATCGAGATCGCTGCCGGACAGGCGATAGCGCCCGTCGCCCAGCGACGTGACGATGAACGTGTGTTCCTGGAAGTCGCGCGGCACGTCGAATGCCGGAACATCGATGCGCTCGATGCCCCAGACGAACCCGCCGATCCCGAACAAGCCGGGCGTCGACAACCCGCGATTGACGCGCGCGACGGCGGCGCCGATCACGGGCACGCGGCGCGGATGCGCTTCGATGTGCAGGCGCTGAGCGTCGACGACCGGTTCGGTCACGAGCCGCGAGCGCAGGATTTCCATCTCGCCGTCGTCGGTCGACTTCACGTCGAACAGCGCGCCGAGACCACCGACGAGTCCGCCCTCCGCCATGCTGCGCAGGTCCGAGCCGCCGCTTTCCACCTGCACGGCAATGTCTGCCTTGTAGACCGGCTTCACGACGAAGGCATACCCGGCGCCAAGCGCGGCACACGCCGCCGTGACCGCGACGATGCGGCCCGCGTGCCGGATCAGCACGTCGAGGATGCCGCGAACGTCGAGTTCGTCGGCGTCGTGTAAATGAGGTTGGCGCGGGTTCGATGCGTTCATTTGAGGCTCACTGCAAGTGTTCCGGCGCATCCACGCCGGTATCCGGATGCGGCTGCGGGTTCGGTTCGAAGGTGGCGATCCGCGCGGCCCAATCGGCCACGCCGTGCTCGATCAGCTTCATCGCGTAGTCGTAGACGTAGCGGCTTCGGCGGTACGGATCCGGAACGTCGGTCCGGTAGCGCTCGGCCAGGCGATACACACGGCCGCGCGTCATCGGGCAAGTCCGCTCGATCAGCTGGCGATGCGCGACTTCCATCACCAGAATCAGGTCGGCCCACCGGCAGGCCAGGTCATCGAAGCGTCGGGCCCGATGCGCGGACAGGTCGAAGCCGCGCTCGATCAACAGTGCATTCATCACCGGGTCGACCGCCGTCCCGCCGATCGCCGCGACGCCGGCCGACTCCACCGTGCGACCGGGCAGCGCGCGCGACAACAGCGCCTGCGCGGCCGGGCTGCGGCATACGTTGCCGGTACACACCACCAGGATCCGTTTCATCATTTCGTGACGATCGCGGCCGTCAGGCCCGCGTTGATGGCCGGAAGCAGTTGCGCGAGCACGCGGCCGAAGCGCGCGAGCTTCGTACTGTCGACGTACACGACGTCGCGCGGCTGCAGCTCGAACTCATTGGCGAGAACCATCGACACCGGCGAGCTGCCGTCCAGATGAAACACCTGCGCCTGCCGGTCCGCGCCGGCGCGAATCACGTAGGTCTGCCTAGGATCGGCCGTACCCTGGTTCACGCTGCCGGCCTGCGACAGCGCGTCGGCCAGCGTAAGCCGGCCGTTGCGCAGCGGCAGCGCCGTCGTCGGCTTGTTGACTTCGCCCATCACGTACACGCCGAACTGGTCGCGCGCGCCGACCTGCAGCAGGTCGCCATTGCGCAGCACGATGCGCGACGGATCGACGCGCTCGCAAATCAGGCCCGGCAGGTCGACCGGATAGGCGGCACCGTCCCGCACGAGCGTCATGCGGCTCTGATCGGCGTCGGCCGTGAAGCCGCCCGCGCGCGTGACGGCTTCGAGCAGCGTCATCGGCGTGTCGTTGAGCGGGTGCGCGCCCGGCGCACGAACTTCGCCGTCGATGTAGACGCGATTCGCGCGATACGACGCGACGCGCACCGTCAACTGCGGCGCGACGAACCACTTCGACAGCCGCGCGCGAAGCGCGGACTGAATCTCGCTCGTGCTCATGCCGGCGACATGCAGCTCGCCCACGTACGGAAAAGCCAGGTTGCCGGCCTGATCGACGACGAAGCCCGCCGGCGGATCGGCAGCGCGCACCTGTTGCGAGCCCGGGTTGCCCTGCGCCGCGGCTAGCTCGGGGTGATCCCACACGGTGATCTGCAGCACGTCGCCCGCGTCGATCGCGTATGGCGCCGGCACCGCAAAGAGCGCCGCGCGCGTGCGTTCGTCCCGTATGCTCGCCTCGCGCCGCTGGGCCGCGATCAGCTCGCCGTCGATCGGCCCGATCGGTACCGATGCCGCCGCTTCACGCGAAGCGGGTGCGTTTCGCGGCTGGCCGGACGGTGCCGCAACGATGCGATGCATCGACACCGCCAAGCCGCCTTCGGATGTCTGCGTCGCGATCCCGCCATCCCGCGCCGCATCGTGCGCGAGGTTCATATGCATGCCCGGTTCGATCGTGCAAGCGGACAGCAGCACGACGGGCAAGACCGTCATTGCCGATCGCAAGCGCTGCGCCCGTGAACCGGGTCGTTTTCCTGTTTCCATTTCCGTTGTCCAGACCGCGTACATCGACGCGTCATTCAATAGGCATTGCGATGCGTGAATCCATACAGGACAGTCGCCGCCACGATCCGAATGTCCATCGCAAACGACCAGTTGTTCAGGTAATAAAGATCGTGTTCGACCCGCTTCTGCATCTTCTCGACGCGATCCGTCTCGCCGCGATGCCCGTTGACCTGGGCCCAGCCGGTGATGCCCGGCTTGATCCGGTAGCGCTGGATATAGCCGTCGACAAGGGGCTGGTAGAAGCGGTCGTGCTCCACCGCATGCGGGCGCGGCCCGACCACCGACATGTCGCCCTTCAGCACGTTGAAGAACTGCGGCAGTTCGTCGAGGCTCGTGCGCCGCAGCAGCGCGCCGACACGCGTGACGCGCGGGTCGCCTTGCGTCGCCTGCCGGACTTCACCCGGCTCGCGCGTGTCGGGCACGCGCATCGTCCGGAACTTGTAGATCGTGAAGATGCGCCCGTAAGCGCCCCTGCGTTGCTGCCGGAACAACACCGGCCCCGGCGACGACAACTTCACCGCCAGCGCAACGACGGCCATCAGCGGTGCGATTCCGATCAGCGCCAGGCCCGCGAACACGCGATCGAACATCGCCTTGCCCACCAGCGCCCGCGCGGACAGCGGCGACGAGACGAGATCGAGCGCGTGACCACGAAGCGCCCCGTTCGGATGAAGCGGCGTCATGCCGGTGAGGTCGGGCATGAAGCGGATGTCGACCAGATCCTCGGCGAACGCGTGGACGATCTCGCTGACGCGATCGGCCTCCGACAGCGGCAGCACGATCCAGATCTCCCCGACGTGGGCGCGACGCACGTACTCGACGAATTCGGCCAGGTCAAGATGCACGGCCGGTTCTTCCGGCCCGATCGGCGACGAGCCGGACGTGTCGAAGATCCCGGCGATCTGGAGCGACCGCCCCGTTTGCCGCGCATCGCACCCAACGAGCGTCCGGCAACTTTCGCGATGCCCGACGAGCGCAACCGGTTTGCGCCGGGCATGCCGCACCGCCGCGAAAACGCCGAGGCACCACCGCGCGGCCTGCGACACGACGAGCGCGACCGCCGACAGCGCGAACCAGCCGGCTAGCCAGTCGAGCGCGACCGGAAATTGCCGGTCGTGCGCAATAACGGAAATCGCGCCGACGCACAACGCGACGGCCAGGCAGGCCGGCGCGAGCCACACGCGACGCCACGACAGGCGACGCTCGGGATCGCCGTACAGACCGACCAACGGAAACAGGACCAGCGCGCACGCGATCGAAACGGCAATCAGCACGGCATCCGATCCGGCAGACGACGAGCCGCCCAGCCAGCTTCTCGCTGCCAATGCGGTGACGACAAGCGATACGGCATCCAGCAACCTGAACCGTGAAGCTGTTCCGCGAACGGCGGGGGTGGATCTAGTTTGGTTGAACGAAGGCATAACCCTGGGCGATCATCCGTCGAGATCGATTGGCGACGGAGCGGCAGCGCATCTACACGCAACGCACGCCACGCCGGCACGGATCGACTCCCGAACCGATGATCGATTTTCATCTGTTGTTTAGTAATGCGAATCTGAAGCGATTGACATGGGCATTCAATCAACGTCACGGATCGTTAAATTTCGAACCTGGCTGACGTGGCCTAACAACTTCAACGAGGCAGGCGTCCACCGCTTACCGCAATCCCATCGCTTATCGAGACGGTGTAAGACTTGATACTGCCATTACGATCCGGCGTTTTAAATCGTTCATGTCCTAAACAAATTGATATAGAGCCGTTAATTGTCCTATTTGACAATGAGGCCCCTGCCTACAAGGCGCGTCTATTGATGTCAAGTGGCCAAGCAAGCCGCGTGATGTGTGCCGGTTCACTTCGCAAGCCGGTGTGGAAGCACCGCCATCCCGCGAACGCGATGACCGACGACTGCGACGTGTGTCGGCGTTGTGACCAGAGGCGGCGTCAATGCGCCGCTGCGCATGGGCGGCAGGTTTCGCCGCGCGTCCTGGCGAGCAACGCACGCCTGCGCTACTTACGCGCGTCGTTTCAGGTGACAGCCGACTCGGTATCGACGCGCATCGGCGTCGCCTGTTCCGACATGACGTGCCGGCTCGGCGGCGAATTCGAGAATCTCGACTGCAGCAAAAAGGCGAGCGTGTGCCGTGCGCTCGTCGCGATGCCGCTCGTGCGCAGCCGTCACGGCAGCGTCAGCGTTCGCTTCGCGTGCGAGAACAGGAAAGTCCGCTTGGGACGTGATCGAAATTTGCCGCGAGATCGCTCGAGGGGCTCGGCCCGGGCGTAAACGAAATACCGCCGGCAAGCCGGCGGCAAAAGATGCGCCACGGATGACGTGGCGCACCTGAGGCACTCGATTCAGCGAGCGCGGGTCATTGAGCTGTGAATGACCCGTGCGACGCTACCGCGACAGACGCGCAAAGCGCCGCGGCCAGCGCACCTTGAGTGAGACGACGGGAAAGGTTGGTCTTCATGTCGTTATCGTTCGATAGAGTCGTCGTTCGGCTTATGCGTCCGTGCGAACTTCGATAAACCCCCGGCGTGGCGCGATGGTGGTCTCCCCGCTGCCGCCCCCCGTTGCTTCCGGCCCGCCGCGGAAACAACGCAGGCCGAGATCGTAAGCCGCCTTCGGCCGGGCCTTCGCGGCCTGCTTCAGCGCGACGATGGCGCCGCAATTCTTCGAGCTTTTCCCCCCGCGAACTCGCCTCGCAACCCGGTCGCGCGCGGCGCAGCGGATACAATCCGCCAACGCCGACACGCTGCCCAAGGCTCTCTCAGGTTCTCTCTTCGAATCGTTCAGTCACTGAGTCATTGCCGTCGCTTTTCGCTGTACCGGCTGATGCCGGCATCGGCCTCCAAACATGACGCGACAAACAATAGTGACGTGGTGAGCAATAATAATGGAGAAAAACGGTATGTCAAGGTCCTTCGCGTTTTCAAAGTTTGCGTGATGCGTCACTTTTGATATGCTCTCCCTCGCCAAAACCCCCTGGAGAACCCGTCGAGATGTCCAACAGCGAGCAGGCCAACGTCGATCTGATCACCGCCAACAAGGTGCGCGACCTCCTGAACCGGAACGGCATTCCGCCGCGAAGTCACAACACGACGATCGCGAATGTGCTCGGCCTCAGTTTCTCGGTCGTCACGCGCAAGATGAAGGGCCTGATCCCGTGGAACCTGTCGCAGTTGCAGGACATCGCGACGCACTTCGGCGTGCCGCCCGCGATCCTGCTCGACGACAAGGGCACGCAGCCGGCCGCCGCCGAGATGGTCGACGCGACGCTCGTGATCGAGTCGCGGCGCTTTCGCTGCCGGGCCGCCATCTCGACGAAAGCCAGCAGCCAGATCGAAACGGATTTCGTCGCGCTGCAGTGGCAAGGCGAATGGATCGTCACCGAGCGCGAGCACGCGCGCGAAGGGCGCACGTATCCGGTCGATGTCGTCGAGCTGCGCTCGAGCCAGCCGAACGTGTACGCGGCGCGGATCGCCGTGGTCGACGATTCGCGGGACGTCGCCGAAACGGTATGTGAATATTTCATCGAAAAAGGCGTGAATGCGATCCCGTACTTCGACGGCGCGACGTTCCGCAAGGCGCTGGAAGTCGAGGATTTCGACGGCTACATCCTCGACTGGATGCTCGGCGACCAGACCGCCGCCGAGCTCGTGCGCGGCATCCGTTCGAGTGAGAACAGCGGCGCGCCGATCTTCCTGCTGACCGGCAAGATCTCGACCGGGGAAGCCAGCGAGGACGAGATCGCGCACATCGTGTCGCACTACAACGCGCGCTGCGAGGAAAAGCCGGTGCGCCTGCCGATCCTGTTCGCCGAAGTGGCGCGCGAACTGAAGATCGCGCAGCCGGCCGCAGCCGCCGCGAGCTGAGACCGGAACGACAAGCAACCACGCCACGACCGAGGGAAAGACATGCGAATTTCGACCACCTGGACCAAGAGCCTGCTGACGGCCTGCCTGCTCGGCATGGCCGCCGCGGCATGGGCCGCTTCGTCGTTTACGTTCACCGTCGACGGCAACATCGACAAGAGCAACCAGCAGGGCAAGACGGCGTACGTGTTTTCCGAGCAGGCGCTGATGGCGCTGCCGCAGCATACGATCGTCACGTCGACGAGCTGGACGCCGAAGGCGACCTTCACCGGCCCGCGCCTGTCCGACGTGCTGAAGATCGTCGGCGCGCACGGCACGCAGATCGAGTTCCGCTGCATCGACGAATACACGTTCACGATCCCCGTGTCCGATGCCGACCGGTACGGCGTGATCCTCGCGCGAACGATGAACGGCAAGGTGCTCGGCAACGACAACTATGGCCCGCTGTGGATCATGTATCCGCGCGACCAGTATCCCGACGAGTTGAAGACGCCGCTCGGCGAAGCCAAGTTCGCATGGCAGATCATCGGCCTGACCGTGAAGTGACATGACGCGGCCGCGGCGGAAAAACAGAAAGATCATCCTGGTCCTCGGGTCGCTGTGGATCGCGGGATTCGCCGCGTGGGCGTTCCTGCTGTGGGATCTGCTTGCGACCTCGGTCAACGAGGGCGTGCTCGAAGGGCCGCGCGAAGGCGTGTTCTGGACGGCCGCGCAATACCGGAACGTCTATACGCGGTTCGACCGGCAACTGATCCTCTACGCAACGCACGAGGACGACGACTTCGATCACGTGCAGATGCAGCTCGACAGCCTGTCGGTGTCGTTCGGGTTCTTGCAGCGGCCGTCCGAAGTATCCCAATACTGGCTGCGCATCCCGCGCGCGCGCAACGAGATCGCCGCGCTCGGCGAGTTCATGACACGCCTGAAGCGCGACGTGCCGTTGCTGCGCGGTGCGCCGAAGCACGCACATCAGGTGATAGACGAAGTCAATGCGTACTGGCCGAAGGTCAACGGCCTCGCGAACGACTTCCGCGCGATCGAGATGGCGCAGCGCGATTTCACGTTCCATCAGCTGAAGGAAAAGCAGCGCGCGATCCTGACCCTCGGCATCGTGCTCGGCGTGATCCTGTGCGCGCTGTTCCTGCTGCTGTTCTATACGATGCGCACGCGCGACGACCTGCTCGAACGGCAGGACGCGGCGCTCGACGCGGAGCGCAAGGCATCCGATCGCGCGTTCGAGATGATCGAGGCGAAAAACGCATTCCTGGGGATGGTCAGCCACGAACTGCGCACGCCGCTGCAGGCGATCTGCGGGTCGATCGAGATCCTGCTCGCGCGCCCGCAGTCCGACGCGAACCTGAAGACGATCCGGCGACTGCAGAATTCCGCGTTGTCGCTCGAAGCACTCGTCAAGGACCTGACCGACTACATCAAGCTGCGCTCGACGAAGCGCCTCGCCGAGCGGGAAACCGTCGGCATCGCGTCGCTGCTCGCCGAGGTGCTCGACCCGCTGCGCGAGAAGATCGCGGCCAGGCGGATCACGGTCGCGCAGCGAGTCGAGCCGCACGAGCTTGCGATCCGTTCCGATCGCAAGCTGCTGCGCCAGGTGCTGTCGAACCTGATCGAGAACTCGGTCAAGTACACGCTCGGCGGATCGATCGACGTGTCGATCACGCTCGCCGACGCGCCGGCCGGCCAGCAATTGAAGATCGCCGTGCGCGACACGGGCGCCGGCATCGCGAAACAGCACCTGTCGAAGATCTTCGAGCCGTTCTATCGCGCGAACGACGCGGTCGGGCTGCATGTGGACGGAATCGGCATGGGGCTCGCCGTCGTGCGCGAAATCGTGACGACGCTGCGCGGGCATGTGGACGTGCGCAGCACGGTGGGCGAAGGCAGCGAGTTCGTCGTGACGCTGCCGGCCGAAGTGCCCGGCATCGACACCGCCGGCAACGCGGCCGGCGACGCGCCCGCGCTGCCGCACGCGGCCGCATACCGCGGCCGGCGCGCGCTGGTGGTCGACGACAACGACAACGCACGCGAAACGCTCGGCGCGATGCTGTCGGCGCTCGGCATCGACGTCGATCTATGCAGCACGGGGCAGGAAGGCGTCGCGCGCTTCGGTGCGAGCCGCTACGACATCGTCGTGCTCGATCTCGAGCTGCCGGACCTGAGCGGTTTCGACGTCGCACGGCGCATTCGCGCGGTGGCGCAACCCGACGACGACGGCCGGCATCCGGCGATCCTCGGCGTCAGCGCGTATGAATCGGCTGCGCTGGGCGAAAACAAGCGGGTATTCGACGCATTCCTGCCGAAGCCCGTCCACCTGCGCGAACTCGGCGCGCTCGTCGAGAAACTGCTCGCGTAAGCCCGCGATGCCGTGTGCGCACAGGCACCGCATTACGAGCCGCGCGCGGCGTCACCCGTCGAGACTCATTCGCCAATCAGATGCAGCACGATGTCGCGCCGGTGCGCGGCGCGGCGATGCTCGAACAGGTAAATGCCCTGCCACGTACCGAGCACCATCCGTCCGTGCTCGACCGGGATCGACAGCTGTACCTGCGTGAGCGCCGTGCGCAGATGCGCGGGCATGTCGTCGGGCCCTTCGGTGTCGTGCTCGTAGCGCGTGGCGTCCTCCGGTGCGAGCGTCGCGAAGTAGCGTTCGAGATCGCGCTGCACCGACGGATCCGCATTCTCCTGGATCAGCAGCGACGCCGACGTATGGCGGCAGAACACGGTGAGCAGGCCGGTGCGGATCGCCTGCTGGTCGACGAATGCACGCACCTGCGGCGTGAATTCGACGAGGCCGCTGCCGCGTGTGTCGACGCCGATGTGCGTGAGGGCCTGTTGCATCTCGGCGACCTCAGGCCAGCGCGGCGAAGCCGTCGGCTTCGATCTGCTTCGCGTCGGCCGGGCGCACGACGCGCGCGACCTCGACACCGTCGCGCAGGAACACCAGCGTCGGCCACAGCTTCACGCCGAACGAACGGCCGAGCGGGCGGCCCGGGCCATCCTCGATCTTCAGGTGCCGCACCGCAGGATGCGCGGAGAACGACGCGACGATCGCGGGCTGCGCGCCTGCGCAGATCCCGCACCAGTTCGCGCCGAATTCGATGACGGTTGCGCCGCCCAGTGCGTCGACTTCCGCGCGCGTCGGTGCATTGGCGGTGTAGCGTTGCTCGGTATCCATCAGGCCCTCGTGTGCGTTGGCGGAACGTGGCCGCGCCCGCGTGCGTGGTGCGGCGGTCGCGGCCTGCGATTTCCTACTCTAGCGGAAAAGCGCGCGTGATGCCGGCCGGTCCGTTGCGGCGCCCACGCCGCCTGCGCCCCTTCCGGAATGACACGACAAGATTCGGAGCGCCGCGCCGCCGCGACAGGATCAGCATGCGGACTGATCCGTCACCAGGGGCACCCGCCATGAATGCGCCGCATTGCGTCACCGAACCGAACATCCTCTATTTCGGCACGCCCGTCGTGCTGATCAGCACGCTGAACGAAAACGGCACGCCCAATCTCGCGCCGATCTCGTCCGCGTTCTGGCTCGGCTGGCGCGGCGTGATCGGCATCGCCGCCAGCTCGCAGACCACCCGCAACCTGATGCGCACCGGCGAATGCGTGCTGAACCTGCCGTCGTCGGCGCAGGCGGACGCGGTCGACCGGATCGCGCGCACGACGGGCACGCATCCGGTGCCCGACGGCAAGCGCGCGAGAGGCTACGTATTCGAACCCGACAAGTTCGGCACG
Organism: Burkholderia sp. BE17; assembly: GCF_009362305.1. Lineage (NCBI taxonomy): Bacteria > Pseudomonadati > Pseudomonadota > Betaproteobacteria > Burkholderiales > Burkholderiaceae > Burkholderia > Burkholderia sp. BE17. The sequence goes on from NZ_WHNU01000036.1 coordinate 75,936, forward strand.
GCCGCGCTCACCGCAACCGCGTCGCAAACCGTCGCGCCGCCGCGCGCGCTCGAATGCCCGGTGCACATGGAAGCGGTCGTCGCGGCCGCGCACGGGATCGGCGACGAGGCACCGGACCTGCGCGGCCACATCCGCGTGTTCGAGTTGCGCATCCAGCGCGTGCACGTGCATCCCGACCTGCTGATGGACGGCCACGCGGACCGCATCGACCCGGACAAATGGTCGCCGCTGATCATGAGCTTCCAGAAGTTCTACGGGCTGGAGCCGCGGCAGGTGCATGCGTCGCGGCTCGCGGAGATTCCCGAGCGCGCTTATCGCAGCCCCGATATCGAGCGCTCGCGTGAAGCGGGCATGTTGACCGGCGCCGGACGGTAACGAAGCGCCCGGCGCAATGGCAGTAAACCCGGCGCGTCGTCGTGCCTCCACCGGCGGTATCGATGCGGCTGCGCCGACCCGGCACCGCCTCGCACTGCCGGCCCTGCGCATCGCGGTGCCGATCGTGCGGATCGACACCGCGAGCCTATCCCGCCTCGCGGCCCGCCATGCGTTCCATCCATTGCTCGAACGCGGACACCGCGGCATCGTCGGCACGATCGGCGTTCGTCACCAGCATGTAGTCGTCAGCACGCCATACGGGCGACGCGATCGGACACACGAGGCGCCCCTCGGCGAGATCGCGCCCGATCAGCGGCAGTGATGCCAGGGCCACGCCGAGCCCCTCGATGGCCGCGCCGAGCTGAAGATTCACATGATCGAATTCGACATGACGCGCGGCGCGCAGATCGGAAGCCCCCGCTTCCTGCAACCAGTGCGACCAGGCGGAGCGCGTCGTGGCCGAATGCAGCAGGGTGTGATGGCGCAGGTCGGCCACGCTCTGTATCGGATGCCGGCGCAGCAATGCGGGATTGCAGGCCGGCACGCGCAGGTCGGGCATCAACGGGCGCGATACGACGCCCGCGCCCTGCTCGGGACCGGAACGAACACCGATATCGAAAGCGTCGGCGACATAGCGCAACTTGCGCGATGTCGTCGACACCCTCACGTCGATGTCGGGGTAGCGCGAATGGAAATCGGCGAGCCGCGGCAGCAGCCAGCACAGCGCAAAGCTCATCGGCACATTCACCCGCACGACGCCCGATATCCGGTGCTTGAACGTGTCGTGGCGCAGCCGCCCCACCGCGGTACCGAGGCGCTCGAACACGTGGCTGACGTCATGCAGCAACGCGGCCCCTTCGTCGGTCAGCACGACACCGCGCGGACGACGGTCGAACAACGGCAGGCCGAACCAGTCCTCCAGCAGCCGGATCTGCTTGCCTACGGCCCAGTGGGTGACATGCAGTTCCACCGCCGCCCCCGCGAAGCTGCCGTGCCGCGCGACCGCATCGAAAGCGCGCAGCGCATTGAGCGGAGGCAACTCGCCCCGATGCTTCGCCGTGTCCTGGTTGTCGTTCATGACGTGACTTTTTCTCTCCGTTGACGCGATTTTAGTTCAATTGAAATGGCTGCTGCCTCACCCATAAAATTGACGCATCGAGCGTGAAAACAATGCCGCGAGCGGCTTCCACCGACCGCTCGCACGGAGCGAATGACGATGCGCCTGCCGGTTTTTTCCCCTCCCGCGACGCGGGAGACTGCACCGCCCCGACGGCGCGTGCTGTGGCTGTCCTGCATTGCGCACGCAATGCACGATGGCTATACGGACATGATCTACGCGTTGCTACCCGTGTGGCAGTCGGAATTCGGGCTCGACTTTGCGGCCCTGGCGATCCTGCGCGGCATCTATGCCGGCACGATGGCGACGCTGCAGTTGTCTGCGGGGCGCCTCGCACAACACCTGGGCAGCGGCACGACCCTCGCATTCGGCACACTGCTCGCCGCGCTCGGTTATGCGCTCGCGGGCCTGTCGGGTGGCCTGCTCGGTCTAGGCGTGGCGCTGGCGATTTCGGGCGGCGGATCCAGCACGCAGCATCCGATCGCATCGGGCGCCGTCTCCCGCCTCTATGGACGCGACGCGAGAGGCCCGCTGAGCATCTACAACTTTGCCGGCGATCTGGGGAAATCCGCACTGCCGGCCGCCATTTCGCTGCTCGTGACCATGATGCCGTGGCGTCACGCGCTATGGATCGTCGCCGGATTGGGCTGCGTCGTGGCCGCCGTCATCGCGCTCTGGTTTCCCGCCGTGCCGCGTGGCGCCGGCAAGACGGCGGCCAAAGAACAAGCGGCCGCTCAACGCAGCGGCACCGGGGGAAGCGGATTCCCCACGCTGTTTTCCATCGGCGTGCTCGATACGGCGGTACGCATGGGACTGCTGACATTTCTGCCTTTCCTGCTCAAGGCAAAAGGTGTCTCGCCGCAACTGCTGGGAACGGCGCTTGCACTCGTTTTCACAGGCGGTGCGGCCGGCAAATTCATGTGTGGCTGGCTGGGCGCGCGTCTGGGTATGGTCAGGACGGTGCTGCTCACGGAGGGTGGTACAGCCGCGTGCATCGTCGCGGTGATGTATCTCCCTTTGGCACTTGCCATGGTGCTGCTGCCGATTCTGGGTATGATGCTCAACGGCACTTCGTCGGTGCTGTACGGAACCGTTCCGGAGATGTCCGCACCCGAGCGCACCGAGCGCGCATTCGCGATTTTCTATACGGGGACGATCGCATCCGGCGCGATATCGCCTGTTCTCTACGGTTTCCTGGGCGACAGGATCGGTGTGCATGGCGCCACGTATGCGACCGCGCTGACCGCCCTCGCGATTTTTCCGCTCGCCCTCGCACTGCGCCCGCATCTGGCGGATGACTGAACAGGATGAACACCATGACGAACGCTGACTACCCGACCGTCGCCCTCGTCGGTCCGGGCGCAATCGGAACGACCGTCGCCGCGGCCCTTCATGAAGCCGGCCGCACGCCGGTGATCTGCGGCCGCTCGGCACACGAACAGTTGAAGCTGCGCTTCGACGGCGGCGAGATCGTCGTGCCCGGGCCCGTACTGACCGATCCGCACGCGGTCGAGGACAGGTTCGATCTCGTGTTCGTTGCGGTCAAATCGACGCAGATAGCGAGTGCGGCACCCTGGGTCTCCGCGCTATGCGATGCGAATACCGTCGTCTGCGTGCTGCAAAACGGCGTCGAGCAAAAAGCCGCGTTCGCACCGTATGCGGCCGGCGCCACGGTCGTGCCGTCGGTCGTCTGGTTTCCGGCGCAACGCGAATCGGGCGCATCGGTGTGGCTGCGGGGCAAGCCTCGGCTCACCCTGCCCGATACGCCGGCGAGCAACGTGGTGGTGTCCGCTTTGCACGGCACGCGCTGCGCGCCGGAGGTGGCGGAGGATTTCATCTCGCTCGCCTGGCGCAAGCTCTTGCAGAACGCAGTGGCGGGACTCATGGTGCTGACCGGTCGCCGCGCCGGCATGTACGCGCGAAGCGACATCACCGAACTGTCGCTCGCCTACCTGCGGGAATGTCTCGAGGTCGCGCGGGCGGAGGGCGCGAAGCTGGGCGATGAAGTGCCGCAGGAAATCGTCGATGGATTGCATGGCTTTCCGCCCGATTTAGGTACGTCCATCCTTGCCGACCGACAAAGCAACCATCCGCTCGAATGGGACTGCCGGAACGGCGTCGTGCAGCGCTACGGACGAACGCACGGCATTCCGACGCCGATCAGCGATCTGGTCGTTCCGCTTCTCGCTGCCGCCAGCGATGGTCCGGGCTAGTCGCAAGCAAACCCAAGGGATCGGATCGACGCGAGACTCACCGCCTCACCGGTCATGAAATTCGGCCGCAGGTCACCGGCTCGCGCCACACCGCTTCTCGTCAGCAGCGGTGGGCGTTTCGTCAACGGCGTGAACCTGAATGTCGACGGCGGGATGTCGCTGCGATGACCTCCCGCCAGGACGCTCACTCCGCCGCCCGGTGATACATCGCAACGTAGCGAGCCCGTGCAATCACTTTTCCGTGCATCTGATATGCAACGAGGGCCGGGCTCGACGTGGCGTTCACGTCGATACTCGGAACAGAGAGCGCCGATGCCGTAACGATGTATCGGTGCGACTCCCCCTGAGGCGGGCAAGGCCCGCCGTATTTCGCCGCGCCGAAGTCGGTCAGCGTTTCGATGGCCCCCGCAGGCATCCGCTTCGGATCGCCGGAGGCGCCCTTTTCGATCGACGTGTCGGATGCCGGAATATTGACGACGCCCCAATGCATCCAGCCCAGTCCGCCCGTCGGGGCATCGGGGTCGTGAATGGTCACGACGACGCTCTTCGTTCCGTGAGGAAGATGGGACCACGAAATGCGTGGCGAGACGTTTCCGCCGTGGCAGCCAAATCCGCCGTAGACCTGTTCGTTCTCGAACCGGCCATGGTTCAGGTCATCGACTTTGACGGAGAACGTTCCCGCGACAGCGATGGTCGGCACGATCGACAAGAGCATCGCGGAGCAGAGGGTCGATCGCGGCAGGAAATTGAATGTCATGGTTGCTCCGTTGAAAAGGACGGCGTTTCCGCAGCAGGCAAGAACGATCCAGCCGAACGAAGCGGACGGATTGCCGGCTTCGTTGCGGCAGGTACTTCGGGTTGGAACATGGAACAAGCGTTGTACAACCCGCGCTCAAACAAATTGTAGATTTGGATTCCCGACGTCAGTAGCGTCGCCAACGCGTTCACCATGTTGTCTTGATGGCAACAATTGACGACGGGCATGTCTTGAAATTGCGAGCGCGACTGTCACGCTGATGCGGCGGCGGCACGAGAAGCAGGCATGGCAAACCGGACGGCTGCGCGTCGCGGAGCATTCCCGCGTGCCCGCAATCGGCCGCCGAGCGCGTCTGCGATCGGATGATCAGACTCCGTGCAAATCGCCCGGTCGCGTCGAAAAGTGCATCGCGGCGAATCAGATAACATACAGGCCGCCACCTTTCCACGATCAAACCGACGGAGTGTCTTCAGTGATTCAACCGACCCCTGTATTCAAGGACAATCTCGCGCAACTGCCGGCCATCGACGGTATCGCGCGCATCGATCTCGCCGGCGCGAACGGCGACGTGGTCGCGACCATCGAGAACCAGCCGGGCAAGCAGGGCTCGCTCGCGGTGTACAACTATCTGCAGCAGGCATTCGGCACGCTCGACGCGAAAGCGGCCGAGCACGGCCTCGCCGTGTTCGCCGAACATACGGCCGACGCACGCAACCGCCCGGGCGCGCACCCGAACGTCGATCGTCTGCTGGCGATCGTCGACGGCGGCGAAGCGCTGCGCATCGACGTCGTCGCGAAGGGCTGAGCAACAGGCGGGGCAATGATGCCGCGCCTCAATGCGCGGCACGCGCATGCATCGCGTCAATGGATGCCGATGCATGCCGGATCATCGTCCCTCCAGCAGCGTCACCGCAATTCAGTCAAACCTGACGGAGCACATGCAAGCGTCGGTAAAAGCGCATCGCTTGCGTCGAGCACACGCAGTTGCCCGTCAACGCCATCGATGACGGCCTCGCCCGCCACTCGTCATTTCCACGACTGACTCCCCTGATTTAAACAATACGCCTCGAAAATCGCCATCTGGCCGGCAAATCGCGTCGTCCGTCACGCGACGACGCCGGACTTTGCGCGACCCATTGCACACGCACGTCCAGTGCGCAACCCGTCGCGGGAACTGCATACCGTCCCGGCATCGGCCATGCCGGCGTGCTTCAGCGAACACGGCGCCGACAACCGGAACGATCGGCGGCCGGTCTTTCGCAACCCACGCCTCTCGAAAACCCCAGCACATCGCATTAGTACATGTATTAATAGCCTGGCCGTTCATTTAATACGTGTCCCATTTAAATCGCATCCCAGGTTATCCAAAATTGTCTTTGGTTGAGTCGAATCCAACACATCGCAACCTCAGGCTCGGATCTGACTGTATTTAAAAGTTCGGCCTGACGATCGTCATCGCGCGCATGCTCGGCTTCGATGCAGTCGCCGTCTACGGGCTCGCGGTCGCCGCGTCCGTCGTCGCGTCGAAGCTGCTCGGGCTCGGCTTCAGCACGGAGCTCAACCGCCGGTTGAGCGCGAGCGACCCGCGGCCCGCGATCGGCAAGGCGCGCAGACTGTGGGCCGTGTTCGGCGGGCTTTATCTGCTGATCTGCACGTCGCTCGCGATCGCATCGCTCGCCGGTTTTCCGGCCGGAGAATTCGGCCTGCCGACGCGCGTGCTCTGGTGCGTCCTGCTCGTGGTGCTCTCCGAGCATGCGGCATTCGAAACGAACGCATGGCTGTTTTCGCTGCACCGCCCGCGCACGGGCTCGTTGCTGCTGTTCATGCGCACCGGCGCATGGGCCGGCATCGCGTGCGCCGACCTGCTCGTCGGCGCAGTGCGCTCGATCGAAGCCGTATTCGCGCTGTGGTTCGCGTGCAATGCGTGCGCCGTGGCCGTGTCATGGCATCGCATCGGCGTGCTTGCATTCCAGGCAGGCCACGCAGGGCGGGCCGCGCGCATGCCGGCGGCCCGCGACATGATCGAGGTCTGGCTGCGCGGCCTGCCGTTCTACGCGGCAGGCGCGCTGCTGTCGATCCTGCAGTACGCCGAGCGCTTCATCGCCGGTGGCCAGGCGAGTGCCGACGCGCTCGGCCGCTATGTTTTCGCGTGGTCGGTCGCCAACGCCGTGCAGACGGTCGCGTTCGCGACGGTCGCCGCCACGGCCGCGCCCGGTTTCGTGCGCGTGCTCGCGGACGATCCCGCCGACTTCCGTCGTCGGCTGCGCCGTGCGGTGGCGGCAAGCGCGGGTCTGGCGGCATTGCTTTCCGTCGCGATCCTCGTCGTGCACGACGACATGTTCCGGCTCGCGAACGAACGGACCGGTGCGCACGAGGTCGTGTTGCTGGCGGTGCTGCTCGCGTCGCTCGTGCTGCGCGCGGCCGCCGACGTGCTGTGGGCGGCCGCGATCGCGTTGCGGACCGGCGTCGCCGTCACGCTGTCGATGGCAGGCGTCGCGCTGGTTTGCGTGCCGGCCGCGTGGTACCTGATCGCGGGTTTCGGCACGACCGGCGCGGCGCTCGCGCATCTGACGGCCAGCATCGCGATCGTTGGCGTGCTGGCGCCGATCGTCATGCGCGGCGAGCGAATCCACGCGGCTGGCGCAATCCGGAGGAGCGTATCCGATGCTGCATAAGCTGATTGGTGCAGGGCCGACCCTCAGCCGCGGGTTGACCCGCGCGATCGCGGCGCTGGCCGTGTTTCTCTACTGGATCGTCTATGCGAAGGCCGGTGCGTTCCTGCTGGAATACGTGTTCCGCGACGCAGAGAAGATCCAGAGCCAGATCGGTGGATCGGGCGACTACGACGGCACGTCGTTCGATGCCGTCGCGAAGTTCTACGCGATGCTGGGCGTCGGCGGCACCCACGCGTTCACCGCCGCGGTCGGCGCGCTGTTCATCTGCGTGATGATCGCGCAGGGGCGCCGCGCCGGTTCGCTCGCGGCGAGCCTCGTGCTGCTCGTGCCCTGCGTGTTCTTCAACCTGTTCGTCGCGAGCAAGGACACGCTCGTCGTGCTGATCGCGATCGTGCTGGCCAGGGTCGCGCAACGCCGCCCCGCGCTCGTCGCGATCGCGGCAGCCGTCGTGCTGTACGGCGCCTATGCGGCAATCGTGCGCAGCTATTTCGCGCTGATCCTCGGGGTCGCGCTCGCCGTGCTGCTGTTCCGGCGCGGCACATGGCGCCGCAGGACGCTGCTGATGCTGGCCGCGCCGCTCGTGCTCGTGCTGCTGCCGAACGACGCGTATTACCTGCTGCTGCATCCGCGCGACATGGCCGCGGACTACCTCGCGTACGGTTCGCCGTACGGCGCGCGCACCAGCTTCCACAACCCGATCGCCCCGACGTCGTTTTTCGCGTTCTGCGTCGATTACCTGTACGCGACGCTGCGATTGAATCTGCCGGTGCTGTTCTCGCCCGGGCCGAAGGAAATCGCCATGCAGGGGTTTGTCTGGATCGCGCTGGCCACCGTGTGGCGGCGCACGCCCGGCGACGGCCAATTGGCTCGCGTCGCTCGTCGTCGGGCATGTCGCCGTGTCGATGCTGTTCGAGCCCGATCTCGGCAGTTACACGCGCCATTTGTCGAGCGTGTCGCTGCTGGGCGCGATGCAGTTCGCCGGTTTCGCGCGCCCGGCACGCCGACCGGGTCGGTCGGCGTCCATGCCGGGCGCCGACGCCGGCGCCGCAAGCGGTGTCGAAGCGCACGTGCCTCCGTCCGCAATCTCGCCTTCGCGACGCACGGTCGGGAGGTACATGTGAGCGCAAACACACGGCGCCAGCCCGTCTACCTGAACATCCAGTCCGCGCGGGCGCTCGCCGCGCTCGCGGTTGTCGCTTATCACCTGCATGTGCTGCCGTCCGGGCAAGCCGGAGGGAGGCGACGTCTTCTTCGTGATCAGCGGATTCATCATGTCGTGCGTCGCGCCATACGAGGGCCGCAATTTCCTCGTCAAGCGCGTGATCCGGATCGTGCCGCTCTACTGGGTGACGACGCTCGGCATCTACGCGATCGCGCTGCTGCGTCCTCACTGGCTGAACACGACGACGGCAGCGCCCGATTATCTCGTCAAGTCGCTGCTGTTCATCCCGTACGTAAAGGAAAACGGCCATTGGGGGCCGCTGAATCTCAACGGCTGGACGCTCGAGTACGAGATGCTGTTCTATCTCGTCGTCGCGGCCGCGCTCGGTTGCGTGCGTGCACGTCATGCGGCCGTGCTTGCCGCGCTGACACTCGCGTTGCTGTGCGCATGCGTGGCCGTTCTCGACCCACGCGGTGCGACCGTCGTCGACCATCTCGGTCAGCCGTTCGTGCTGGAATTCGGTCTTGGTGTCGTGGCGCACGGCGTGCTGCAAACCGGCATCGTGAAGCGGATCGCCGCGCCCGTCTGGGCCGCCGTCGCCGTTGCCGCCATCGCGGCGATCCCATTGCTGCAGATGCGCTACGGTACACCGGAAGGGTTTGCGCGGGTCGTGCTGTGGGGCGGCCCCGCGTTCGTGCTGATCGTCGCGCTGGTCGCGCTCGACAGGCGGGGTTGGACCAACCGGAACCGGATCACAGCCGAGCTCGGCGCCTCCAGCTATTCGATCTATCTGATCCGTCCCTACGTGATCGGCATGGCCGGCAAGCTTGCCGGACTACGCGCTGATCCGCGCACGGGGGCGGGCCTTGGCGCCGCGTGCGCGATCCTCGGCGTGGCCTGCGTCTGCGGTTACGTGTGTCACGTATGGATCGAACGACCGATGTTGAAGGCGCTGAACCGGAGATTCCGGCGCGCACGCGGCGCGGCCGATTTGTCGACGTGATCGCAAGCAGGATGCGATAAGGCTAGACTCGGCGAGCCGCACCGGCTGTCGCCCGGATGGACCTATCCGCCATTTTGTGGGCGGGGCAATGGAATGGACGCCTCCCACCCCGTGAGTTGCGGAGGTGGCAAACCGGAGGGTCCGCCATGAAGCTCACGCCAGTTGGGATCGACATTGCAAAGAACGTCTTTCAAGTCCACCACGTCGATGAGGAGACCGGCGAGGCCCTAATCTTACTGTGTCAATAAATTCATGCCACTATAGGAACTTCTTCATCCATGGCGTGAGGCATGATGGACTGGGAGACGTCATTCGAGGTGTATCTGGAACATTTGTGTGAAGCACTTGGGCATAACGATCGCGAATTGGGCTGATGGTGTTCAATGCGAAACGCATCTATCGCGTCATGAGCACCCATGGCTTGCTGATGGAGCGGCGACCGGTTCCGCCTCGCCCTCAGCGACGGCACGACGGCAAGGTGGCCGTGGCGCGCAGCAACCAGCGTTGGTGTTCGGACGGCTTCGAGTTCCGGTGCGACAACGGCGAGCCGCTGCGCGTGACGTTCGCGCTGGACTGCTGCGACCGCGAAGCCATGAGCTGGGCGGCCACGACGGCGGGCCACAGCGGCGACATCGTGCGCGACGTGATGCTGGCTGCAGTGGAAAATCGTTTCGGTACTGCGTTGCATACGCCATCCGAAATCGAGTGGTTGAGCGACAACGGTTCAGGCTACACAGCCGACGAGACGCGCCGGTTCGCTATGGACATCGGTCTGAAGCCATTGACCACGCCCGTATGCAGCCCGCAAAGTAACGGCATGGCCGAGAGCTTCGTGAAAACGATGAAGCGCGATTACGTGGCCTTCATGCCGAAGCCGGATGCAGCAACTGCGGCGCAGAACCTGACCATCGCCTTCGAGCATTACACCGAGAAGCATCCCCAGAGCGCGTTGAAATACCGCTCGCCAAGAGCGTTTCGTCGCGCGATGGATTCAGCAACCTTAGTGTGATGCCGTGTCCGGGATTACAGGGTCAACTCCACCAAGATTGAAATGGCCCGAAGAAATCAGGCAGGTCAGGCCGCGCGTGATCACGAGGAAGGTGCTGGAACCGCCAATCCCCAATCGTGACGCCTACGAACTCGGCCCTGGGGACGATGACATGCGTACCTGCTCGATATAGCATGATATTCAGGGTGAATCGAGCGTCCGTGTACGGACGCTCACCCACGCCATTCCAGCCCATGACGAGATTCCAACGCCCCGGGGTTGTTACTGATAGCTCATCGTGAATGTCGCGCGGCCATCGGCCTTACCTGGCGTGACCGTGGGGGCAGACTGGACATATCGCGCGCTGAGCGGAATGTTGAACGAGCCATTACCCGTCGAGCCTGCCAGCCACTGGTTGGTATTGCCGAGGACATTCGAATCCGGGCCGTAGGCAACCAATGCCGTGCCGTTGTTACGCAGAACCTGGATGCCAACACCGGTTGCCGTGGACTCCGGAATGAGCGAAAGCGTCGTTGTTTCGTTACCCTTTCGAGTGTTGTCCGTCAAGGTTACGTAGACGGCCGTCAAGTAACCGGGGTCACCACCTGAACACGTCAGTTTGATATCAAAGGGCCGTGCGTTCGACGTGGAACCAACGCCCTTGAAGATCGTTTTGGGCATCGCACCCAAGGGTACAGCGATCGAGGGTGTTGCAACGGTGCAAGTCGGGGTTTTGGGGACCAGAATGATAGGCGCCGACCATCGAAAGTTCCAAACCAACCCGGAAATTTGTCCCCCTGTTCCGTTGTTTTCTCCAAAAATCCCGATCAATTGCCCTGCGCCAACACTCCCCGTCTTAACAAGCTGGACCTCTAATTTCGCAGCGCTGCTTGGATTCAGCGTAGTAGTCTGGTAGTTAGATGCCGGCCAGAATCCAGAAGGCTCCGCTCTAGGAGCCCACCTTATCTTCATTCCAACACCCTGCACGCCTGTGGCATAAATATTTTTGCCAAGGTACTCGTTGGTTCCTTTATAGCTCGAGACCCAGGTGAACTCGCCGCTCGGGCAATTTCCAATAATCGATGATCCTGCTAACACCGTACCCTTCCACAAGACGGCACCTATGGGTACAGATGGATCCAAACTAATTGACGAGGGCCCCTCCATGTTTAACGTATGCGGCGTTGAACACGAAACTGCATTTGCGATAGATGGAATGGCTCCCGTCAATACCAGAATGGCGACGGCTTTAGCGGAGACAGAAGATTTTTCCACTTTCCTCGCATTCCGATATGCACGACATGCACCCAGATTTTTAACTAACAAGCTCAGCATGAAATTTCTCGCACAGATTCAACAGATGATTTTAAAACTTCACCATCGCTCGGTGAACGTCGACGTTCCCGCAGTCGGGCAAATGGCATTTTCAGCCTGTACTTCGCTCATCGTCTGATTACCTCAACCACGATGCCGATGGCGGCTGATATAGAAATGACCGTCACCCGACCGCACTGACACTCATTGACATATCGAATCAAGCTGATCGTACTCCGAGCCATTTCTCGCACTATCCTTTACCGGTAGAGAATAATTGATGCGACAAAGCGATTTATCACCGCTACCGATCTTTACATCGAGCATGCCCTGATCGCTGATCCCACGCGTAAAGATTTTGCTCGCTTGCCCGACCGCGCCGACTTCCTTTCTTTCTTCGTCATAGACGAGTGCGCCGAACGGCAGCGGTGTGCCGTCTTTTTGAGGCGCACGAATCAGCACTGCCCTGCCCGAAACCGTCTCGAACTTCATGAACACGACCGATCCGGCACGCGGTGCAATCTGCTGGCTCGTCTGCTGCAATTCGACGTCGGTCGAAGTTCCCTTGGGATCGAGTTCGATCGCGTTCATACTGTAAGGCGTCAGATACGGCACCACTGCGTAGCCCCGGCCGTCGACCCGCACCCCAGAGGTGTTGATAACGCGCGTTCCCTTGGCGTCGGGTGCCTCGATGACACCGATCGTTTCCGACAGCGGCTGCGACAGCGTGACCCCACCCGGGTGCGCAACAATCGCGCCACGCGCACCCACCGCGGCCTGCGAAAATCCGCGACCGCCAGTCACGCTCGCCTGCATCTCGGTGAACGGACTGCGGTACATCGCATTCGCGCCTCCACCCATCGACGCCGTTGTGCCGCCGCCAGCCGCCTGATTCGTGGTGACACCGTACGAGAAGTTGTTGTCCACACCGAGCGACCCCGTCAACGTCGTCTGCACCTGTGTGCGACCGCTGCTTTGGTGCGTCAAGTTGCTGGTCAACGTAACCGGACGGGTCTTGCCAAGCGGAATCGTGACGCTTGCGTAATACAAGGTACTGATCGAGCCGCCCAACGAGCGCTGACGTGTCGCCTGAACGCTGTAGCCGATGTTCCTGAAACTGTTGTTATAGCCAGCCGAATAGCTGACGTCCGAGCCCGCTCGATTCCAGTAGTTCGCCGCCGATGCAGTGACGTAAAGCTGGCCGCGCTTCTCTCCCAGATTCTGACTGAGGGTAAGAGAGGCACGATTGCGCTGACGCCAAACCGTATCGACCGAGAGACTGTTCTCGGCATTGCTGCGCGTCCGCGCCGCATCGTTCAGCCCAAAGTATCCCCCGGTCGAATAGCGATAGGCGGCCAGCGACACGTCGGTGCCTGTCGCCGGCAGATTCTTCGCATAGCTCACGCGCACGCTGCTGCCGCTCATCCGCCCCTGGCCGGGAAGCGTCGTCATCGCTTGTGTGATGTCCGCCCCGATGGCGCCGATCGGCGTGTTGAATGCGCCGCCGGCCATCGCTGCAACATACCCCTGGGCGACCGTCACACCAGCGTACCCAGTAAACAGGTTGGTGAAACCACGCTGCCAGGTGCCTTGGAAGAACCATGGATTGCCGCTGATCATTGGATCGCGAACGGTGCCGGCAACGAAACTGTACCGGTTCACGCCAGGGCGCAACGACAGCGGAACGGCCGCATATGGCACATTGAACGAATGCACGCTGCCATCTGCTTCGAGCACATCGACCGTGAGGTCGCCACCGTATCCCGTCGCGTACAGATCGTTGATCTCGAACTGGCCAGGTGCGACGGGGGTCTCGAGCAGCGTCACGCCGTTCTGCTTGATCGTCACCTTCGCATTGCTCTGTGCAATGCCGCGAACGACCGGGGCGTAGCCGCGAAGCGAATCCGGCAGCATGCGATCGTCGGACGCCACGCGCACGCCGCGGAACGACGTCGACTCGAACAGTTCGCCGCTCGTGTAGGCTTCACCGATCGTCAGTTGCGAGCGCAACTTCGGCAGATCGCGCTGGACATACGTCGCAACGTTCTGATACGTGCTTTGGCCGCTGGACGACCATGCATAGGATCCTTCGTGACGGAAATGCCAGCCACCGACATTGAACCCGCCACGCAGGCCGAGATAGCCCTGCGTCTGGCTGCCGCCCGCGCCGCCCGCGTTGAACTGGTAGAGGTTCGCGTCATAGCCGAGCATCCCCGCCGTCACCCCGGAGTCCCAGAACTCGGGGCTAACGTAGCCGCGCGCATTTCGGCTCAGCGACGCCTGCGGAATGCTAAGGTCGAGCCGCTGATCGCCGAAATCGAAGCTGCTGCTCGCGTCGGGAATCACCTCACCGATTCGCCAGCATTGATCCGCTTGCTCAACCTTCTCGGCCGCTTCCTGCGACAGTTTCTTCAGATCGACACCGATCTGCAGAAACGCCTTGCGATCGAAACAGGGTTCGGCTCGGTCACCTTTGTCGTCATCGCGAAACTGCAGTGTGGAACGGCCAACCCGGGTCTCGTTGACGTAGATGTCGACGTTGTACGAGCCTGGCGCAACGAAGTTGCCTTTCTCGAAGCGAGACAGGTCCACATTGCCGTTGAGGAGAAAGCCTTGATCGAATTGCACCTGCGCGACCGTATCAGACGGGAGATCCCTGTCGGCGCGCGCCTCGATGCCATAGACGGCGATCGCAGAGAGCACTAGTACGTAAATCGGCTTGAGCGGCAGCAATTTTCGGTCGGCCGCTAGCGAAACAGGTATCGACGTCATGTCAGCCCAGTAAAATCGTCACGCTGGAAGAGCGCGCAACAGAAAATTTCGGAAATAGGCTTCTCCCAAGCATCCCGAGGAGGCTCGCCAAACCGTTCAAGTGGAGAATTTGCGGCGGGATCGCGCATCGATCCGCCCGTGGTACGGAGGTAGCTTGTGCACTACCTCCGTTGTCGCCGGCTCAGTGAGCCGCGTTGGTATCGAGCGGGCGCTTGTTCGTCATGCCGGCGCCGTAGTCGTTGATGCTCAGATACTCGACCTCTGCCACGGCCGCCGGTGCCTGATTCAGCTCGTTGACGGGGAACGTCGACGATTCGCCAGGCGCGATGTAGCCTGCACCTGCCTCGAACGTCTTCCCGCCCGTATGCAGCGCGACATTGCCGAGGTTCACGTAGTACGCTGCGGGATTCATGCCCTTCAGCACCCAGCCCTTTCCGTCCGTGGAACGCTCAACCGTCCACTTCACCTGGGCCGGCGCCTCTTCCGACTTGCCGGCGAGATTGGTCGGGCGAAACAGCACCTTGATACGCGTACGGATCGCGAGCTGCAGGTGGTTCTCCCCCGCTACTTCCGCGCTCGGCTTCGGCGGCACTTCGAGAACGTTCAACCAGAACAGCGATTCCTTGTCTTGCGCCAGCGGTTCCTTCGTGTAAATCATGCGCAGGGTCTGTCCTTTGCTCGGATCAATCCGGAACATCGACGGCGTCAGCGTGAACGGCACGTCGATCTTGTCCGGGCTCTCGTTCGCATCGCCCTTGTCGATCCAGGTCTGAACCAGTGCAGGCGAATTCCCCACGTTGTTCAACTTCACGGTCACTTCGCGCTCGGCGGCCGGATAAATCACCCGCGTGCCGGCTATGACGACGGCTGCATGCGAACTCGCGGCGGCCATCCCAATCACTGCCGTCACTGCTACTACGAAGAATCTCCTGATCTCAACAACCATTCGTAATCCTTAATATCTATTCGTTTCATGGAAATTTTCCCGCTAAGCCGGCTCGCCTGAAAACGAGCCGGCTTAAAGAGCACAACTCCGGATTCGGCCGCTGTACAGTCGGCGGCCGTCGATCAAGCTTACTGGTAAGACATCGTGTATTGGACGCGCGAGTTTGCCGCACCAGCCTTGGCGCCGCCCAGCGATTCGTACTGAGCGTAGTAGCTCATGTTCGCATTGCCGCCCGCGATGTTCACGGTCTGCGAGTTCTGCGAAGCCACCGCCGCGCCGGCCTTGATCTTGCCGAACGTATCGTTCAGAAGACCGATTTCGACATTGGTCGCACCGCCCTGGTCGACGATCAGTCGGCCCGTGTTCTGGTTGACCGTCGGGCCCGGCTCGAAGTACGTTTGAACGAGGCCGGTTTGCGGCGAGCAGTTCGACAGCTTGATATCGAACTTCGTGCGGCCAGCCCAGCTACCCGCGCTTGCGAGCGAGGTGGTCGACACCGGCGGCAGCGCCACCGTGAAGTCCGAACCGCCACCGTTGCCGCGAATCTCGCAGGTCGTGCCGACAACGCTGCCCGTGAAATCGATCGTGCCGTCCGCTGCTTGAGCTGCCGGTGCGAGAGCGATCAGGCTGGTTGCGACGATGGCTGCCGAGAGAAGAGTCTTTTTCATATGGTTAATCTCTATAAAGTAAGAAGGTATCGGAACTGAACAAAACAAACTTGCGATAATGAACACCGATTTAAATTGGTATTCGACGCGTGGAATATCAACTCCACTGACTATATTTTCCATGAAATAGCAACGACGCAAAACAGGACAAGTACGACATTCTCCACAAACATGTAGTACAAGTACGAATTTCTTTTTCATCGCTCTAGTCGACTGATTATTAAATATATTTTTCAAATCACAACGCGTTGATCTCTGGAAAGCCCGAGAATATAGATACAGTGATGAGCGTGATTCGCCGCCTTTCGCCAGTGAAAAACAGAACACCGATTCAGTCGCCGTCACTTTCGAAAGACCGCTATCGAAGGACATCGAACGGGTAATCGAGGTAACGGCAGCCGCCCGAGCGAGCGGTTCGGTTCGAACGCCCGACGGAAGGCGTCATTCACGCCGGCGTCGACGTTCGATGCATCAAGGCGATGCTTCGGTGGTGCGAGACGCAGCCAACATCGATGCGAAGGTCACGTTCCTCGGGAACGGCATGACGCTCAACGCAACGGCGGTCGCGCCCGGCGCGTTGAGGATCGAGGATATCTGTCCAACCGGCTAGGGCAGCGGTCCGATTCGATCCGCCGCCGAGGCGGACGAAATAGGTGTACGCAGACTCGGTACAGTGTGCAGCAGCAGCCGTCGCAGTGGCCCGGCATCGGCGGCTACAGCTTCGTGGCCAGCGCGCCGTGCAACTCGCAGGCGATCGGCAGCCCGCTGTTCGCGCAAGCCACGTACCAGCTTGGCGTGACAAACCTCGTCACGTGTTATGGCGGTGTCGCGATCGCGTCGGGCTATGTGTCCGCGATCCTCCGTGCAGCGTTCAATATGCCTTTCGGAACGGATATCACCCAGATGACGCTGGCCCTCGACGCGAAGCGCTTCAACGGCTCCCGCGCACAGGTCGGCCATTAGACCAACACCGATACCGAGGTCACGGCCTACCGCGAAGCGGCGATGCGCGAACGAATCGCCGTCGAGCCCACCTCTCTGTTTGGGCAGTGGATATTGGAATGTTCAGGCAGCGATGCCCGGCATGATCGCCGCCTGTCACGAACCAACGGCAAATACCCCGGACTATTTTCCCGACTTGCCCGAGCCCGGCCCGTCACGCGTCGACAGCCGTTCGAGTGCCCACCGGACGGCATCCTCGGTCGCATCCCATACATGTTTCAATGCTTCCGGACCGCCGTCCCGCATCGCGTGTTCGGCGCGGGCGCATGCGTCGCGCGCTTCCGTGTCGCCCGCCAGAGCGAAGCCACCGCGTATCGAATGCAGTTCGATACGCAGCGTATCGGCGTCGCCGTTCGCAAGGGCGGTGCGGATCGCCGCGAGCGAATGCAGTGTCGCGTCGCGCAGTGTGCGCCGCACCTCGTCGGTCATCGCGGGCGCAACAGGTGCTCGCCCGTTCGCCGGTGCGGACGGCACCGCGTCACGTCCGGCATGTCGCCGCAACGCCGCGTCGAGTGTCTCGATCGACAGCGGCTTGAGCACAACCTCCACCGCGCCGGCCTGTTCGCAGCGCCGGCGATCCTCGTCGGTCGCGTGTGCCGTCATCGCGATCACCGGTACGCGGGCGCCCTGCTCGCGCAGGAAGTTCGCGAGCGCGAAGCCGTCGAGTTCCGGCATGCCGAGATCGGTCAGCACGACGTCGTACGGCCGCTCGAAGAACGCGCGCATCGCCTCGATGCCGTTGGACACGATTGTCGCGTCGTAGCCCAACGCGTCGAGCTGGTCACGCAGCAGCGCCCGGCTTGCCGGATGATCCTCGGCGACGAGCACGCTCAGCAGCTCGTCATCGTCGGCCTCCGCGTCCGTCTCGGCCTCTCCACCCGCTTCGAATTCCGCCTCCGCTTCGTACCCGCGCGCAGTATCCGCGAGCGCCCCGGGTTCCGGCGCATCGTCTCGCCAGCCGGATGGCGCTTCGGGCAGCGGCAACGCGGCCACGAAAACCGTGCCTTCGCCAAGATGGCTGTCGACGCGCAACTCGCCACCCATCAGCGTCACGATGCGCCGACACAGCGGCAGCCCGAGCCCCGTGCCGCCGAAGCGCCGGTAGATCGACGCGTCGGTCTGGATATAGACATCGAACAGGGTCGGCATGCTGTCTTCCGGAATGCCTATGCCCGTATCGCTGACAGCGATTTCGACGCCACGGCCGGCCGAGCCCGCCGGTGCAAGCCGTACGTCGATCGTCACACTGCCGCGCTTTGTAAACTTGATCGCATTGCTGACGAGGTTCGAGACCAGTTGCCGCAGCCGGGTCGAATCTCCCATGTAGCCATCGGCGAGATCCGGGGCAATGCGGCATGTGAGCGTGAGGTTTTTCGCATCCGCGAGCGGGCGGAAAATCGAAGTCACGTCGTTCACGACACGACGCAGGTCGAACGGAATGCTTTCGAGCGCCATCTGGTTCGACTCGGCCTTCGACAGGTCGAGCACGTCGTTGATCACGCGCAGCAGCGCATCGGACGACGACATGACCGTCTTCAGGCGCCGCCGCTCCCGTGCCGGAAGTGCCGCGCGCTCCATCAACTCCAGGTTGCCGACGATCGCATTGAGCGGCGTGCGGATCTCATGGCTCATCGTCGCAAGGAACGTCGATTTCGCCTTGTTCGCGAACTCGGCGGCTTCGCGCGCCTCGCGCAGCTTCTCCTCCGCCTGCTTGCGGGCCGTGATGTCGAGCAGCGTGCACAGCAACACGTCGATCCCGCGGTACTTGGTGCGCGCGATATGCGCGTCGAGATAGGCTGCGCCGTATCCCGCACGCTCGATGGCCAGCTCTCGCGTCACCCGCGTGCGCGCATTGCCGGCAGGCGCGCCCTCACGATATGCGCGCCACAAGCGCTTGCCGAGCGGCTCGCCCGTCACGTCCCGCTCGTACGCGATCATCGCGTCGTTGCGCACGATCGCTTCGCCGTCGGCGAACGACAGCAGCACGAGCCCGGCCGGCGCCGTGCGGATCAGCGTCCGGTTGAGCGCCTCGCTTTCGATCAGACGAATCGCACGCCGATTCGCGGGACGCAGCGCCCGCCTGTCGAACGTCACGATTGCCATCCACAGCAGCGCGATCGCGAAGAGCGCGGGTGCGACCGTCAAGCTCGCGCGCAGGACTATGTCGCTCAGAACGGCACGCCATGAGATGGTCGCCATCACCACCTCGTCCGATCTCGGCACCCGGTCGCTAACGACGAAGTTCATGCCGACGCGATGGGCGACCGCTCGCTCGCCGGCCTCGTTGCGCACGTGATCGAGCGCACGGGCCACCATTGCGCTGTCGGGTTGCCGGCCGAGCAGGACCTTGCCTCCGGCGTCGACGAGCGCGTATTCCCTGCCGGCGCCCGGCGAGCGCAGTATCCCCTCTATCAGCGGCAGGCTGTTGATGACGAACCAGACGACCGGCCTGCCGTTCGCGCCACGCACCCATTGCACCATCCGCAGCACGGAGCGCCCGAGCACCGGATCGAATCGCCGGTCCAGCACAATCGCGTTTCGACGAACCGCGGGCGCCGTCGATACGGCCGTATCGTTCGCCATCGGCCGCAGTTGCTCGACCAGTGCCCTTACGTCGAAACCGCCGGGCAGCGCAAGCGCCCGCTTCACGAGCGGATGCCCCGCCGCAACGATGAAATCGCCGTTCGGATCGATCAGATAGGCGGAACCGCCCGGATCGGCCGGTTGTGGCGGCGGCAGGACGCCCGTCACCTCGACCCGCTCGAGATAGCGTGCGAGGTAAGGCAAGTGACTGTTCGCTGACGTGGCCGGCGGGATGTCGGCGAATGCGGCGATCGCAATTCGCCCATTCCGCCCGACGAACGTCTGCTTGCCGTGCTTGCCGGCGAGCAACCCGGGCAGGCCCGGCGAATTTTCAGCGACGCTGGCCCATTGCAGCTCCATGTCCTCGACATAGCGATTCCGCAGCGCCCTCATGATCTCCACCTCGGCAACGAGTTCGGCCCTGCGTCCCGTGAACTCGACGCGGAAACGCTCGAGCGACTCCTGCACGTCGAGCAGCAACACGAGTGTCGCGCACACCAGAATGAACGCCGAGATCGCCGCGCCGCTGCCGTATAGCAGAAACTGTTGCTGCCTCCTGACGCGCCCCGGTTCGAATGGTTTGCGGACGGCCACCGTGGCGTGCGAAACAAGTCTTTTCAGCTTTGCGGGCATGTCGTATCGATCTCGTTGCTCGTGGCCGGGCGTACCGAATCATTCACCGATGCGGGCGCATCGGCTCCCTGGAAAACAGGGTAGTCGTGTCGCGCGGCGTGCCTCCGCCCGCACGCAATGCGTCATTTCAGCGGCGTCTGCCCCGAAACGTCCGGAGCGGCAGTCGGCCCTCGCGCGTTACGTCGACGCGGTATCGCCGTCGGACGCGCCGGCGAGCTTTTGCTCATCGTTGTAACGGATCAGATCCGCGTCGCGAACGATCCCGAGTTTCTTCATCGCGCTCGACTTTTGCGAACTGATGGTTTGCTTGCTGCGATGGAGCTGCGCGGCGATCTCTCCCACCGTATAGCCCGCGCCGAACAACCGGACAACCTCGATCTCGCGTGTCGTCAGTGCGCGGGCGACGGGCTCGGATTCGATGTCCTGCAGCAGTTTCTTGATGTATGGCGACACATAGTTCGCACCGACATACGCGGCATGCACGGCGCCGATCAGGTGCGAGATCGCGTCCGACTTGCTGAGGATGCAGCTCACACCCTGCTTGTGGATCGCGCGCAGCACGCTCGGATTGTCGATCATCGTGATCGTCACGATATGCAGCGCGGGGTAACGACGCTGCAGGAACGACAGCAGCACGAGCCCGTCGCCGTACTTGCCGCCCGGCATCACATAGTCGAGCACGAGCACATCGCTCTGCTGCGCGTCGAGCGCCGCGACCAGGTCCGTCGAGTTCGAAACGGTGCCTACAAGCTTGATCGTGCTGTTGCCTTGCAGCGACTGTGACATGCCGAGCGCGGACGCCGGATGATCGTCGGCTACCATCACGCGCACAAAGAATTCGTCCATGTTCCTGTTTCCCCGAGGCTTTCAGTCACGCTTCCGGTCCCCGCCGCGACGGGGAGCATGCTCGCGCCATCGTGTCGATGGCTAGCCGTATACGGCGCACCGGACAAATAGTGACTCAATTCTAAGATAAATCCCGGTTCGCCCTGCAATCAGCGCAGGCCACGCGGCGGACGATACGCGCTGGCGCCCGTGATGCGCACGACGTATCCGCACTGCCGCGCCGCGCGGATTTGCCGAAGTTCACGACGGCTTGGCGCCGTTACGGGATGCCGCGACGGCGTCCGGCCGCGCTCTCTCGCAGCGTGGTCATGCCGCCACACGGCGCGCTATCGGTGGCTCGAATCGCCCGGCAGGTCATGCGAGTTGTCATCCACCCTATTTTTCCAATCGATCAGCGCACGTCGCCGCTGAACCGGCGACATGAGCAGAAACTCGTTCATCATCGTCAGGAATTCCCGACGAGACTTCTCAGAGAGTGCGGCAAACTCGAGCAACAGTGCGAATATTTTCCCTACATGACGCACGGCGTTCCCCTTCAGTATTGATTTGAAATCTGCCGTGCGACGTGCGCCGGCACCCTGCCTGTTTTATTTTGGATACGCATTGATGCGTACGCTGCTGTTGGTTACTTGTCATGCAAAGCCGTTTCATGATCGGTTGAGCCCAATGGACGCGCGGCCACGCATGGTTCCTTCGCCGAAGTCGCGGCACGGCGCTGCCACGCATGCGCGAGCGCGCCGCGCAGGTGCCCGAGCGTCACGGGTTTCGTCAATACGCGCCGCACACCGGCTGTCGTGCAGCGGTGCATGCCTTCGGGCGTCAGATGGGACGTCACGACCAATACGTCACACACGGGATCGACGCCACGTGCCGCTTCGGCCAGTTCGTGCGCGCGCATGTCGGGCAGATCGTCGCCGATCAGCAGCACGTCCCAGTCGCCGCCGGCCAGCGATTCGAGCGCCGCACGCCCCGATCCGACCTCGGCTGCCGTGCAGCCGAGTGCAGACAATTGTTCGCTGAAAATCGAACCGTTGATGGTTTCGTCGTCTGCAACGAGCACGCGCAATGCGCGACTGCCTGACGCGGCCGAGTCGCGCGACGAATCGGCCGTCGCCGAATCGCAAGCGTGCGTATCGTCACGTCGCGGGGCATCGCCCGATGCGGCATCGATCCCACTTTCGTCCCGCATCGGGCCGCCGAGCGCCAATGCGGCGCGCAAGCCGCCGAGCGAATAACTCGATACGCGTACCGTGTCGCCCGCTCGATACGGTTCGAGCGGGCCGTCGGGTATCGCGAGTATCAGCATCTCGCAATCGCTCAGGCTGATCAGATCCGCATGCGACCACGTGTCGGAATCGCCGAACAGCACGACCGCGCCGTGTCGTGCGATGCCGGTCGGCAGACTCGACGGGCTGTCGTACACACTGACGTCGAATCCCCATGCGCGCAGATGCGGCAACGCAAATTCGCGCCACGCGGGATGCGCGGCGATCAGCGTCAGCCCGTGTGCGTGAGCCGTGCGCGGCCGGTCGAGTGCGACGACGTCCAGGCCGAGCGGCAAAAGGACCGTGAAACGGCTGCCTGCGCCCGGTTCACTCGCCACTTCGATGCGGCCGCCCATCGCCGCGACGAGCCGGTCGCACAACGCAAGCCCGAGCCCCGTGCCGCCGTAGCGCCGTGTGATCGACGTGTCGCCCTGCGAAAATGCGTTGAACAGCTTGCGTCGATGTTCGGCGGCGATACCGATGCCGGTGTCCTCGACCGCGATCGACAGCTCCGGCGTGTCGTGCCTTTCTGCAATGACCGCGACGCGCACGGTCACGAGGCCGACATCGGTAAACTTGAGCGCATTGCTCAGCAGGTTGCGGAGCACTTGCGCGAACCGGGTAGGATCGCCGCGCATCTGTTGCGTACTGCTCGCATGGATCCCGCAGAATAGCTGGACCCCCTTCGCCTTCGCGATCGTCGCGAACGCGTTCAACTCACGCTCGACCATCGCGATCACGTCGAACTCGATCGATTCCACCGACATCGCACCGGCCTCGATCTTCGAGAAATCGAGAATGTCGCTGACGAGCGCGAGCAGGCTCATCGCCGACGCGCGCAACGTGTGCACGCGATCATGCTGGGTCGCGTCGAGCGCCGAGCGCTCGAGCAGTTCGAGGTTGCCGAGAATCACGTTCAGCGGCGTACGGATCTCGTGGCTCATCGCCGCGAGGAACGACGATTTCGTGGCGTTGGCCGAATCGGCCGCGCGCACGGCCTCTTCCAGTTGCTGCACGAGTTGCCGCTTGGCGGTCATGTCGGCGACCGCGGCGATCAGCACGTCCGTGCCCTGATAGCGTGCGCCGCACGCAATGAATTCGAGGTGCAGATGCGCGGCTTCCACGCCCCCCAGCAGGAGGTCGTCGTGCAGCACGCCGCCTGCGTCGCCGCGCGCCTGCCATGCGTCGGCCACCTGGCTCGACAGCGCATGATAGTCGCCGCCGATCCGCGCAACCATGTCCGTGAGCGCAGGGCTGACGAGCATGAAACGTCCGTCGTCGCGCGCGATCAGCCCGAGCCCGATCGGCGCCATCTCGATCACGCTGCGGCACAGTGCTTCGCTGTCGAACACGCGCTGCGAACGCGTGTAGAGCGGCACGAACTCGCGCCGATGAAAGCGCAGCAGCAGCCCCCACATGACCACGAGCGCAAGCAGCGTCGCGGCGCCGAGCGTGCCGGCCGAACGCGCGACGCCGGCCGCAATGTCGGCCCACGACAGCGCATAGGCAAGCGTCCAGCCCGTCGATTCGAGCTTGCCGTGAAACAACAGGAAACCGTCGCGGAACACGGGCGCGCCCGGCGACGACGCACCGCTCCATCGCGGATTCAGCTTCGACAGGCTTTCCATGCGACCGGTATCGCGCGCCGACGGATCCATCGTGACGAGCCGGCCATCGGCCGTCTTGATGTAGAACGTGCCTTCCGGGCGATAGTCGGCAAGCCAGGACAGCAGGTATTCGGGTGGATATTCGGTGACGAGCACCGCAAACGGTTTACCGTTGTCGCGCGCCTCGGCCGCAATCCGGATACGCGACTGCCCCGACACGGGATCGATGAACGGCGCCAGCCAGCGCACACGCGGGCGCGTATCGGCGATGTCCGGATACGGGCGCTCGAAATCGATGCGCAGCGCGTCCAGCACGCGTGCACGGCTTCCCGGCGAAACCAGCGCCGGATCGTCGCGGTTCCGATGGGGGATCAGCGCGAGCAATCCCGTGCGCGTGCTGTAGTGGTAGCCCTCCAGCGTACGCCCGCGATTGATAGAACTGGCCGCGCAGATGCGCGACAGCAGCACCGACAGCGACAGATAGCGCGCGACTTCGGCCCGGTTGCCGGTTTGCGCCGGCACACCGACGATGAGCGACGGATACGGCCGGGTCGCGATACGTTGGTCGTTGGCGAAGAATTCGTCGACGACGGCCGCCGGCGCGTCGCTGGCCTCCTGCCAGATCAGTTGCGCGTTCGCTACGCCGTTGCGGAACGAGGTTTCGCTCACATGGATTTCATTGAGCGTCTGCTCCAGGCCGTTCAGGTAGTTGCGCCGAGCCCCCTCGACATAACCCGAGACGATCGACGCCATCCCGAGACCGCAAGCGATCAGGACAAGGACGGTGACGACGATTCCGCCGCCAAACACCGAGATGCTCTGATAACGACGAAGGGATTGAAGCGGGCTCTGCGACATGGCGCGCGGCGACGATCGCGAACGCGACCGGAACGACGTCGCTCCGGCACGCGTGATCGTCTCGGAAAACACCTGGAAAAAAGGGGATTTCCGATCATGCCAAACGCCCACATGGGTGTCTGCATCATGTGAACCATTTCGTACATGTTAGATGGAATGGCATCTCGCTTTCGGACTTGACCTAACTTTGATGCGGCAAATATGCGTCGCGTGTTCCGCATTGCGGCAACTGAGCATTCGGAGGATCAGCCGCTCGTGCGATGCATTTTGTTCGGGGAATTTTTAGAGATAGCTCCGTTCGCGCTGCCGTCTCGACACGCGCCGACAGCGCACGCGAATGCCGACCGTTCTGACGATTCCCGGCCGTGTCCGGCTCGCGGCCAAAAGAAAAGGTTCTTCACGGATCGACGTGAAGGACCTTTGAAAGCATCGTTTCGACGGAAACCGGGCCGGCGACGGCATACGTACCGCCATCGCCGGCTCGGCAACCCGTCCGGCATGCCTGCCGAACGGGCGTCGGATCGACATCGCGACAGCGTGACGTGCCCGGGAAGCGAGCATCACCGCAATGAACGCCGCTTCCCGGATCGACGCCGATCAGTTCCGGATATCGCGGAAATTGAGGCCCGCGAGCGGCACCGCCGCCGCGCTTCCGCTCACGCTATTGCCGCGCATCCAGCCGAAGTTGACGCCGACCAGCCCACCGTAGAACTGGTCGTAGCCGACCGTATAGGCAATACGGCTGCTCGAGCTCGAACGATCGACATTGCCGAAGTTTGTGCCTGCCACGCCGCCCAGCCGGGCATTGCGCCCGCCGGACACCTCACCCGACGACGACGACGACGACGACGCGATCTTGCCGTCGTTTTTGCCGACGAGACCACCGACTGAGCTGACATCGCCGCCCTTCACCGAACCGGACGCGTCGGACGCATTGATCGATGCGTTCATGACGTTATGACCGACCAGGCCGCCGACGGAACTATCGTTGCCCGCGACGACGTTGCCCGACGCGCTCGACGACGACACGCTGCCTTCGTTACGCCCGACGAGGCCGCCCGCGATACCGTTCGCACCGGCCGATACGCCGCCGGCCGCCGAGGAAGCGATCACGGTGCCACGGTTCTCGCCCACGAGGCCGCCCGCCACGCTCCGCGCGCCCACCTTGACCGTCCCGTTGGCCGACGAAGCGCCGATCGCGCCGTCGTTCGAGCCGACGAGACCACCGGCCTTTGCGTTGGCCCGCCCGTCCACGTTGCCATGCGCGCTCGACGCCGTCACCACGCCGAGGACGTCGTTACGGCCGACGAGACCACCCAGTTGGCTGTCGTCGCCGGTCGAGACGTTGCCGTTCGCGGTGGATGCGCGGACCGTGCCCGCGTTATGCCCCACGAGCCCGCCCGCCACCGCGGCGTTGCCGACCCGAACGCTGCCGTTCGCCGTCGACGCCAGGATCGTCGCGCGATTGACACCCGCGAGCCCGCCGACGACGGCCGACTTGCCGGCAACGACGTCGCCGCCCGCCGTCGACGAAGCGATCTTGCCGAGATTCTCCCCGACCAGCCC